>JAXDKU010000112.1:0-12186 GCA_034667005.1 Chloroflexota bacterium
CATCGACCCGGGCACGGGCGTCATCTCGGGCACCCTGGGCTTCGCCTCGGCGGGCTCCTACCCCATCAGCGTGAGCGCCTCGGACGGCACCCTCAGCGCCACCGACGCGTTCACCCTCACGGTGGTCAACACCAACCGGAACCCGACGTTCGACCAGGACATCGACACGCTCACCAGCGCCGAGGGCTCGTCGCCCGGCCTGTCAGCCGGGGCTACCGACCCCGATGGCGACAGCCTGACCTACGCGGCGACCGGGCTGCCCACGGGTCTGTCGATCAACGTCGGCACCGGGCTCATCAGCGGCACCATCGCCTTCACCGCGGCAGCCGGCAGCCCGTACTCCGTGACGGTCACCGTCCGGGATGGCGCAGCCGTGGATGCGACGGACACGTTCACCTGGAATGTGACGAATACAAACCGGGCGCCCGTCGTCGACACGGCCACCATCACGCCGAGCGGCCCCACCACCGCCCAGACACTGACCGCCACGGTCACGAGCCACGATGCCGACGGCGACACGCTGACGCCGAGCTTCCAGTGGACCCGCAACGGAGCGGACATCAGCGGCGCCACCGCCTCCACGCTGAACCTGGCCACCGCCGGGAACGGCGACCGCGGGGACGTGATCCGCGTCCGCGTCACGGTGAGCGACGGCAACCTGACGAGCGGCCCCGTCACGGCCAGCCCGGTCACGGTGGCCAACTCGGCGCCCGTCTTCAGCACGAACTTCGTCACCCGTTCGGACGTCGAGGGCGACGCGATCAGCCTCGACGCCAACGCCTCCGATGCCGATACGGACACCCTGACCTACGGCGCCACGGGCCTGCCCGCAGGCATCTCGATCGATCCGCTCACCGGCGTCCTCTCCGGCACGCTCTCGGGCACGAGCGCGGGCTCGTACACCGTGAGCATCACCGTGACCGACGGGACGCTCACCGACACCGACACGCTGCCATGGACGGTCACGAACGCCAACACCGCCCCCGTGATGGACTCGGTGAGCGTCGCGCCGTCGGGGCCCACCACCAACCAGACGCTGACGGCCACGCCGGCCGCCCACGACGCCGAGGGCGACAGCCTCACCTACGCCTTCCAGTGGACGCGCAACGGCGCGGACATCAGCGGCGCGACGAGCGCCACGCTGAACCTGGCCACGGCCGGCAACGGCAACCGCGGCGATGCCATCCGGGTGCGCGTGACGGCCAGCGACGGGACCGCCTCGAGCGGCCCGCTGACCTCGGATCCGGTGACCGTGGCCGACTCGGCGCCCTCGGCCTCGGTGGCCCTCACGCCGCCCGCCCCGGGCACCGGCGCGACGCTCACCGCGACCGTCACGGCGGCCGATGCGGACGGCGATACGCTCAGCCTGCACTACGTCTGGAAGGTCAACGGCGTGACCCGCCGGACGATCGACTCGGCCGCGCTGACCGACACCTTCGATCTCTCCGTGGCCGGCAACGGCGATCCCGGCGACAGCGTCGCGGTCGAGGTCACGCCCAGCGACGGCAGCCTCAGCGGCAGCCTCGCGACAAGCTCCGTGACGGTCGCCGCGAGCGGCCTGACGGTCTACGCCAACGACCTCTTCAGCCGCACCTCGACCGACACCTGGGCGAGCGCCGGCACGGGTGGCGCCTACCTGCTCCAGGGCACCGCCGCCAACTACGACGTGACCGGCTCGACCGGCAGCATGGCGGTGGCCGCGGGGGCCAACCGCTCGGCCCTCCTGACGGCCGTCTCCGCGCTCGACGTCGACCTCGGCTTCCGCGTCAGCAGCGACCGCCTGGCGGCCGGTGGCGCCCAGTTCGTCTACGGCGTCGCGCGGCGCACCAGCGCCACCGCGGAGTACCGCATCAAGCTGCGCATCGCGGCCAACGGCGCGGTCTTCGTGCAGGCCAGCTCGGTCACCGGCAACGTCGAGACGGCGCTCGGCACGGAGGTCCGCGTGACCGCCATCACGCACGCCGCCAACAGCTTCATCCGCGTGCGCGCCCAGCTCAGCGGCAGCAGCCCCACGACCATCCGCATCCGCGCCTGGAACGACGGCGGCAGCGAGCCCAGCGCCTGGCAGTACACCGTCACCAACGCCGCCGCCGGGCTCCAGACGGCCGGTGCCGTGGGCCTGCGCGCCTACGTCGGCTCGGCCACCACCAACGGACCCGTGCTCTTCACCTTCGACGACTTCCGCGTCACGAGCATCCCCGCCCCGTAGCTCGACTTCCTTCCGCATGGCGGGCGCCCCCGAGGCGACGGCCGGTGGCAGAGGATGCGTTTCGCGGGCACCCGGCGTCGGTTGGTCATGATGCCAACGCGCGCGGTCGCCACCGACCTCGCCGAACTGCGAGGGATCGTGGCCGATCCGACCCGGATTGAGGAGCTCCTCGAGCAGCGAGGACAGCACCTCTTCGGCTTCGCACGCCGTCTCGGGCTCTCCGACGAGGAGGCCTCGGACGCCGTGCAGGAGACCTTCGTCCGCCTCTGGCGCGAGCTGCGCCGCGGCACGGTCATCGACGAGCCTGCCGGGTGGGCGTTCCGGACGCTCTATCGCGTGGCCATGGACGAGCACCGCTGGCGACGCCGTGGGCTGGCCATCGTCGGCCGCCTGGCCAGCACCCCGCGGCAGGCCCCTGACTCCGGGGACAGCGACGACCGCCTGACCGTCTGGGCCGAGGTCGACCGGCTGCCCGTGCGCCAACGCCACGTGCTGTACCTCCGGTTTCGCGCTGATCTCGCATTCGACGCGATCGGCGAGGTGCTGGGGATCACACCGGGTGCGGCGCGGACCGCGTCGAGCCGGGCGCTGGAGCGCCTGCGCGAGCGACTCGCCGACGAGGAGGTGCGCTGATGGATCAGAGGCAGATCGAGCGTGCGCTCCGCCAGGGGCCGCCCGAGCCGGAGTACCGAGGTGGATCGTTGGAGCTCATGCTCGCAGGGGCGGACGGCCGGCGTGGCTGGACGGTCATGTCGTTCACGCGGGTCGGCGCCGGCATCGCCGCCGCAGTCGCGATCGCGCTGATCGGCGGGCTGCTGCTCCTGGCACTCATCCGGCCCCCGTCTCCGCGTGTCGGCGATCCCGTGATGACAGCATCACCGGGGCCTGTTCCCACGGCGAGCGCACTCGCAGGTACGCCGTCCCCAGCACCGAGCGCGCCGCCGACGACGCCGGGCAACCCGGGCCCATCGGCCACGCCGGTCGGCGCCACGACGGGTCCCAGCTGCACGCTCACCTGGAGCGTCGGGCGGGTCGAGGGCGCGGCCGGATCCCGCTACATCAACGTCGACGTGACCAACGAGGCCGGCACATGCGACGTCGCCGAGCTTCTCGAGGTGCGCATCACGGCCGGCGACGGCAGCGTCGTGGCGGCCTCGGACGCTGCTGCTGGGGGCAGGTTCCAGATTCCCGCCGGCGGCCACGCGACAGGCTTCGTGCAGTGGACGAACTGGTGCGGCGCCGGAGCTCCGGCCGAGCCGCTGACGCTCGTGGTGCGCGACGCTGGACGGCTGGCCAGCCTCGCTCTGAACGTCCCTTCAGGCCCGCCGCCCTGCACCTCGCGCGCCAAGCCCTCGAGCCTGACCCAGCTCCAGCTGTCGCTGGTGCCCTGAGTCGCGCCGGCCGCTAATCTGGCCAGCCGCCGACGGGGCGCAAGCCGCCGACCTGGTCCCAAGTAGTCCACCCCGCCCCAGCAGTCCCCCTCGCGTAAGCCGCAGGTAAGGCTCTCTGCTCATCCTTACTGCGTGGAGGACCGCCGGGTCGGCCTGATCCTGCGTGCGCTCCGGCTTCGCAAGGGCTGGCGGCAGGCGGACGTGGCTCGCCATGCGGGCGTCTCGCAGACCACTGCGTCACGTGCGGAACGCGGCCACCTCGGATCGCTGACGGTAGACACCGCGCGGCGTCTCCTCGCCGCGGTGGATGCGCGTGGCGAGCTTGACGTGCGTTGGCGGGGAGGAGAGCTGGACCGGCTCTTCGACGAACGCCACGCTCGCGTCGTTGCCGCTGCAGCGCGCTTCGTGGCCGGTCTCGGCTGGACGGTGCTCTCGGAAGTGACGTTCGCGGTCTATGGCGAGCGCGGCTCGATCGACCTGCTGGCGGTCCGTCCGCTCGAGCGCATCGCGGCCGTCTTCGAGATCAAGACGGGCGTCGCGTCGTGGGAGGAGACGCAGCGCCGCTTCGACGTCAAGGTGCGCCTGCTCCCAACAATCATCTTCGAGCGCCTCAGCTGGAAGCCCATCGTGGTCGCCAGGATCCTCGTCTTCGAGGAAGGCGTCACGAGCCGCAGGCGACTGTCCGCGCTCGGGCCGATCGTCGCCCAGGCGTTCCCCGCGAGCTCCCGACAGGTTCGCGCATGGCTGCGGAGGCCGAATGGCGCGCTCGCTGGGATCTGGTTTCTTTCAGCCAGTCATGCACGGACTCGGGGACGAGTCCGCCGGCCGAGGACGCCATGATTCAGGCCAACGTCGCGCCGCGCTAAGCGTGGATTTGGGCCAATGAGCATCGACGGTGGCCTGTGGCCACCCGCCTGCACGACTCGCAGTCCTCCCATGCATGAATGAAGGAAAGGCGGACGTCGACCGCGCATATGAGTCGCCACGTGACTATCTGAAGCAAACACCGGCCACGCCCCGGAGTCGCGCCACGCCCCGGAGTCAGGCCAGGTAGTCCCTCGCCACGGAGCGCTTGAGGAAGCGGCCGTCGCCGGGGGTGCCGGTGTAGTGGCCGCCCTCGACGATCACGCTCCCACGTGAAAGCACCACGTCCGAGCCGCCGGTCACCTGGCGGCCCTCGTAGACCGAGTAGTCGACGTCCATGTGGTGCGTGCTCGCCGAGATCGTGTGGCGGCGAGCGGGGTCGTACACGACCAGGTCCGCGTCGGCGCCGGCCGCCACGACGCCCTTCCGCCCGGCGAGCCCGAACATCCGCGCCGGAGCCGCCGAGCAGACCTCGACCCACCGCTCCTTCGTGATCTTCCCGCCGACCACGCCGCCGTCGTGCATCAGGTCGAGCCGGTCCTCCACGCCCGGGAGGCCGTTCGGAACCTTGCGGAAGTCTCCGCGGCCGAGCTGCTTCTGGTCGTGGAAGTCGAAGGGACAGTGGTCCGTCGACACCACCTGGATGTCGTCGCGGAGCAGGCCCGTCCAGAGCTCGGGCTGATGGTCGGCCGTTCTCAAAGGCGGCGAGCAGATGAACTTGGCGCCCTCGAAGCCATTGCCCATGTCCTCGAGCGAGAGGAACAGGTACTGGGGGCACGTCTCTGCGAACGCCGCCGCGCCCCGGTCGCGCGCCTGCCGGACCATGTCGAGCGCGTCCCGGGCGGAGAGGTGGACGATGTAGACCGGGACGTGCGCCGCCTCGGCGAGCCGGATCACGCGGTTCGTGGCCTCGCCCTCGAAGATCGGGTAGCGCGCCACGCCGTGGAAGTACGGATCGGTCTTGCCCTCCGCGACCAGGTCGGCCGCAACCACGTCGATGGCGAGCCCGTTCTCGGCGTGCATGAGGATCGTGCCGCCGTTCTTCTCCGTGCGCTGCATGGCCCGGAAGATCGCGCCGTCGTCGCTGAAGAAGACGCCCGGGTAGGCGGTGAAGAGCTTGAAGTCGGTGACGCCCTCGCCGACGAGCGTGTCCATCTCGGCGAGCGTGTCGTCGGTGACGTCCGACATGATCATGTGGAAGCCGTAGTCGATCGCGCAGCGGCCCTCGGCCTTGGCGTGCCAGGCGTCCAGGCCCTCGCGCAGGGACTTGCCCTTCGACTGGACCGCGAAGTCGATGATCGTGGTCGTCCCGCCGAACGCCGCGGCCCGCGTGCCCGTCTCGAAGGTGTCTTTCGCGAACGTGCCGCCGAACGGCAGCTCCATGTGCGTATGGACGTCGATCGCGCCCGGGATGACGTACTTGCCGGCTGCATCGATGGTCCGGTCCGCGTGCTCCGCCAGCGCCGAGCCCGTCAGGCCGCGACCGACCGCGGCGATCGTCTCCCCGTCGATCAGGACGTCAGCCTCGATCGAGCCGTCGGCGTTGACGACGGTGCCACCCGTGATGAGCGTGCGCATCCGATCCCTCCTGCCGTGACTAGGGGCGCTTGACCTCGATCTGGACCTGGATGTCGGACGGAGCCGGATCGGACTCCCAGGCTGGAACGCCCACCCTGTGGCAGCCCTTGCCGGCGACGCCCATCACGACGTGCCAATTGCCGTCTCCGCCCTGCCCGATGGCGTAATTGCGGATCGCGGTCATGCCCGTTCCCGTGCTCGACACCGGGATGCCGGTGAAGCGGCGATCCATGGTCAGCACCACCGCGCGGTCGGCGTTCGGCGGAGGCGACATGTCGGTCCGGTTCGAGACCTCGTTGAGCGGCACCGACTCGATCGAGAGCGTGCCGGGGCGGCTGGCGTCGCCGTCGCGGATCATGTCCAGGAGCACACGGTCGACCCCACCCGACGAGCTCCACGTCGCGTGCACCACATGCCAGCGGCCGCTCGTGGGGTCGGCGATGGTCGCCGGCGCGCAGGTGAAGCCCATCGACGGCGGGAACGTCGCGGGCGGTGCCGTCACCTCCGCACTGGGCTCCACGCTCGGAGCTGCCGCAGATGCGCTCGGGACGACGGATGGGCCGGTTGACGGGCCGATCGAGGCACCCGGGTTCGCGCTCGACGCGGGCACGCTCGCGCGGACGCTCGGCGAGGCCGACGGGCGGGCGATGCCGCCACCCCCGGAGGGTCGCAGGACCAGGAAGGCCGCGGCGGCCAGGACGGCGATCGCGGCCAGCAGGCCGATCACCGAGGCGACGCCCGTGCCACGCTCGCTGGGCAGGTCCGCGCGTCGGGTCGTGGTGCCGCGAACCGGGTCCTGGGGCCAGCCGAGCGGCAGCCCGCAGTTGCGGCAGAAGCGGGCGCTGGCATCGTTCTGCAGGCCGCAGCTTGGGCACTGGAGCTTCGCGCCCCGGCCGTCGCCAGGCCGCTGCCAGGCGCCACGATCCTGGCCGCCGCGCCGAAACCGGCTGGTCACGCTCCCGCCGCGGCCGCGCGGAACGCCGGGATGACCTCACGGCCGTAGATCTCGAGCTGCTGCTCCTCGTCGCCGTTCATGAGGTACAGGTTGAACTGGTCGACGCCGGCCGCGGCGAGCGCCATCAGCTTCACGACGTGGTCCTCGGGCGAGCCCAGCACGCAGAAGCGGTCGATCACCTCGTCACCGACGAACGCCGCGTTCGATGATCCGACCTCCGCGTGGTGGTGGTAGTCATAGCCCTCGCGGTCCCGGATGTAGCCGGTCAGGGACTCGGGCAGCTGCTCCCGGGGGTACTTGCTGACGAGATCGACCACGTGATTGGAGACGAGCGCGGGGAACCATCTGGTGCGGTCCCGGCCGCTTGCCCGGTCGCCCACGTGCGCGGGCGCAGCCGACTGGACCTTGATTGCGTCTGGGTCGCGGCCTGCCGCGGTCGCGGCCTCGCGCATCTGCCCGACCATCCAGGCGATGAGGTCCGGGTCGCCCATCTGGAGGATCAGCCCGTCCGCCACGCGTCCGGTCATCGCGAGGGCCATCGGGCCATAGCCCGCCACCCAGACCGGAAGCTGCCAGCGGCCGGTCCAGGGGAACTCCAGCTCGGTGCCCTCATACGTGACCGCGCGCCCCTCGACGAGGTCGCGGATGACGCGGATCGCCTCCTCGAGGGTCGCCATCGTCGTCGGCGGCTTGCCCAGGACGCGCCGCGCGCTGTCGCCGCGCCCGATGCCCAGGTCCATCCGGCCGCCGCTGACCTCGTTGAGGGTCGCGAGCGCGCTGGCCGTGACGCTCGGCTCGCGGGTCGCCGGGTTCGTCACGCACGTGCCCAGCCGCATGTGCTCCGTGTTCTCGGCCATCAGCGTCAGCAGGGGATATGGGTCGCGCCAGAGCACGTGCGAATCGAAGAGCCAGCCATAGCGGAAGCCGGCCGCTTCGGCCTGGCGGGTCAGCGCGATGGTTCGCTCGACGGAGTGCTCGGGCTTGAGGGTGAAGCCGAAATCCATGAGCCGGGAGAGTAACCCACGGGGCCGTGCGGGCACCGGTGCCGTTGGCCGCAGCGGACCTACTTGCGGTTCGGAGGAATCCCACTCTCATCGGAGGGCCCGAAATCATCGGCGAGGAACCAGTCGAGACCCGCCTGGTCGTCGACGGTGACGAAGATCTCGGCAATCCGGCCCGCCTTGAAGTGGTAGACCCGCACGACGCGCCAGCTGTAGCGCTGGCCCCGGCGAACCCCGTAGTAATTGGAGAGGTCGGTCGCGTGGGCCTCGCTCGACAGCACGTCGTGCACGTCGAACATGACCGGCTCATCCAGCATCGACGGCAGTCGCGGCAGGAATGCCATCACATCGTCACTGCCGCGATAGATGCCGGCGAGGGCGTTCTCACCGGGGAAGTGGTAGACGATGTCGTCCGCCAGCAGCTCGCGAATGCGAGCGGGCTCGCGCGCCGTCAGGGCATCGAGGAACGCACGGGCGACGCGGGCGTTCTCACGCGCCTGCTCGTCCGGGTCGTACGGGCTGGGTCCGCTCATGGCGCGGCCGGGGTCCGGCGGGCCCGCCAGCGAATCGCGACCACCACGGCCGCCAGGGCCACGCAGACGAAGGCGAGGAGATCGTTGTTGTCGGTCCCCGAGCGGCCCACCGTGAGCGTGGCCAGCGCCATGACCCCCAGTGCGAACGCGATCACGCCCAGCGCGTCGAACGAGTGCGCCTCCGTGTCGTCGTCCAGGAGGCCACGCGCCCACGGCTCGGTCAGCTCCTGAAAGCGCCAGTCGGCGATCCACGGCCTGAGTCCCAGGCCCAGCGCGGCGTCCTGGGCCGCGACCTCCGCGGCGACCGTCGCTTCCTCCAAACCGCCACCGCGCAGAGAGCCGTGCGACAGCGCGTCCACGACCGCGCCACGGGCTCGTGCGGCGATCGGCTCCGGATCCAGGTCCGCCCCGTTGCCGCGTGCCTCGCGGAGCGCCGCGTCACGCAGCGCGGCGCGGCCGCTCACGATCTCCTCGAGGGTCGCCGGGACCTCCTGGCCGTTACTGCCCCGGACGCCCGGCGCCCATCCGCCCGTCACGAGCTCGTTGCGCGGGATGCGCCCGTACGCGCGCAGGAACGCGCGAGCCTGCGGGAGCGTCAGGCCGCGGATCCGGCTGAAGACATCCTCGACGGATCGCTCGTGAAGCCGGGGCGGGGGAGGCGGCGCGGGCGGCAGCTCCCAGGGCTCCGGCTCGCGCTCGAGCTCGATGCGCGGCTCATCGCCGAGATCGGGGCCGACGCGTTTCAGCCCGGGGCTCGTCGCGGCCGGGTCAGTCACGTCCCGTGGCCCGATCGCTAGGGGCGGACCAGGTCGTCGTACGCGTCCGGACGCCGGTCACGGTAGAACTGCCAGGTCTGGCGGACCTCCTCGACCTTCTCGAGGTCCATGTCCCGGACCAGCAGCTCCTCCTTGTACGCGTCGCCGAGGTCGCCGATGAACTGGCCGCGGGGATCGCAGAAGTAGCTCTGGCCGTAGAAGTCGTCGTCGCCCAGGTCCTTCTCGATGCCGACGCGGTTGATCGTGCCGACGAAGTAGCCGTTCGCGACCGCGTGCGAGACCTGCTCGATGCGCCAGAGGTATTCCGACAAACCGCGCGACGTCGCCGACGGGATGAAGACCATCTCGGCGCCGTTGAGGCCCAGTGCCCGCGCGCCCTCCGGGAAGTGGCGGTCGTAGCAGATGTAGACGCCGACCTTGCCCACTGCCGTCTCGAACACGGGGTAGCCCAGGTTGCCGGGCCGGAAGTAGTACTTCTCCCAGAAGCCCTTGACCTGGGGGATGTGCGTCTTGCGGTACTTCCCGAGGTACTTCCCATCCGCGTCGATGACCGCGGCCGTGTTGTAGTAGATGCCGGTGGCCTTGTCGTCCTCTTCGTACATCGGGACGATCAGGACCATCCCGGTCTCCTTCGCCAGCGCCTGCATGCGCACGGTCGTCGGGCCGTCGGGGATGTGCTCGGTGTAGCTGAAGTACTTGGGATCCTGCACCTGGCAGAAGTAGGGCCCGTAGAACAGCTCCTGGAAGAGCATGACCTGGGCGCCCTGCTTCGACGCCTCCTTGGCGTGCCGCTCGTGCTTCTGGATCATCGACTCCTTGTCGCCGGTCCACTCCGCCTGGAGGAGTGCGCCGCGGACGATTCGGGGCATGCCTGGACCCTCCCGGATGCTGGAATCACGTGTGCAGATGGATTGCGGCCAGCGTACACGAGCGCCGCCGGCGGCCGGCCCTCAGCGCCTTGCTCGTGCGCCCTCTGATCCGTCGATCGATGGCCGCCCGCGACGCCGCGCGCGAGTCGCCCGCGACCTGTCCCCGCGTCTAGAGCTGTTTGGTGACGTAGATGCCGTCCCCGGTGCCACCTTCAGCGTGGTTGAAGATCACGCGCGCCTTTCCGTTGACGACGACGATCTCGGGCGCGAAGTCGCTCATCGAGGACGTGACCTGCTGGTGGCTGATGGCGGTGGGCTCGAGCAGCGTGAAGCGAATGTTTCCGGACGACCTGGTGGTCACCACGCCCCAGTTGCCGTTCGCGTAGCGCGCGAGGTCCGGGCGGCCGTGGTCGTCGGAAATGAAGCGCTTCGGCCAGGCAGCGTTCTGCATCCGAGCGTAGTAGGTGCCCCAGCCGATCCGGTCGAACACGACGCGGATCACGTCCGTCCAGACGCCCGAGACGGAAGCCGTCGGGTGCCCGTCGATCGTGTCGTGGCTCCACGCGCCGCCGCCCGTCGAACGACATGCGGTCCGCAGGCCGCCCGGCGAAGACGGGCTGCCGTCGGGATAAGCGGCGCAGAACGTCAGGAGGTCGTCGGCCATCATGATCGCCGACGGTCCGCCGCAGCAGGTGCCATCGAGCGTCTCGGCTGCCCAGCCACCGACGTTGGAGATGTACTTCAGCGCGGATCCCTGGCGGAACGAGACGTGCCAGTCGCCGTCCTTCGCCGTGATGGACGGGTCGTGGTCGTTGCCCAGGTGGCGGTTCTTGACCACGAACGTGCCGGTCTTGTTCGTCACGGTCCAGATCCCCTTGGACGCGAGCGTGCCTGGGTCATGGCGCTCGAAGGCGACGTAGATCCGGTCCTCGAAGATGGCGAGGGAGGGGTTGTGGTCCTCCTTGTTCGTCAGCTGGAGGACGAACCAGGACGGTGTCGGATCGCCATCGGCAGGCGCATTGCTGATATACCAGAGCCCGGGCGCGGCGCCGCCCTCCGCGACGATGTGGAGGTAGCCCTGCGAGTCGACGGCGGTCGAGTGCACCGGACCGAAGCGAGCCGCGAACCGGAGCTTCGGCGTGCTCCAGCCGGGGGTCGCCAGTGCGGATGACGCCGCGAGCGCGATGGCGAGGGTGGCCGCGCCGATGGCGACGGCGAGTCGCGAAGCCGGCAGCCTCCGCGATCCGAGGAAGCGAGAAGACATCCGTGACCTCCTGGTGCCCCGCCACGCGGATCGCGCGGGCCTGCGAGCCGTGCGCGACGGTTTCCCCTCGCGCACTGAGCACCATGCATCCGGCCGCCCGCCCGCGCAAGTCCCAGCCGAACATCGCGTTGCGGCCGCGTCCGGTGGCGTCTGGGGAGGCGCCGGGGGACGGGGACTCGCCAGTGCCGGGAATTCGCCGGTGCGGGGATGGAGTGTCGGTGGCCAGATGCGCGGTCCATGCGACCCGTTCGGGCGCCTGGCCGCCTCGGCTGGAGTTGAACCCGCCCTTTTCGATAGGAGTGAACAACATGGGTCGTAACGGCGGCCAATGGCCCTCATGACCGTGTCCGCGGCCTTTCCGTGGTCCGTTGCGTGGCGGCTTTCCGATCCCGCCGGAAACCAGCGGGGTAATGGAGGCCGACTCCAGGCCTTACGGCCGTAGCGGTGCCGCCGCGTTCACTCCTTCCGGAAAACAGGACGGCAACCGCGCCCGCCCCGCCGCCGGCGCCCGCGCCCCGGCCCTCGCGCCCCCGCGCCCGCCGGCCCCCGCGCCCCGACGGCCGCTACCGGCTCAGCGCAGGACCACGAACGCGTCCACGTCCACGCGAGGCCGGTTCTGCGTCCCGAGGACCTCGAGCGAGACCGTGTGATGGCCCCGTGTCGGCCAGCTGCGGGAGAAGACGACCCGCCGGTCGTACGCGGACCCGGCGTTGAGGTCGATGACCTCCGCCACCACTCCGTCCACG
>JAXDKU010000113.1:0-3751 GCA_034667005.1 Chloroflexota bacterium
GCCATCGCCCGCGCCGGCCTCAGCGCCGGCGCCAGCGCTCCTCACGACGGCATGGGAGCGGGATCCTCGTCGCGCGGGGCCGCCGCGGGGGTGTCCACACGCGGCTTGGCTTCCCCGCCGGCGGCCCACACCTCGCCCGGCGACCAGTCCAGCAGCTCGCAGAGCCGATCGGCGGGAGGCCGGCCGCCGTTCTCGGCGCGCTCACGCGTGGCCAGCGTCGCCTCGTCCTGTGGCAGGGCGTAGGCGGCGAGCACGGGCTTGACAGGGCGAAACAGCCAGATCGGCCGTCGCAGGTCGCCGCTGGCCGGACGCGCGACGGCGAGCCACTTGCGGTAGACCTCGCGCGCCTTCGCGAAGTCGACATGGATGTCGGCGTAGCGATCTCCCGGCAGCGCCGCGCGCACGCGCACCTTCTGATGCCAGCAGTGCATCCCGCTGATCGGGTCGGGGTGGACCGGGAACGTGATGTTCTGGTGCACGCCGGCGTCGTTCCACCACACGCGCGACGAGCTCGCATCCTCGGACTCCCACGGTTGCACGCCGTGCAGTTGGCGGAAGGTGACCGTGTCGCCGGACTCGACCATGTCGACGAGCGCCGAGGACCAGCGCTCGCCGCCGGTCTGCTCCTTCAGGCGCCAGCGGCCCATGTGATGCGACGCGGCGACGATCCCGGGGCGGATGCCCTCGGTCACGAAGGCCTTGATGACGAACCAGCCGATCTCGGTCTCGACGCGCGCGAGGTCGCCGGTGACGACGCCAATGCGCTCCGCGTCCTGCGGGCACATGAGGAGCGGATGGGTGTGCGAGAGCTCGTTGAGGTACTTGGCGTTGCCCGAGCGCGAATGGATCATCGTCGGCAGGCGGTACGTGGGCAGCAGGACGTACTCGCCGCGACCGTGGTCGATGAGCGACGGGTGCACGTGGCTGCGGCGGTACGCCGGCGTCGCCATGTCCGGCCAGCCCCACTCCTCGACCGTCTCGGAGTACAGCTCGAGCTTGCGTGAGGGGGAGTTGAAACCGAGCCGCGCCACACCGTCGACGATCGTGGCCTTCGTGTCCGGGCGACCCGTCAACGGCAGGTGGCCGGGATCGAAGGACGGCGTCGTGACGGTGTCCTCCCGGCCACGCACCTCGCTGTCGTCCGGAACCTCGACCTCCGTCTCGTGCTGGGAGTACTCCTCCGTCGAGATCTCCACGCACCCGTACTTGCGCATGTAGCCCAGCGGCTCCAGCCCCTCCGCGGCCGCCTTCTCGGGCAGGCCCGGCACCGAGTGCTCGAACATCCAGCGGTAGTACTCCTCGAGCTTGATCTTCTCGCCCGGACGGTAGGGCGACTCGTAGTACTGGCGGATGCCCAGCGACCCGTCCGGGTCGGCGCGCCAGGAGACCTCGATCCAGAACTCGCCCTCCTCCCAGACCTCCCCGGGGTTGGCCTCGTACGTGAACTCGATCTCGCGGCCCATCTTCTCCATCGCGACGCGCTGCACCGGCTGGCGGAACCCGAGCCACTTGCCGGAGTGCGTCTCGTAGGAGTGGGTGTCGTGGCGCTCGGGGCCGTGGCCCATCGGCAGGACGTAGTCCGCCCACCACGCCGTCTCAGACCAGGTCGGCGTGAGCGCCCCGTGCAGCCCGACGAGCGATTCGTCGCGCAGCGCCCGCAACCACGAGTAGCCGTCGGGATAGGTCCAGATCGGGTTGAGCACGCGCGTGAACAGCACGGGCTGGGTCCCGCGGCCGTCGAGCAGCAGGTGCGGGTAGAGCATGCTCATCTCGTTGTGCGCGAGGGGATACTCGCGCGGCCAGTTGAGCTCGTTCCACTGCTCGTTGGCGTGCGGTTTCTTCCACGGCGCGGGAATGAACTTGTTCCAGGCGTTGGGCGAGGTGCCGCCGACGGCACCGACGGCGCCGGTGAGCGCGTTGAGCAGCATGAGCGACCGCGTGACCTGCCAGCCGTGCAGGTTGCCGGCGGCGGCGGCGCGCCAGATGTGCGAGGCGAAGGCGCTGCCCGCCGCCGCGATCTCGTGGGCGATCTGCACGACGGTCGCCGCCGGCAGCCCGCTCTCCTGCTCGGCGAACTGGGGTGTGTACCGCGCATACTCGCTGCGCAGCTCCAGGATGAAGTTCGCGAACGTCGGCTCGCTGCCGGGCGAGCGGTGGTGCAGGTACGTCTTCCAGTTGACCCAGCGGCGCACGAACTCGTGGTCGTAGAGCCCTTCGTCGAGCAGGATCTTCGCGATCGCGAGCAGCACGGCGGCCTCGGACCCCGGCCATGTCGGCAGCCAGTGGTCGGCCACCGACGCCGTGTTGGAGAGCCGCGGGTCCATCACGGCGACCTTGGCCCCGCGCTGCTGAGCCTCGACGATCCGCTGGGCATGCGGGTTGAAGTAGTGGCCGGCCTCCAGATGCGCGGAGATGAGCAGGATGAAGCGAGCGTTGGCGTAGTCCGGCGACGGGCGGTCCGTGCCGGCCCAGAAGCCGTAGCCGGCGCGCCCGCCGGAGGAGCAGACGTTCGTGTGCGAGTTGTGCCCGTCGGACCCCCACGTCTCGAGGAACCGGTCGGCGAAGCCGTCCTCGCCGGGCCGGCCGACGAAGTACATGACATCGTTCGGGCGCTCGGCGCTGAACGCCTCGTGCATCTGCTCGGCGAACGTGTCGAGCACGTGGTCCCAGCTGCAGCGCTCCCACTCGCCCGACCCGCGCGGCCCCTTGCGCCGCTGCGGGTACAGGATCCGCTCGGGGTCCTTGATCTGGTTGATCGTCGCCGGGCCCTTGGCGCAGTTTCGGCCTCGGCTGCCGGGATGGTGCGGGTTGCCCTCGAGCTTGCGGATCTCGAACGTCTCGCGATCGACGAACGCCGTCAACCCGCACGCGGCCTCGCAGTTGAAGCAGACCGTCGGGACGATCATGTACTCGCGTGGCACCTTCTGCGGCCAGGCGTCCACGTCGTACTCGACCCAGCGATCCCACTGCTCGATCGGCGGGAAGCTCTGCAGGAGCTTGTCGCGCGCTCCGTAGCCGGTCGGGCGACGCGCTCCCTTGCGGTCGATGCCTTCGCTCATCTCTGCACTCCTAGCTGAGGGGAACGCTCTGGCCGGCGCGGACCCAGGCGTCCTCGTAGAACCACAGGCCGACGAGCGCGAGCACGCCGCCGGCGGCCAACCAGCCGAGTCCGCCGGTGGCCAGGAACACGGCGCCGAGGGCCAGCGGCGCAGCGAGCCCGGTGAGGACGCCGCCGAGCCAGAAGCGCCGGGCGTACAGATCGCGCCACATGTTGTGGGCGGCACGCGTGGCCTGGGCGGTGGGGTGCTTGCCGAAGGTGTCCAGGGCGACGATCGCCGCGCTCGCCGCAACGCCGAGGACGAGGGCCCAGCCGAGCGTTCGTTCGACGTCCGCGGGCGCGTCGGCGACGAGCGCGGCGATCCCCAGCACACCGGCGCCGGCGACGATCGCGTTGACGATCGTGTGGGGAAACAGCAGCGGGCTCTGCCACAGGTCGCGTCCCTCGCACTGGTTGAACAGGAAGGCGGTGTAGCCGGCGAGCATCGCCCCCGCCGGGACCATCGCCCAGCGCAGCGCGTCGCGCAGACCGTCTTGATCGAACAGCGCCGCCACCGTGAACGCCGTCGCCACGAGCGCCGCGAGGTTGATGAACTGCGCCCCGATCGCCACCCAGGAGCGCCACTGCGGCTTGGTGAAGAGGTAGTAGAAGCGATCGGGCCGCTTGAGGTCCCAGACGAGGAAGACCCCGGTC
>JAXDKU010000114.1:0-5828 GCA_034667005.1 Chloroflexota bacterium
CCGGTGAGCGCGGCGACGAGGAGCAGGATCGCCGCGTAGAACGGCTGGAGTGGCGGGTCGAGCACGAACGACCCGAGCACGAGGAGCGGCAGCGTCACGATGAACGCGGCCGCCCCCCCGACGGCAGCCGGCGCGGCGAGCGACGTCGCGCCGCGGCGCTGACCGGGTTCCGGCACGGGCTGCTCGTCGGCGAAGCGCCACGCTGCGCCGGATGCGGTGCCACCGGCCGTTGGCGGGCCTCCCGCTCCGGGCGTCTCGGTCGAGCGATCCGGCGACGTTGCCTCCGGTCGTGACGTCCGGCGCGCGGCTGGCGGCCCGTCACCGGGGCGGGGCTCGAACGCCTGGCGGTCCGATGGCGCCACGCCCGGTCGTCGCTTCAGCAGCTCGTCGGACGCCTGGCGGGCCTTCGCGCCCGTGACCACCTGCGTGCCCTGGTAGACGAACGTGCCGCGACTGGGCAGGTCCGCCGACGCCTTGCGGAAGTAGCGTCTCGCCGCCGAGGACCAGGCCGCCCCGCTCGAGCGGTTGTACACGTCGAAGTCGGCCACTCCCTGACGCGGGCCCTGCTCGCTCTTGCCTGCGGCGGGAGTCCCGGCGGTCGGCGCCGGCTCCGTGGAAGCGTCGGCCTTCGCATTCGGCGCTGAGCTCGGCTGCGCGCCGGCCCTGGGTGCCGAGCCGCCCTTCGCGGTTGTTCCGCCCTTCGCGGTTGTTCCGCCCTTCGCGGCTGTTCCGCTCGCCGCGGCCGTTCCGCTCGTCGCGCCCTCCGCCTTCGCGCCTCCCGGGGCTCCGGCACCCGCGCCCGGCTGCCCTTTCGGCGTGAAGTCCTCCCACCACGGGACGTTGGACGCGGACCAGCGATAGGTGCGCGTCGACGGATCGCGGCCTGACGCGCTCCATGCCGCGTCGCCGGCTTCCGCGCCCGGTTCTCGCTGCGGTGGCTCGGATGTGCCCGGCCTCGCCGTCGGTCGTTTCGTGCCGGCCGCAGGCGCCTTCGGACGAGCGCCGCCCGGCACGGTGTCCTCGCGAGTCCAGCGGCCGTCGGCCGCGCCCTGTCGCGGACGGGGCGGCCGCTTGGCGGAATCGGCGGCCCGGACGGGGCCGGGAGCGTGGCGCGCGTCCCAGTCGCGCCGCTTCAGGGGATCCGACAGGAGCAGATAGGCCTCCTGGATCGCCAGGAAGCGGATCGTGTTTCCCTCGGGAGCATCCGGGTGGTAGCGCTTGGCCAGCCGCCGGTGCGCCGCCTTGATCTGGACCTCGGTGGCGGCACGCTGGAGGCCGAGCTCGCGATAGGGGTCCGGGACCCGCTGCATGCCCATCAGGCCGCCATCATCCCCCAGACGGAGAAACCGGTTAGAGCAGCTCCGAGATCGGGGCCAGCTCGAACCCGACCACGGTCTCGGCCACGACGCGGCGATGCGGGTCGCGCGTCACCGGCCGGTGGTGATGGGCCAGCGCGCGCAGGTCCGCCTCCTCGAGCGCGCCGAGCTGGGAGAGCGCCTCGACCGTGACCGCTCCGTTCGCCCGCGAGAAGCCGTCGCCGTCCTCGACCTTCACGGCCATGCCGGCAACGCCGGCCTCCTTCGACCGCGCCCCCGGGAGCAGGCCCACCCCGCGAAGAGATTCGGCTCCTGCCTTGACGACCAGCCGCCCCGAGCGACGGCGCATCAGCACCGTGTCCAGCATCTCGCGGGTGCCTCCGACCATCTCGGGCGCCGCAATCATCGCGTCGCGGATGCGTATGAGCGCCGGCAGGATGGTCGCGCGGCGCGTGTCGGTGTCGGATGCCGGGTCGGCGAGGAGCCGGAACGCCCGCGCGACATCGACGAGCGGGAAGACGAACGTCTGGACGCCGCAATCGTCCCCGCCGACCTGGAGCTCCTGCGGAGAGGTGCCGAAGACCTGGGACACGGCGGCCCTGATGGCCGCCTGGCTGGCGTGCTCCGGCCGGTAATAGTCGGCCAGGGACCAGCCGGCGTGACGGCTCAGCAACAGGCTCGCGGCATGGAAGCCGGAGCACATGTGGCGGATCGCGCCGGGGTCCTCCCCGTCCCTCGCGAGCCGGTTGGCTGTCTGTCGATCGAGCGGGGCGCCTTCGGTGCCGCAGCCCAGCAGCGACTGGCTGACGCCGGCCCGCCGGAAGACTGCCTGGAGAGTCCGGACGTGGACGTCCTCGCCGCTGTGAGAGGCCGCCATGATCGCGAGCTCCGGCGGGGAGAGCCTGAACTCATCGGCCGCGCCGGATTCGATCAGGGCGACCAGGGCAAACGGCTTGATCGCCGAACGCAGCGTGACCGGCGTCTCCGGATCGCCGGCCGCGCGCTGCACCTGGCCCTTTGCATCGACCTGGACCACGTGCCCGCGATGGCGGCTCTCGACGATACCGGCGCGCCGGACCTCGACGAGCACCGGGGCCGGCGCGCCCTTCGGATAACGCGGCATGCGGCGCGTTCTGGGCCGTGCCGCGACGCCATTTCCGCGCGCCACGGTCCTCGTGCCGGGCGGCTCCGTCGCGGTCGGGCTGGAGGCCGCCGACAGGCGCACGCCGAGGTGCGAGAGGCTGGGTTTGGGCACCCGCAGATGGTACCTGTCCTCCGATCCCAGCCTGTACGATTGGCCGCGTGCCCGATGCTCCCAGGGTCTCGATTGACGCGTCGTCCGAGTTCCCCACCCTCCACGTCTCCGCCCATCCAGCGATCCAGCACAAGCTGGCCCTGCTGCGGGACGAGGCCACGGAACCCAAGAAGTTCCGCGAGCTGGTGCGGGAGATCAGCTGGCTGCTCGGCTACGAGGCGCTCGCCGACGCGGGCCTGAAGCCGATCACCGTCCGCACGCCCATGGAGGAGACGCCCGGCTGGGAGCTGGCCGACCGGATCGGCCTGATCCCGATCCTGCGCGCAGGCCTCGGCATGGTCGACGCGATGCTCGAGCTGATGCCCACGGCGCAGGTCTGGCACCTGGGGCTCTTCCGCGACGAACGGACGCTCCGCCCGGTCGAGTATTACAACCGGCTGCCGGACACGGCCACGGTCGACGTGTGCCTGATTCTCGACCCGATGCTCGCCACCGGCGGCTCGGCCACGGCCGCGATCGAGGTGCTGAAGGCGTGGGGCGCGCACCACATCAAGCTGATCAACCTCATCGCGGCGCCGGAGGGCGTCCGCACGGTGGCCTCGGCGCACCCGGACGTGGCAATCCACACCGCGTCCCTCGACCGCCAGCTCAACGAGCGCGGCTACATCATGCCCGGCCTCGGCGACGCCGGCGACCGCCAATTCGGGACGGGCCGCTAGACCCTCGCCGTCGCTGGCGAGGCCGGCCGTTCCTGGACAGGGATTTCCACGGGCAGGGTTGACAGCCGCGACGTGACCGCCGTACAGTACCGCCGGGTTATATAACCTCTAGGTGATGCTTATGCCGACGGACTCGCTCAGCGCCACGTTTGCCGCCCTCGCCGACCCGACTCGGCGGCAGATCCTGGCCCGTCTCGCGGAGGGCGAGGCATCGGTCAAGGATCTCGCCGAGCCATTCGACATGAGCCAGCCGGCGATCTCCAAGCACCTGCGCGTGCTCGAGCGGGCAGGCCTCATCGAGAAGGGGCGTCAGGCCCAGTGGCGTCCGCGCCGGCTGAAGGCGGGCCCGCTGCGGGACGTCGCCGCGTGGGTCGGCCAGTACAAGCGGCACTGGGAAGAGAGCTTCGAGCGGCTGGACGCCTATCTGCGCGACGTGCACGACAACCAGGAACACCCAGAAGGAGACGACGATGATCGCGACCCGAATCGACCGCGGTAGCACCGGCACGACGACCATCTACTCGGAGGGCGGAGACCTCGTCTTCGAGCGCACCTTCGACGCACCGCGCGAGCGGGTCTGGCAGGCCTTCGCGGACCCGGAGCTCGTGCCGCGCTGGTGGGGCCCGCACGGCACGACGACGACCGTGGCCGAGATGGACTTCCGCGTCGGCGGCGCGTGGCGCTACGTCAGCAGCGCACCCGACCGCGAGGACGTGGTGTTCTTCGGCGAGTACCTGGACATCGACCCGCCGGCAGCGTTCACGTGGACGTTCATGTTCGACGTGGACGGCACGGGCCCGCAGGGCGGACCCGAGACCTTCTCGTTCGAGGAGGTCGGCGGGAAGACCAAGGTCACGACCGTCTCGAACATGGGATCACCCGAGGCCATCGACGGCGCGCTCGCGACCGGCATGGTCGGGGGTGCGATCGAGACCTGGGATCGGCTCGAGGCCCTGCTGGCGGAAGGCTGACGACCCCCGACGAGCCGGGCATCCCATCTCGCGGGGTGCCCGGCTCTTTGGATTCCCCGTCAGCGCTCCCCGACGTCGTCAGGCTGGACCTGGCGCTCATTCCGGCTGTCGAAGCTGCGGCCGGACGGGTGGTGCTCGATCGCGGGATCGCTGCGGAACTGACCGGTGTTGACCTTGCCCTCGGGGTCGAGGCTGGCGGGCTCCGCCGCCTCGTCGGGTCCCGCGATGAGCGCCTCGTCTGCGGAGCGCGGCAGAGCAGGGTTGCGGTTCTGGGCCTCGTGATCGAGGTCTGTCGCCTGGCGGCTCGAAATGGTCGACATCTTGTCTCCCGTGGTGTCGGCGAGGGGACGCTGTCGACCTTGGTCCGGGGGCCGTTTCGGCCGGTCGGCGGGAGTCGCCGGAGACATTGCACGCGACCGACGACCGGCGCGCGAAGGCCACACTAACTCCTGCGTAACCTGCTACCGTATGTGAGCAAGTTTCGTCCTGAGGGTACGCGCAGCATGGCCACTCCCGTCACTCCGGCTTCCGCGACGATCGAGAACCAGTCCTTCCAGGACCGGCTCCGGACGTGGCGCACGGTGTTCAACACGGCGAACCTGCCGGTGGGCATGACCAAGCCGCCCGACCGCCTCAGCAAGTGGCTCGTGATCACCCGGGCGGCGGTCTTCTCGATGACCGTGACGTCGGGGCTCGTCGGCGGGCTGCTGGCCATCGGCGAGGCGCGGCTGACGGGCTCCGTCTCGATCGACTGGGGCCTTCTCGCCCTCGCGATCGTGGGCCTCGTCGTGGCGCACGCCGCGAACAACATGATCAACGACTACTTCGACCTGGAGGGCGGCGTCGACACCGAGGGCTATGTTCGAGCGCTCTACGCCCCGCACCCGATCCTCTCGGGCTGGGTCACCAAGCGCCAGCTCCTGGCGGCGATCGGGATCGCCAACGCCCTCGACCTCGCGATCATGCTGGGCCTGGCCGCCGTGCGCGGCCCGCTGGTCATCGTCTTCGCGCTGGCCGGGCTGTTCGTCTCCGTCTTCTACGTGGCGCCGCCGATCCGCCTCAAGCACATCGGCCTGGGCGAGCCGGGCGTCTTCCTGGTCTGGGGCCCGCTCATGGTGGCGGGCACCTTCTACGTCGCGACCGGGCAGCTGCCGGCGTGGGTCTGGCTGGCATCGCTGCCGTACGCGATCCTCGTCACCACGGTGCTGTTCGGCAAGCATATCGACAAGATCCAGGCGGACGCGGTCAAGGGGATCCGCACGCTGCCGGTGATCCTCGGGGAGCGGCTCGCACGCCGGGTCAGCCAAGTGCTGATGATCGCGTTCTACCCGATCGTGATCGGCGCCGCGCTCGTGGGCTTCATCGGGCCCTGGGTCGCGGTGGTGCTGCTCGGCGTTCCGCGCCTGGTCCAGGTCCTGAAGGTGTTCCAGCGGCCACGGCCCGAGAGCCCGCCGCATTCCTACGTGGGCTGGCCCCTGTGGTTCGTCGGCGCGGCCTTCATCCACACGCGCCGGGCCGGCGGACTGCTGGCGCTCGGCCTGCTGCTCAACGCCCTGGTGCCGATCCA
>JAXDKU010000115.1:0-2831 GCA_034667005.1 Chloroflexota bacterium
GCCCGACTGCTCACCGAGGTCGCGGAGTGCAGCGCGCCGTTTCGGGCCGTCCGGGCTCGCGAGGGTGAGCACACTCGAGGCATTCCGCACGAGCAGGGACGAAGCGGCCACACACAGACCGTAGCGCGGCGGACGGGCGGCCGTCACCCGCCGGTGGCTACGATGCGCGCATGGACGGCAACACAGGTACCTGCCTGGTCACCGGCGTGGCGTCCGGCATCGGTGCGGCCACCGCACGGGCGCTGCTGGCGGACGGCTGGCGCGTGGTGGGCATCGACCTGGAAGCCTCCGCCCCTGAGGGCGTCGATCTGATCACTGGCGACGCATCCGACCCGGCGGTGCTTGCGGCGGCGTTGGCGCGCGCGACAGGCCGCGGCGGCACCAACAGCCTCAAGGGCCTCGTGTGCGCAGCGGGCGTTCCGCCGTCCGGCCCGTGGGATGACCGCTCCCACTGGGACGCCGTCATCCGCGTGGACCTCACCGCTCCGTACGAGGCGCTCCGCCTGGCGCTTCCGGCGCTGGCCACCGCCAGAGGCTCGGCGGTCCTCATCGGCAGCATCTCCGGTGGGCGCGAGGGCTCGTCGCGATCGCCTGCGTACGCGGCGGCAAAGGCGGGCCTGGAAGGTCTCGCCCGGTCGTTCGCGGTGATCGGAGCCCCGCAGGGTGTCCGCGTGAATGTCGTCGCCCCGGGCGCAATCGACACTCCCTTCGACCAGGCTGCCTTCCCGCCCGATCGTCGGCCGGACGTCCCGCTCGGGCGCATGGGCGACCCGGCAGAGGTCGCCGCCGTGGTGCGCTACCTGCTTTCGGAGCAGGCCTCGTACGTCACCGGTGCGGTCTGGACCGTGGACGGCGGCAGGACTGTCTTCTCCCCTGCCTCCGCCGCCAAGCGGGCCGCCGGGATCTAGGTGGCGACCTGGCGTCGTTGGGCGTCGGCCGGCGGCGTCGCAGGCGCCAGCACTTCGTAGTGCGTGGCGGTGCCGCGCACCAGCATCTGGGCATGACGGGTTGCGATCGGCTGCCGGATGTTGCCGCCGGTGCGGCTCTGGATGGTCGACCAGTCCGGCCACACGGAAACGGTCACGAAGTTCCGTTCGCCGGCAAAGCCAAGGAACAGCCCCAGCGGCCCCTCGCCGTGCTCCGCATCCGCCTCAGCGCCGGCGCGCGCCGCCTCCAGGTATTCGTTCACGAAGCCGTCCTTGACCTCGCCGCGGAACACCCGCAGGACACGCGCCAGGCTCTCGGAGGGAAAGCGCAGGGAGAAGGCGAGTGGCAGGATCTCGACGCCCTGGCGAATCACCTCCGGCGCCAGGTCGGCGTGGGTCGCCTCCTCCACGGTGGGACCCATTGCCGCTGCCATGCGCTCCGTCGATTCCCAGACGGACGCGATGATGCGCTCTCCGTTCTGGTCCGGTCCGCGGCGCGCCACGTGCACATCCAGGACGCCGGGAAGCCCGCGGAGGGCGGGCAGTCCAACGTCACGGAGCCGTGAATCGATCTGCGACATCGGCGCCATGTCGCGTACGTACGCCAGGCGAACGATTTCCCCTCCGGGCGTGTGCAATGACCCTCCCACGCGTGACCCTCGACAGCCCGCAAATCTTGACGGGCCTGGCGCGTCCGGGTCAATGGCTCGCGACGACCCCTTCGTCGCCTTGACAGCCCCCCGGCCTGCCAGTATCGTCCGGCGTCGAATGAACTCCTACTTCTGGTTTTACGCCTAGCGGGTACGAGGCCGCCGCTCAGTGAGTGGCAGCACAGGCACTCGTGCCCGCTGAACGCAGGAGCCGAAAGGCCCCTGCGTTTTTGTTTGTCCCACAGACCTGTCGACGCAACCCGAACAACCCAACCCTCCCCGACAAGCTCACAGGAGCCCCCCAGATGATCGTGGTGATGCGAACCGGCGCCAGCGCCGAAGAGATCGACGAGATCAAACGGACCATCGAAGAGCACGACCTCGAGGCGTACGTCAGCGAGGGAGAGGAGCGCACCGTGATCGGCGTAGTCGGCCACGACGTGGAGCGCGTCGAGCACATCAAGCAGCTTCCCGGAGTCGAGCAGGTCATCCGCGTCAGCAAGCCCTACAAGCTGACCAGCCGGGAGCACCATCCCGATCGGACCCGCGTTCGCGTAGGCGGCGTCGAGATCGGCGCCGGCAACCCGCTGCGCATGATGGCCGGGCCCTGCGCGGTCGAGTCTCGCGAGCAGATCCTGGCGACTGCCCGATGGGTCAAGCGTGAAGGCGCCGTCGCGCTGCGGGGTGGCGCGTTCAAGCCGCGGACTTCCCCGTACGCATTCCAGGGGCTGGGCCTGGAGGGCTTGAAGCTGCTCGCCGCCGCGCGAGACGAGACCGGACTGCCCGTCGTCTCGGAGATCACGGATCCGGCGGACGTGGAGCTGTTCGACAACTACGTCGACATGCTCCAGATCGGCAGCCGGAACATGCACAACTTCGTGCTGCTCCGGGCCGCCGGCCAGAGCCGCAAGCCCATCCTCCTCAAGCGCGGCTTCGGCGCCACCATCGAGGAGTGGCTCATGGCCGCCGAGTACATCCTCTCGTCCGGCAATCCCAACGTCATCCTCTGCGAACGGGGCATCCGCACGTTCGAGCCCTCCACGCGCAACACGCTGGATCTGACGGCAGTGCCGGTGCTGCGGGAGCTGACCCACCTGCCGATCATGATCGACCCGTCCCACGGCACCGGCCACCGGAGCCTGGTCCGGCCGATGGCGCTCGCCGCCGCGGCGGTCGGAGCGGACGCGATCATCATCGAGGTCCACCCGGATCCGCCGCGGGCACGCTCCGACTCGGACCAGAGCCTCTCGTTCCC
>JAXDKU010000116.1:0-3620 GCA_034667005.1 Chloroflexota bacterium
GACCAGGACGCCGGGTCGGATCATCGACTCCTATACGTGGAATCGCCGTCTGAGATCGTTCCGCCCAAGCGCTATCGGAACGACTGGGGCCAGCTGCTGGAGCACTCGCCGTTTTCGCAGCGCGACATTCGCGTGCCTGACGAAGCGTCGCCGCGAAACGACGGTGGGGCGTTCGTGATCTGGCTCCGCGTTCGCGGCCGCATCACCGCCTATCACTACAAGCACCACCCGTTCGACGTCGTGGGCTGGGACGGCTACCTCTATCCGTACATCTTCAACATCGGGGACTTCGAGCCCATCACTGGCCGCGTCCATCAGCCGCCGCCGGTCCACCAGACGTTCGCCGGCCGGAACTACGTCATCTGCTCCTTCGTGCCGCGCAAGTTCGACTACCACCCGCTGGCGATCCCCGCGCCGTACAACCACTCGAACATCAACAGCGATGAGGTCATCTACTACGTGGCGGGCAACTTCATGAGCCGCCGAGGGGTGGACATCAGCTCGTTCACGGTCCACCCGGCGGGCATCCCGCATGGGCCGCACCCGGGCACCGTCGAGGCGTCGATCGGCAAGGAAGGCACGGAGGAGCTGGCCGTCATGGTCGACACGTTCCATCCGCTGAACCTGACCAAAGCCGCCGCCGACCTCGAGGATCCCGCCTATCCCTACTCCTGGATGCCGCCGGAAGACGGTGGCGAGCATGCTCGGGAGCTCTCCCAGCGCGGCCCGGAGGCCTTCCCCGACTGAGGCGCGGTCAGCCTCTGCGAGTCAGGATCGACCGCAGCCGCGCGATCAGCGTAGAACGCCGGCCGATGGCCCGCCGCTCGTGCAGGTCCTGCTCGTGCAGGCGCTGTGGGTCGGGTTCCCGCTCAGCGGGCTTCCACGCGGAGAGTCGTGCGTCGACGTGGGGATCGCCGGTCATCGCGCGAAGCCTACCGACTCGAACCTAGACTGTCCGGCATGACTTCCGAACACGAGCACCCAGCCACCGTTGCCGACCCGCTCACGCGCCTGGACGTCGTGGAGGCACGCCTGGCGGCCCTCTCCCGCGCGGCCTATCGACCCGACGCGCTGGGCGACCCGGATCCCGGCAGCGAGGAGCGCTGGGACGCGGCGCGCGTCTGGGCGCACCTCTGCGAGTTCCCCGCCTACTGGACGGCCGAGGCGAGGCGGATCGTCGAGCGCGGCCCGTCCCCGGACGAGCCGCTCGCCTTCGGCCGGCTCAAGGACGATGCCGGACGCGTCGGTGCTGTCGAACGCGACCGGCTCAAGCCCCGGGAGAAGCTCTGGACGGGCGTGCACGACGGCATCGAGGGGGCCCGGGCGTTCTTCCCGTCGCTGACCGAGGAGCAGCTCGAGCTGGTGGGGCAGCATCCGTCCCGGGGCCCGAAGCCGGTGCGCTTCATCTACGAGCAGTTCGTGATCAACCACCTGGAGGAGCACGCCGACCAGCTGGACAAGCTGGCTGCCTGGGCGACCGAGGACGGGCCGCGCCCCGACTGAGGGCGGCCGGCTCGTCAGGTGTCGGCGCCGCCGGCCTCCGTTTTGAGGTGCAGCTTCCGGCCGGCCAGCCGGTCGACATCGCTCCAGGGGATCACCCTCGGCCCGGAGCTGGATCGGCCGTGCGCGACCGGCCGGAGGACGTGGAGCCGGTCGAGCCAGCCGAATCGCCCGAGCTCGATCGCCGTGATGCGGAAGCCGTTCTCCGGGTCCAGCTCGAGGTCGATGACGTGACCCAGCTTTTTGCCGGACGCGGCGACGACCTGCACGCCGATCAGCGTCTGCGCCACGAGCATGGTCCGGGGCGCGTCCGGGGACTTCGACGTCGCCGCGCTCATCGCCCGCTCCCGGGAATGAAGCGGAAGATGTGGTCGATGATCCACTGGTCCGCGTTCCCGACGTCGTAGTCGCTCGCGCGGCGGCGGAGCATCACGCTCGGGCCGATCTCCTCGACCTCCTCGATCTCGATGCGGTGATCGAAGCGTCCCTTGAGGAGCCGGCGGGCCGGGCCCACGAGCCGGTGGGAGATCCGCCCGAGGTGCACCTCCGGGCCGAGCACGAGGCGCTTGAGCACGAGGCTGCCGTCCGCGCCCCACTCGGCCTCCACGTCCGCGGCCCTGCCGATCCGCTTCCCGTCCAGGGTCCGCAGCTGGCCGTCCACCAGGTCGCGCATGAACATCGTGCGGTGCTCGTCGCCGGGTTCGACGTGCGACAGGCCGGAGGCTCGCTTCGCGGGCATCTCAGCCTCCCGTGAGCAGCAGCAGCGGGATCGAGACCACCGCCACGACGAAGGCGATGATCAGGACGCCGACGAGCGCAAGGTTCGAGAGCCTGCCGTTCGTGCGATCGGCGAGATAGGCCTTGTCGTTCATGAGCACCAGGAACGGGCCGAGCGCGATCGGCAGCACCAGTGCGGTGAACGCGGAGCCGATGAGGGCCAGGCTCAGCGGATTTCCGCCGACGATCGCGAGCAGGAGCGCCGCGGCGAGGAACACGAACAGGAGCAGGTTGAAGCGGGGTGCCTTGACCGGCGCCTTGTCCTCGCCCCACTCCCAGCCAAAGCCCTGGGAGACGTTGTAGGAGGTCGACAGGGAGGCCTCGAGCGCGCCGCCGAGACAGGTCGAGAACAGCGCGAAGGCGAACAGGCTGGCCCCCGTCTTCCCGAGCGTCTGCGCCATCACCAGCCCGATCTCCGGGAGATTGGTCGCCGCGATGTCGTGGTCGCGCAGGACGATGGCCGCCAGGATGATCAGCGCGATCGCCGTGGTGCTGCCGAACCCCATGCCGAGCACGGCCGTGATGCGGTTCAGACCCAGCGACCGTCGCGACCAGCCTTCCTCGCCCGCGCCGGTCGAGTAGAAGAACAGCAGGTACGGGCTGATCACCGCGCCCAGGATCGCGGCCGCCAGGAACAGGTACTCGCCGATCTCGTTCTGCTGGAGACCCGGGTTCGTCAGCGTGGAGAGCAGCTCGTCGTTGATGCCGCCGCTGGCCACGATGCCGATCCAGAAGGTGAGTGTCACCAGGCCCATCAGGGACGGCACGTTCTCGATGATGGTGAACGGAGCACGCCAGATGATGGCGAAGACGATGAGCGCCGAGACCGGCAGCAGCAGGTGCCAGCTGACGCCGGTGAAGAGCGACAGCCCGATGGCCATGCCCCCGAGGTCGGCGGCGAGCAGGAGCGTGTTGGCGATCGTCTCGCTCGAGAGCGGCACGAGGTAGAAGCGGAAGCCGAAACGCTCGCGGATGGCGTCCGCGTAGGTCTTGCCGGAGACCGCCGCGAGACGGCCCGCCTGCTCGACCATGAGCATGACGGCGAGGGTCGCAAGCACCATCGCCCAGACGAGCCCGAGGCCGAACTGGGCCCCGGCGGCCCCGGCGGTCGCGATCGCCCCCGCGTCGATGAAGCCGCCTGTGGCGGTGAAGATGCCGAGCGCGACGGCCAGCACGCGTTTCAGCATCGCGGCCGCTCCGTCACCGCCCGGCCTCGCCGACGTGCGTCATGCACGTGTGCCAGAACTCGAGCATCGCCTCGGGGACCTCGGCCTTCTCGACCGAGAGCTCGGGGACCTCCAACCGGAGCCCCCAGGCCGGCGACTGGTGCATCAGCGTGGCGG
>JAXDKU010000117.1:0-8870 GCA_034667005.1 Chloroflexota bacterium
CATGTCTTCGGCTTCACGCTGATCAACGAGGTCAGCGCGCGCGACGTCCAGTGGCGCACGTCGCAGATGTTCATCGGCAAGGGGCTGGACACCTACTGCCCGATGGGGCCCTGGATCGTGACGCGCGACGAGGCCGGAGACGGCGACGACGTGGATCTCACGTGCTCCGTCAACGGCGAGCCGCGGCAGCACGATTCCACGTCCCAGCTGATCTTCGGGCTGCCGCGGATCGTCGCCGAGCTCTCCAAGGGGCTGACCCTGGAGCCGGGGGACGTCATCTCGACCGGGACGCCCGGCGGCTGCGGCTACCAGCTCGTGCCGCCGCGCTTCCTTGCGGCCGGTGACACGGTGGAGTGCTCCGCGCCCGGCTTCGGCCGTCTCGTCAACCCCGTCATCGCATGGCCCCCGGACGGGGCGGAGGAGGGACGCGCGTGAGAGTCGCGGTGCACCGATACGGCATGGCCAACCCGGCCGACGTCTCCGCATTGAGCGGCGAGATCGCGGCCGGGCGGATCGACCCGGCCCGGATCGTGGCGATCATCGGCAAGACCGAGGGCAACGGCGGCGCCAACGACTTCACGCGTGCGCTCGCGACGCTGAGCGTGGCCACGGTCCTCGCCGCGGCCACCGGCGAGACCCAGGCCGACGTCATCGAGCGCGTCGCGCTCGTGTGGTCCGGCGGCTGCGAGGGCGTCCTGTCGCCGCACATGACGGTGATCACCCGCGACGACGGCGTGCCGGCAACGAACGGCGGAGGGGGCCTTGCCGTCAGCGTGCAGCGGACCCGCGCCATCCAGCCCGAAGAGGTCGGGACGCTGGCGGAGGTGGCGGAGGTTGCCGCCGCGACGCGACGGGCACTGGCCGACCTCTCCATCAGCGACCCGGCGGACGTCCACTACGTGCAGGTGAAGGGCCCGCTGCTGACGCCGGCCGCGATCGCCGCGGCCATCGCGCGTGGAGGGACCGTGGTCACCACCGACCCGAACGCGTCGAAGGCGTACGCACGCGGCGCGAAGGCGCTCGGCGTAGCCGTGGCACTCGGGGAGGTGGACGAGGATGCGCTGACCGACGCGGCCATCACCCGCGACAGCCGCCTCTACTCGTCAGTCGCCGCGACCTCGGCCGGCGGCGAGCTGACGGCCTGCGAGGTCGTCCTGTTCGCGAACTCGCCGTCTGCCGTCGCCGACTACCGCATCGGCCACGCCACGCTGCGGGACACGGTCGACGCCGAGGGCGTGCTCGCGTGCCTGCGGTCCGCAGGGCTGCCCATCGATTGCCTGCCCACCGGGGAGCAGCGCGACCGGGTCGCCGCCGTGTTCGCCAAGGCCGCCGCGAGCCCCGACGGCCAGGTCCGCGGACGCCGCACCACGATGCTCTCGGACGCCGACATCAACTACGAGCGGCACGCCCGGGCCGCGCTCGGCGGGGTGATCGCGAGCATCACGGGCGACCCCCAGATCTTCGTCTCGGGCGGGACCGAGCACCAGTGCCTGCCCGGCGAGGCGCCGATCGCGGCGATCGTCCGCGCCGACGCCACATCCACAGCGAGGGACTCCGCATGACCGCGTCGACCATCCTGATCGAGCACCTGGACCGGCTCGTCCCCATGGGCGACGACGAGACGGAGCTCTCCGACGCCTACGTCCTGGTGCACGACGGACGCATCGGCGCCGTGGGCACCGGCGACGCCGGCGCGGCACGCGAGGGCGCCACGGTGGTGGACGGGCGCGGCCTGGTGGCCCTGCCCGGGCTCGTCAACACGCATCACCACTTCTTCCAGACCGTGACGCGGGCGCTGCCGGCGGCGCAGGACGTCCGGCTGCTTGCCTGGGAGGCGACGAACTACCCGTACTGGACGCGCATCGACGAGGAGGCGGTCTACGCGACGGCCCAGGTGGCGCTCGGCGAGCTGCTGCTGTCGGGCTGCACGACGTCCTCCGACCAGCTCTATGCGTTCCCCAGGCACACGGGCGGCGCCGTCCCGATGATCGGCGCCGAGATCGAGGCGGCCGCGTCGCTCGGCATCCGCATCCAGGCCACGCGCGGCGCGGTCGACGTCGGCGCCGGCGACCCGACCGTCCGCGCGGCCGAGTTCATCGAGCACACCGACGCGATCCTCCAGAGCATGGAGGCGCTCATCGCGCGCTTCCACGACCCGTCCGACGGCGCGATGGTGCGTATCGGCCTGGGCCCGAACGGCGTGACGGTCTGCACCGAGGAGCTCATGCGGGGCTGCGTGGAGCTGGCCGAGACGCACGGCGTCACGCTGCACACGCACGTGGCGGAGATCCCCGAGGAGGCCGAGTACTGCGCCGAGCATTTCTCCATGCGGCCGATCGAGCGGCTGGCCGAGCTCGGCTGGGTCTCGCCGCCCGTATGGATGGCCCACGCCGTCCACCTCAACGACGCCGACATCGCGATGATGGCGGCCGGTGGCGCCGCCGTGGCCCACTGCCCCTCATCCAACATGCGCCTCGGGTCCGGGGCGCCGCCGGTCATGGAGATGCTGGACGGCGGCATGGACGTCGGCCTCGGCGTGGACGGCAGCGCGTCCAACGACGCGGGCAACCTGCTCGCCGAGGCGCGGGCCGCGCTGCTGATGTCGCGGCTCCGGCGTCCCGACCGGCTGATGACGGCACGCCAGGCCCTCCGCATGGCGACGACCGGGGGAGCGCGGACGCTCAAGCGCGACGACATCGGCGCGCTGGCGGTCGGGAAGCAGGCAGATATCGCGCTCTTCCGGCTGACGGGCGTAGCCGGTGCCGGCTTCGAGAACGACCCCGTGGCAGGGCTGGTGCTCTCCTCGACGCCGCGCGCGGAGCACGTCCTGGTCCAGGGCCGGTTCGCCGTTCGGGACGGGCACCTGGTGAACCAGGACGAGGAGCAGATCGCCCAGCGCCATCGTGCGGTGGTGGCACGCATCGTCCACTGAGCTCGAGATCCGGCGGTTGCCCCGCGAGATCTGTCGCGTGTTGCCATCGGCCCGCCGGCAGTCGGCGCCTTGCCGGAAGCACGGCGCACCATGGTATACAGTCGAACCGCGCAAGCGTGAGCACAGCACGGGCGTTCCGTCCCACGCGGGGTAGAATCGTTCTCCCGCGCTGAGCGTCACCGTTTCGCAACCTTGGCAGCGCGATCGTTCGAGGAGCCCGGCACGAGTTGACCACGGATATCGTCCCTGAGCGTCAGACCGCGGTCCAGGAGCTGGAGCGCGTCACCATCCGGTTCTGCGGCGATTCGGGCGATGGCATGCAGCTCACCGGGACGCAGTTCACGCGGACCGCGGCGGTCTTCGGCAATGACGTCAGCACGCTGCCCGACTACCCGGCGGAGATCCGCGCCCCCGCGGGAAGCCTCCCGGGCGTCTCCGGCTTCCAGCTGAGCTTCTCGTCGTCGGAGATCTACACGCCGGGCGACCAGCCGGACGTGCTGGTGGCCATGAACCCGGCGGCGCTCAAGACGAACGTGATGGACCTGCCGGCCGGCGGCGCCCTCATCGTCAACTCGGATGCCTTCACCCAGCAGAACCTGACCAAGGCGGCGTACGCCAGCAACCCGCTCACGGACGGCTCGCTGAAGCAGTACACGCTCTTCGAGATCCCGATCAGCACGCTCAACGCGCGGGCGCTCGCAGGCCTCGACATGACCACCAAGCAGGTGGACCTGACCAAGAACTTCTTCGCGCTCGGCGTGATGTTCTGGCTCTACGAGCGGAGCATGGACCCGACCCTCCGCTGGGTCGATTCGCGCTTCGGCTCGAAGCCCGTGATCGCGGAGGCGAACAAGCGGGCGCTGAAGGCGGGCTACGCCTTCGGCGAGACGACCGAGATCTTCCACACGCACTACCGCGTCAAGCCGGCCAAGCTCGCCCCCGGCACGTACCGGAACATCACGGGCAACGAGGCAACGGCGCTCGGCTTCGTCGCGGCGGCGCAGCTCGCGAAGCGGCCGATCTTCTACGGCAGCTATCCGATCACCCCGGCCAGCGACATCCTCCACCAGCTCTCCGGCTACAAGAGCTTCGGCGTCAAGACGTTCCAGGCCGAGGACGAGATCGCGGCCATCGGCTCGGCGATCGGTGCGTCGTACGGCGGCGCGATGGGCATGACCGCCAGCTCGGGCCCCGGCATCGCGCTCAAGAGCGAGGCGATGGGCCTGGCCGCCATGGTCGAGCTGCCGCTGGTCGTGGTCGACGTGCAGCGCGCCGGACCGAGCACCGGCATGCCGACGAAGGTCGAGCAGGCGGACCTCCTCCAGGTCATGTTCGGCCGCAATAGCGACTCGCCGATCCCGATCGTCGCCCCGGCCACGCCGTCGGAGTGCTTCGACTACGCGATCGAGGCCTGGCGTATCGCGCTCAAGTACATGACGCCCGTCATCTATCTCTCGGACGCGTTCCTCGCCACCGGCGCGGAGCCCTGGAAGGTGCCGGACGTGGACGACCTGCCCAACATCGAGGTCCAGAACTGGACCGTGAAGGAGACGTTCCACCCGTACGACCGCGACCCCGTGACGCTCGCGCGGCCGTGGGCGGTCCCCGGCACGCCGGGTCTGGAGCACCGCATCGGCGGGCTGGAGAAGGCCGACATCACGGGCAACGTCAGCTACGACCCGGAGAACCACCACCGGATGCAGACTCTGCGGGCGCAGAAGGTGGCGGGCATTGCCGACGACATCCCGGACCTGGTCGTCTACGGCCCGCCGAACGGCGAGCTGCTGATCCTCGGCTGGGGCTCCACCTACGGCGCGATCCGCACGGCCGTCGACCGGCTCCAGGCGGAGGGGCGGAGCGTGTCGCACGCACACCTGCGCCACCTGAACCCGTTCCCTCGCAACACCGGGGACGTGCTGCGCAGCTTCAAGCGCGTGCTGATCCCGGAGATCAACCTTGGCCAGCTGCGGCTGCTCATCCGCGCGCGGTACCTGATCGACGCCGTGGGGCTCAACCGGGTCCGCGGCAAGCCCTTCCGCATCGCCGAGGTGGAGGAGGCGGCGCGCCTGATCCTCACCGAGAACGGGAACTGATCCGATGACCGATCCGACGACCCCCCACCAGACGCCCACGCCGATCCAGGACGACCTTGCCGGCACGCCGCCGCCGGTGCTCCCCGGGCTCGCGGGCACGGCCGAGCTGCCGGTGCTCACCCGGAAGGACTTCGTGTCCGACCAGGAGGTCCGCTGGTGCCCGGGCTGCGGCGACTACTCGATCCTGGCGCAGACCCAGAAGGTGATGCCGGACTTCGGGTACGCCCGCGAGAACATCGTCTTCATCAGCGGCATCGGCTGCTCCGGGCGGCTGCCGTACTACATGAACACGTACGGCTTCCACACGATCCACGGCCGCGCCCCGACGTTGGCGACCGGGCTGAAGGCCGCGCGGCCGGACCTGATGGTCTGGGTCATCACCGGCGACGGCGATGCCCTTTCGATCGGCGGCAACCACGTGATCCACTCGATGCGCCGCAACGTGGACATCAAGCTGATCATGTTCAACAACCGGATCTACGGACTGACCAAGGGGCAGGCGTCTCCGACCTCGGAGATGGGCAAGAAGACGAAGTCGACGCCCATGGGCACGGTCGACACGCCGGTCATGCCGCTCTCGCTCGCGCTGGCGGCGGAGGCGACCTTCGTGGCCCGCTCGGTCGACACCCACACCGAGCACCTCCAGGAGACCCTCGAGCGGGCCGGCCGCCACAAGGGCTCGGCCTTCCTCGAGGTCCTCCAGAACTGCAACATCTTCAACGACGGCGCGTGGCGCTCGTTCACCGACCGTGAGGTCCGCGAGGACGCGATGCTGATGCTGCGGGACGGCGAGCCGATGATCTTCGGCAAGGACCGCAACAAGGGCATCCGCCTGCGCGGACTGCACCCGGAGGTCGTCACGATCGGGGAGGACGGCGTCACGGAGGCGGACCTGCTGGTCCACGACGAGGCGACACCCGACCCGTACCTCGCGTTCATGCTCTCGCGCATGTTCTACCCCGAGTTCCCGGTGCCGGTCGGCGTGCTGCGCCGCATCGAGCGGCCGACTCACGACCAGCTGGTGCAGGGCCAGATCGAGGACGCGGTGGCCTCGAGCGGCCCCGGCGACCTGCGCAAGCTCCTCTTCGGCGGCGAGACCTGGACCGCGTCCTGATGCCGCGGAGCGGCGTGCGGTGATCTGCGCGGTCTGCGGCTTCGAGAACCTCCAGGGGGAGGACACCTGCGACAACTGCGGTGCCGACCTCCGCACGGTCGACATCCCGCGCCCCTCGACCAGCCTCGAGGACCAGCTGGTTCGCGACCATCTCGACCGCATCCGCGGCCGCGCGCCCGTGATGGTGCCGGCGGCGACCCCGGTGCGCACCGCCATCCGGACGATGCAGGACCAGCGCACCAATTGCGTGCTCGTTGGTGAGGGAGCCCGTCTCGAGGGCATCTTCACGGAGCGGGACGCGGTCCTGAAGCTCGCCGGACGGCCGCTCGACGGGGTCGCCGTCTCCTCGGTCATGACTCGGGACCCGGTCGTGCTGCGCGCCGACGACACGGTTGCGGTGGCCGTGCACAAGATGGCCGTCGGCGGCTTTCGCCACATCCCGCTCGTGGAGGACGGCCGGGTCACCGGCGTAGTCAGCGCACAGGACCTCATCCGGTACATGCTCCAGCTCCTCGGCTGAGGCTCCGGTCTTGAGCGGCATCGTGGCGGTCCTGGCGGACGACCTGATCTGGGCGTCGCGGCTGGTCGAGGCCGTCAAGCGGGCCGGCGGCACGCCGGTGCGCATGTCCACGGAGGCGGAGCTCTCGACCGCGCTCGAGGCCGACGCGCTGGCCGAGCTTCCGGCGGCCGAGCGGGACCGAGCCGTCGTCGGCGTCATCGTCGACCTGTTCGGGCGGCGCTTCGACGGCGTGGCGGCGGTGGAACGAGCCACGGCCGCGAACAAGCCGGTGATCGCCGTCGCGCAGCACGACGACCAGGTGACCCGCAAGCGAGCCCTGTCCGCGGGCGCGTCCCGGGTGTTCTCATACGCCAAGTTCTTCACGGACGGCCAGCGCCTCGTCGAGGGCTGGCTCGAGCGGGGAGGATCCTGATGTCCAAGGGACGGATTCCGGCCGACCGCTATCGCGAACGCCTCGGACGGGCGCAGGAGGCCGCCGGCCGCGCCGGAGTTGGCGCGCTGCTGATCGGCGTTGGCACGGACCTGCGCTGGCTCGTCGGCTACGAGGCGATGCCGCTCGAGCGACTGACGATGCTCGTGGTCACGCCGAACGGCCGCCCAACGCTCGTCGCGCCGCGCTTGGAGCAGAGCGCCGCGATGGCCGCTCCCGGAGTCGGCGCGGGGCTCGTGGACGTCTCCACGTGGGCCGAGACGGACGACCCGATTCTCAACGTGGTCCAGGCACTCGGCGATCGTGCGGGGAGCGTGAGCGGTGCCGGTGCGGCGGGCGATGCCGGTGCGGCGGGCGGTGCCGGTGCGGCGGGCCCGGCCGGTGGGGCGGGCGCGGGCGGTGGAGCGGGCGCGGGCGGTGCCGGTGCGGCGGGCGCGGGCGGCGCCGGTGCAACCGCTGGTGCCGCTGCGGCGGGCGCGGCCGGTGGGGCGCTCCTCGTTTCGGACTCGCTCCGGGCGGCGTTCCTTCTCAAGCTCCAGGCGGCGCTGCCGCACGCACGCTTCGACATCGCGAACCCCGTGACGAGTCCCCTCCGCCAGGTCAAGGACGCGGACGAGGTCGAGCTGCTGCGTGACGCCGCCCTGGCCGCCGACCGCACCGTCACGGCCATCTTCTCCGGGCGGCTCGTCGGCCGGACGGAGGCCGACGTGGCACGCGAGGTCCGCGAGCGGCTCATCGACGAGGGCCACGACGTGGCCGACTTCTGGATCGTGGGCAGCGGCCCGAACTCCGCCTCGCCCCACCACGACGCGACGGACCGCGTGATCGAGGCGGGCGACCCGATCGTGGTGGACATCGGAGGCAACGTCGCGGGCTACCACTCGGACATCACGCGGACGTGCTGGGTCACCGGCGGCGACAACGCCCTCGGCCCGGACAGCGAATACCTGAACCTGTTCGACGTGCTGTCGCGCGCGCAGGCAGCCGCCCGCGCCGCGGTCAGGCCCGGCGTGCCGTGCGAGGAGATCGACGCTGCCGCGCGGACCCTCATCGACGCCGAGGGCTACGGTCAGGCGTTCTTCCACCGTCTCGGGCACGGCATCGGGCTGGACGATCACGAGGATCCCTACCTGGTGGCGGGCAACGCCGCGCGGCTGGCTGTGGGCAACGCGTTCAGCGTCGAGCCGGGCATCTACCTGGAGGGGCGCTACGGCGCGCGCATCGAGGACATCCTCGTCTGCACGCCCGACGGCGCCGACGAGCTCAACCAGGCCCCCCGGGAGCTGGCGGTCGTCAGCGGCCTCTGATTCGCGGGGAGCCGGCGAGGCCGGGGCGGGGCGGGCCGCCTGGGCCGTCGGTCACAGGCGAGTGGGTCGCCGTGGAGCGAGGCCGATCCGCGCAGTTGTGGATCACGCGAACACCTGATCCGCGCCTTTGGAGATCACGTCAACACCTGGCAGGCGGCTCGGCCCGTCAAGCCCAGCGCCCGGGCTGGTCAGCCGTTCGCCCAGAGGCATCGAGCCCCTCGCCCGCAGCCGGGCCCGTCGTGCCCCGGCGCCGGGGCACATCGCGCCGTTCGCCCAAAGACATCGAGCCCCGCGACCGCAGCCGGGCCCGCCGAGTCCCGCGCCCGCAGCGCGTGACGCCGTGCTCCCGCAGCCTGGCCCGTGGAGCCCGACGCTGGGCCCGTCGAGCCCGGCGCCGGGGCACATCGCGCCGTTCGCCCGGAGCCGTCGAGGCACGCGCCCGCAGCCGGGCCCGTCGAGCCCTGGGCGCCGGGG
>JAXDKU010000118.1:0-25753 GCA_034667005.1 Chloroflexota bacterium
GTACCGCTGCGCGGGCTGCGACGCTCCCCTGTTCAGCTCCGACACGAAGTTCGAGTCCGGCACCGGCTGGCCGAGCTTCTACGCCGCCCTCGATCCGAACGCGGTCACGCTGGAGCACGACGACTCCAACGGCATGCGGCGCACGGAGGTCACCTGCGCGACGTGCGGTGGCCACCTCGGCCACCTCTTCCCCGACGGGCCGCGGCCGACGGGCGAGCGCTTCTGCATGAACTCGGCGGCGCTCAAGCTGGAGCCGGCGGAGTAGGCGCAATCGCCGGCCGGGTAGCCCCGGCAGAGGTCGTCGCGGCCGAGGTCGCCCCGGCCGAGGTCGCCCGGTCCTAGCGCTGGTACGCCAGCGTGAACCGGGTGTTCGCGGGGTCGAACCCGTAGCTGTAGCAGCGAATCTTGATCTTCTGCGGCGAGCCAGTGGTGCGGATGCTCTTGATGATGCATCTGACGGGGGTCGAGGCGTACGCGGTGACCTTGACGGTGCCGCCGGAGCCCATCGCGCCGAGGGTGACGGTGTACTTGCCGAAGCCTTCCCGCGTGACCTGGATGCTCCCGCCGGGATGAGAGAAGCGGCGGTTGGCGGGCGGCGTGTACGACGGCGACCCCGCGCGGCTCGCCCACAGGTACGCGACGCGGCCGCTGTCAGGTCCCTTGAGGCCCTGGTCCTCCATGAACGTGACCGTGAAGTACGTGTCCTCCGGCAGGCCGTTCGTGTTGAAGCAACGAACCTTGACGTCGAGGTCGCCGGAGCTCGCCGACCAGCTCGCCACCGTGCAGTCCACCACCTGGATGCCTGCCGGCGCCGGCCCGCTGCTCGCAAAGACGCCCCCGAAGTACGGCGTGACCTGCACGTCTCCGGTCGCCGTGCCCAGGTTCGGGAACGTCACGGTGTAGGTGCCCGCGGCCGTCCTCGTGACGTGGTTCGGGCCACCGGCGTTGTTGTGGCTGTGCGCGTCGAAGACGTCGTAGTCGTTGCTGGGATCGTGGTGCCACAGGTAGCCGAGGCGGTTGGGGCCGTAGTTCGTTGACAGGAAGCTGACCGTGAACTTGGCCTCCGCGTGCGTGCCCGTCGCGTCGTAGCACTCGACGTCCACGAACTCCCTGGTCCCGCTCTTGCCGAACAGGCCGATGCCACACCAGCGCGTGGGGCTCCCGATGACGCTGACGTGGGGCACGCCGCCCTCGTCGCCGATGCCGCGGAACGTCACCGTGTATGAGCCAGTGGAGTAGTGGTTGACCACGTTCAAGCTGCCCGCGGAGTTGCCGCGATTGATGGCCGCGGGCGTATAGACACCGAGCGTTGTGGTCGTGACGTTGACCCAGCCCCAGTGGACGTACGGCGTGATCGCCGGGTCAACGCCGCCGGCGGAGTTGCGTCCGCCCGACGCGGCGGCCCCTGCCGCGGAGCCCGCCACCAGCATGGCGGCCGCGAGAACGACGGGTCCGATTGCCCGCTTGACCCAGGTGCTGGTGATCATCGCCGGCTCCCTCCTCGATCGAGTCGCTGAGCGCCGGAGACGACCCCTCCGACTCCTCCCGACTCCGCCGCATTGCAGCCTATCGCTGGTAGGCTAGGCTGAACGCGGAGTTGGCGGGTGCGCCCGCCAGCGTGAAGCACCGCACACCGACGCGTTGTGGCGATCCGCTCGCGCGGATGCTCGCGACCGTGCAGCGGGTGGCCGAAGCGCCGTAGGCGGTGACCTTGACCGTGCCGCCCGGGCCCATGGCATCCAGGGTCACCGTGTACCGGCCCACGCCCTGCCGGGTGACGTGCGACGCGCCTGCCGGGTGGGAATAGCGGTAGTGCGAATCCGGCGTGTAGGACGCAGCCGTGGGCAGCCCCGCCCAGAGGTAGGCGGCGTGCCCGCTGCCGGGGCCTTTGAGCGCCTGCCGCGCCACGAAGACGACGGTGAACTGGAGATCCGAGGGACTCCCATTCGGGCTGTAGCAACGGATGTCGACACTCTCGTCCGGTCCGTTCGGCCCCCAGCCCGCGACCGTGCAGTCTCCGATCGCGACCCACGCGGGCTGCGGACCGCCGCTGAGGGCGACGCCCCCGAACACGGGGGTCACCTGCACGTCACCGCCTGAGACTCCGAGCCCGGGAAAGCTCACCGCCCAACTGCCGGGTCCGTTCTTCGTCACGTGGTTCGGCCAGCTGACGTTGTTGTAGGCGTACGCATCCGTCGCGTCGTAGTTGTCGCTGGGGTGCTCGGCCCACAGGTATCCGAGCGGCCGAGTGGCCTGGTTCGTGGCGAGGAAGCTCACCGTGAACATGGCGTTTCCGTGCTGCTCGTTGGGCTTGTAGCACTCGATGTCGACGATCTCCTTCGTCCCGCTCGAGGCCCACGCGCCGATGCCGCAATAGCGGTCGCCGCGGCCGATCCCGCTGACATGAACCGTGCCGGACGGGTCGCCGAGTCCCCGGAAGGTGAAGCGGTACGAGCCGACCGCATAGTGGTCGACGATGTTCTTCAGGCCGGTCGAGTTGCCACGATTCGCCGCCGCCGGCGTGTACACGCCCATCACGGTCGTGGTGACGTTGACCCAGCCCCAGTAGGTGTACGGGTCCCTGCTGGGCTCCACCGCCGCGGCCGTCGACGCCGACGCAGCCCCGATGCTGCCGATCACCATGGCGGTCGCAAGCACCGCGGTCCCGGTTGCCCGAATGGCCCAGCTCCGACGCATCGCGTTCCTCCCCTCCCCCGGTCGTCCCCGACGCCCCCACGGTACTGCACCCGTATCCGACCTCGACGGGTGCGAGCGGGAGGCCGATACTTGGGTCGACTGCACGTTCCACCACAAGGCGAGATGTCCCTTTCCCCGCGAACCCAGCCCGAAACAGCCGCTGCCGAGCGTCGCCTCGTCACGGTCCTGTTCGCGGACGTGGTCGACTCCACGTCCCTCGCGGACCGCATGGACCCGGAGGACTGGAGCGGCGCCATCCGTGCGGTGCTCGACCTGATGACGATCCCGATCGAGCGGTACGGCGGCACGGTCGCGCAGCGGATGGGCGACGGCCTGCTGGCGGTCTTCGGTGCGCCGGCCGCCCACGAGGACGACGCGGTCCGCGCGGTGCAGGCCGGGCTCGAGATGGTGCGAGCGATCGAGGAGGCGGCCCCGCAGCTCCGCCGGGACTTCGGGAGAGAGCTGGGCGAAGGGCCGATGATCCGCGTGGGCGTGAACACGGGCCTGGCGATCGTCGAGGGCATGGGCGACGGATCGCGCGACGTGGACGCGCTCGGCGACACGGTCAACGTCGCGGCTCGCATGCAGGGTGCGGCGCGGCCGAACTCGGTGCTCGCCACGGGCGAGACGTGGCGCTACGCGGGCCCGGCGTTCCAGGGCACGTCGCTGGGCGGCGTCCAGGTGAAGGGCAAGCCGGAGCCGGTCGATGCGTGGGAGGTCGTCGGGCGGCAGGACCAGCCGGGCAGCGGCCGCGGGCTGGCCGGCCTCTCCAGCCCGATGGTCGGCCGGGACGGCGAGCTCGGCCGGCTCACGACGCTCCTGTCCGCGATCCGCGCCGGCCGAGGTCGGGCCGCGGTGCTCATCGGCGAGCCGGGGGTGGGCAAGAGCAGGCTCCTGGCCGAGCTGAGGACCGAGGCCCAGCGGGCATCGGAGTCGGACGGGTCGCCCGCCACCCGCTGGATCGAGGCGCGCTGCATCTCATACGGCGAGAACGTGCCCTACGGGCTGGTCGGTGACCTGGTGGCCGCCACGCTCGGGCTGCCGCCTCCGTCCATGCCCGAACCTCGCATGGCATCGCTGGAGGCCCGGATCAAGGCGAGCCTGGGCGAAGGATGGCACGAGCACTACGTGGCCCTCTCGCATCTGCTCTCGCTGCCGCTCGCCGCCGAGCTTGCGGCCGAGCTGGCGCCGCTCAGCCCGCAGGCGCTCCTGGTGCGTTACCTCGCGGCCGTCGAGGCCGTAATGCGCCAGCTCTGCGCCGGGCCGACGATCGTGGTCATCGAGGATGCGCACTGGGCCGATGCGTCGTCGGTCGAGATCGTCGGACGGCTGCTGCCGCTCGGCCACGAGCTGCCCGTGCTCATCCTGCTGACGTCGCGGCCGGAGCGGAGCGCCATCGGCTGGCGCCTGGTGGAGACCGCTCGGGAGACGTTCGGCGACGCGCTCGCGGAGCTCCCCCTCACGCCGCTCGACGCGGCCCACAGCAGCGTGCTGATCGGCAACCTGCTCGAGATCGAGTCGCTGCCGGAGCGGCTGCGGACGTCGATCATGGAACGCTCCGAAGGCAACCCGTTCTTCGTGGAGGAGCTGATCCGGACGTTCATCGAACGCGGCTGGGTGGTTCGCAAGGGCGATCACTGGGTCGGCTCCGGAACCGTGGCGCAGGCCGAGGTCCCGGACACGCTGCGCGGCCTGCTCCTCGCCAGGATCGACCGGCTCTCGGACGACGCCCGCCGAACGCTGCGCATGGCGTCGGTCATCGGCCGCGACGTCCCCGTCCGGCTGCTGGAACAGATCACCGACGACCCGTCCGGCACGTCGCGGGCGCTGGGTCTGGCGGAGGCGGCAGGCCTGGTCCGGTTCGCGGCCGCCGACCCGGAGCCCGTCTACCGCTTCCGCCACGTCCTGATCCAGGAGGCCGCCTACGACTCGCTGCTCAAGTCCGACCGCCGGCGCCTCCACCGGCGCGTCGGCGAGGCGCTGGAGCAGGAGGCGGGCACCGAGCGTCGCGAGGAGTTGGCGCCGATCCTCGGGCTCCACTTCGAACGGGCCGGTGACGCAGAAAAGGCGGTTGACTACCTCCACCTTGCCGGCCGCCAGGCGCTCCGCCGGCGCGCGATCGCCGACGCGCAGGAGCTGCTCATGCGGGCGGCCGCCGCGCTCGACGACGCGGCGGAGACACCGGAGAACGACCGGCGCTGGGTGGAGATCGCCATCGACCGCGCCTCGGCCAATGCGCTGGGTGTGGAGTTCGCCGAGGACCTGGAACGCCTGGCCGAGGCCGAGAAGCGCGCCACACGACTCGGCGACGAGCGCCTGCTGGGCCTGGTGCTGGCCCGTCAGGCCGGCACCGGCGCGTTCGAGACCGGCCTATTCCGGGTGGGAGACGAGATCCAGGCTTCGCGAATCGCGCGCGCACTGGAGATCGGCAGGCGGCTGCACGACCCCGAGATCCTCGCCTTCCCGAGCGCGCTGAAGGGAATCGAGCTGATCCGGACCGGCAACCGCCGCGACGCGGTGCCGCTGCTCCAGGAGGCGATCGGCAGCCTGGAGCAATACGTCGTGAACGAGGCGTCCTTCTACTCCGGCCAGCTGGCGCTGACGCTGGCCGAGCTCGGCGAGACCGCGGCAGGCGAGGTGGAGCTGGCGCGCGCCCGCGTGCTGGCGGAGCGCAGTGGCGACCCGAAGGCGCTCGCGGACATCGAGATCTTCACGGGGTTCTTCCTCTCGATGCAGGGCCGCCACGCCGAGGCGCTGGAGTACGGCAAGCGCGGCTTTCAGCTGGCGATGGAATCGAAGGAGCTGCTCTGCCAGGCCATGGGCGCGTACCTGAGCGGCCAGTCGGAGATGGAGCTCCAGCATCCCGTGCCGGCGATCCACTGGCTCGATCAGGCGACGAGCCTCGCGGCGGCATCGACCGCTCCGGGGATGGCGAGGATGTGCACCGTCGCGCTCAAGGCCGCTCAGGCCCTCGCCGGTGAGGGCCAGGAAGCGCTGGCGGGCCTTGACCTCCTGATCGACCAGACGCGCGCCGCGGGCGACCCGGTCGACGAGGCGCTCGCCCTGATCCGCCGGGCGCAGATCATGGTCAGCCTGCCCACACCCGATGTCGCCGCGGCCCGGTCGGATGTCGGGACGGCCGTCGCGATCCTGGATCGCGCCGAGACGCGGCCTTACGCGGAGATGGCCAGGCAGTTCCTGGCGCAGCTCAACGCAGGTAGCTGAGGACGAACTTGCTGTTGGCGGGCACGCCGTCGAACCTGAAGCAGCGAACCTGGACGCGTTGCGGGGTGCCGCCGGTTCGGATCGAGCCAAGCTGGCAGGTGCGAGCATTCGCCCCGTACGCCGTCACCTTGACGGCGCCACCGGCGGGCATGCTCGGCAGGGTCACGGTGTAGCGACCCGCGCCCTGGCGGGTGATGCTGGCCACGCCGGCCGGCTTTGCGTAGCGGTACGACGAGTCCGGCACGTATGAGGCCTTCGCGGGCAGACTGGCCCACAGGTACGCCACCTTTGCAGCCCCATGGCCCTTCAGCCCCTGGTGGTCGGTGAAGGAGAGGGTGAACCCGGAGTCGACGAGGAGGCCGTTCTCCTCCCGGCACTTCACGTTTGCCTCGAGGTCGCCGCCCGAAGCCTGCCAGTTGACCACATTGCATGTGGCCGGGTTCGTGCCCGCGGGCGAGGTGCCGGCAGTCGTGGCGCTGCCGTTGAACGCGCTGACCTCCACGTTGCCCGACGCGCTCCCGAGGCCCGGCAGCGTGACCACGTACGTGCCCATGGCCGTCTGTTGGATGTGGTTGGTGCCGCCCGAGCTGTTGTAGCTGTACTGAGCGGCGGCGTCGTCGTCGCCGGTCCCGTCTGCCCACAGGTACGCCAGGGGGCCAGGGTCGCTGGGCGTCGAGATATAGCTCAGCGAGAACCGCGTGGACACGCGTGACCCGGAGAAGTTGTAGCAGATGACGTACACCTCCAGGTTCGCGGTGACAGCGCCGCGACCCCAGCCCTTGATCAGGCAGACCGCGTGCCCGGCACCCATGGCGGTCACGTGGGGCACGCCGCCGTCGTCACCGATGCCCTTGAGGACGACCGTGTAGATGCCGGTCGAGGGCTGCTTGACCACGTTGGGCCTGCCGGCCGAGTTGCCCCGATCCAGAGCGGCGGGGGTGTACGTCCCCAGCGCCGTCTGCCGGACGGTGACCCAACCCCACTTGTAGTAGCCGAGCGCAGGCTGGGTTGCGGACGCGCCGGCGGCGGGCACGAGCACGAGCAGCAGCGCTCCGAGCGCGAGGCCCGCCACGATGCGGCTCCGGATCTTGGGCATCTCGTAGGTCCTCCCTGGCGCGCATCGTGCGGGCTTGGGATCAGGGTACGCCCCGGGGCGGGCGGGCGACCGGCACTTTTCTCCGAGCCGTCAGCCCCGGATGCCCACGGACGCGATCCCGCCGATGAGCCGCTTCTGTGCGGCGAAATAGACCAGCAGCGGCGGCACGATCGCGATCAGGTTGGCCGCCATGAGCGTGTTCCACTGGGTGCCGATGCGGCTGACCTTGGTCGCCAGGGCCACCGCGACCGTGTACGACTCGGGGTCGTTGAGGTAGAGCAGCGGCCCGAAGAAGTCGTTCCAGACGCCCAGGAACGTGAACACCGCGACCACGGTCAGTGCCGGCGCGCAGAGCGGCAGGATGATGTGCCGGTAGACCGCCCAATGGCTCGCTCCATCGATGCGCGCCGCCTCGTCCAGCTCCCGCGGGATCGTCCGCATGTACTGGCGCAGCAGGAAGATGAAGAACGCGTTCCCGAGGAACGCGGGCACGGTCAGCGGCAGGTACGTGTCGAACCAGCCCAGGTGGAAGAAGACGAGGAACTGCGGGATCAGCAGGACGGGACCCGGGAGCAGCATCGTCGCCAGGAGCACGCCGAAGAGCACGTTCCGGCCGCGGAACCGGAGCCGCGCGAAGGCGTAGGCGATCAGCGAGTTGGAGATCACGGCGCCCGTCACGTTCACCAGCACCAGGAACGCCGTGTTCAGCGAGTAGCGCAGGTACGGATCGTCCGGGTCGGTGAGGACCCGCACGAAGGTGTCCCAGTTCCAGTAGCGGGTCGGGAACCACTCCGGCGGATAGGTGAACACCGGTGCGGTATCGGGCTTCAGCGCCGCGGTCAGCATCCAGCCGACGGGCAGCAGGATGAAGAGGCCGAGGAGCCCCAGGAGCGAATAGACGAGCGCCGCATGCGCGACGCGGCCGGGCGGGAGTCGCCGGCGGCGCCGGGTGTCGGACAGCGCGGACCGCTCGAGCGGCTGGGCGACGCTCACGCGGGCAAGGCTTTCACGGGGCTCGAGCCGCTCGTCGGAGTCGACCTCGTCACGCGGGCGCGTCGCTCTCGTAGAAGACGAAGCGCCGCTCGAACTTGAGCGTGAGCCATACGAGCACGGCGCCGATGACGGTCAGGATCCACGCAAGCGCCGTGGCGTACCCCAGCTGCCCCTCCAGGAAGCCCTTCCGGTACAGGTAGAGCATGTAGAAGAGGAGCGAGTCGTTCGGCCCGCCCGTGTACGCGCCGCCACTGATGACGAAGATCGGCCCGAAGACCAGCAGCCCGTCGATGACCAGGTTCAGCACCACGAAGAAGAGCGTCGGCGAGAGCATCGGCAGGGTGATGTGGCGGAACTTCGCCACCGGGCCGGCCCCGTCGATGGACGCGGCCTCGTACAGGTGCGGTGGGATGTTCTGGAGGCCCGCCAGGAAGATCACCGCCCCTCCCCCGACTCCCCACAGGCTCATGATCGCCAGCGCGGGCATTGCCCAGAAGGTGTCCTCGAACCAGTTCGGCGGGTTGCGCCAGCCGACCGCCCGCAGCAACTGGTTGACCGCGCCGGCCTCCCCGTTGAGGAGCATCAACCAGAGCACGGTCACCGCCACCCCGGAGAGGACGGCCGGCACGTAGAGCAGGGTGCGGAAGCCGTTCATGCCGGGCAGCTTCTGGTTCAGCAGCAGCGCGACCGCGAGGCCTGCCACCAGCAACAGCGGCGTGGAGATGAGGATCCACTTCACGGTCACGCCGAGCGCCTGGAAGAAGAGGCGGTCGTCCAGGATGTCCTGGTAGTTCTGGAGACCGACGAACCGGCCGACCTTGAAGAGCGACTCGTTGGTGAAGCTGATGTAGACCGCGTAGGCCAGCGGGATGGCGAACAGCAGGGCAAGGCCGGCGAACCAGGGCGCCAGGAACGCGTAGGCCCAGCGCTCCTCCGAGCGCTCCGCGCGACCCCTCAGGGCGCGAGCTCCTCCCAGTCGCGCCAGACCCTGTCGACCTCCCGCTGGGCGTCCTGCACCATGGGATCGAGGATCGCGCGCGCGTCGGTCTTGTGCTCGACGGTCATCTGGCGCACCACCTCGCCGGGATCCCACGCCTCGACTCCGTTGGGCACGAAGACCTGCGCCTGCGCGAAGCCGAGGAGCTTGAGGTACTGCTGCTTGATCGGGTCGTCGGCGCCGTAGCCGACCTCCTGGGCGATCGAGATGCGCAGCGGCGGGTCAGGGGTGATCGTGGGACGGATGCGCTGGGCGTCCGTGGCGATGAAGCGGAGGAACTCGAGCGCGGCGTCGGGATTGCTCGACTTCGTGAACGTCCCCCAGGGCGCCGTGAACGTGTCCAGCAGCGGCCCCTTCTCCGGGTAGACGGCGTAGAACGGGACGATCGCAAAGTCGACGCCGTTGGCCTTGTACTTGTTGACCTCCGTGAAGTCCGTCCCCGTGACCGCGATCTTGCCCTGGGCGAAGAGGTCGGACTCGCCGTCGCCGCCCAGCGCGTCCAGGGCGGTGCCGCTCGGCGCCATGCCGTCACTGATGAGTGACGAGCCGACCTCGAACGCGTGGACCATGGCATCCGCGTTGCCATTGCCAACGATCGTGCGGCCATCGGCTCCGAACACGTCCGCAGCACGCAGGCTGTAGAGGTTGTCCTGCGCGGCGCAGCCGTAGAGCGCCTGGGCGGGATCGCTCGCGGGCTTGCCGATCGCGCGGCAGTTCGCGGCGAACTCGTCGTAGCTGAGGGAGCGGTCGGCCGGTGGCTCCGGCACGCCGGCCGCGGTGTAGAGGGCCTTGTTGTAGACGCTGACGTACCCGCCGAGGAAGTCGCCGATGCCGTAGACGCCTTTCGCCGGATCGGCTTCGAGCGCCATGCGGCCGATGCCGCCGGGCGAGAAGTCCTCGATCGGGACGCCCCAGGCCTGGAGCCACGGCGTCAGCTCCACCACGCGGCCGGACTTCGCCCAGCGCATGTCCTCGATGATCGCGATGTCCGGCGGGCTGTCGGCCGTGAGGCTGACGTTCACCTTCGTCGTGTAGTTGTCCTCGGGAATGACGTTGAGCCTCGCGTCGACGTCCGGATAGCGCTCCTCGAACTGGCGGATGTACTCCTTGATTGGGACCTCGTCGTCGCCCTGGGCGAAGCTCCAGATCTGGAGGCGCCCGCTGATCGGGGGCGGCACGTAGGGAACGGGCGTGGCCGTGGGGGCGGTCGGGGTTTCACCCGGATGGGCGCTGGTGCGCGGAGTCGCGGTCGCCCCGGGCTGGCCGGAGGGACCCGCGGTCGCCGGTGGCGTAGGGCTGACGGAGCCGGCGGGCTGGGACGCGCCCGGGGGCGGCGTGCGCAGGCCGGCGGGAGTCGCGTTGTGCTGCTCACGCGGGTCGCCAAGGCACGCGCTGGTCAGCAGCAGGGCCGCGACCACCAACGCGAGACGGTTTCTCTGGCGCATACCGATGCCCACCCGACGGTCCTCCCCCAGCCTGGACGCCGTACAGCCCCCACACCATAGCGCGCGCGTGTGTACACGCGCCACCATCGCCGGCGAGGGTCACAATCTCCGGCCATGACCGAGACGATCCTCATCACGGGTGGCGCCGGGACGCTCGGCCGCGCAACCACGGAGACGCTGCTCGCCCGGGGGGACCGGGTGCGCATCCTGGATCTGGTCGGCGGAGCGCCGCGCGACGGGGTGGAGTGGCGTGTCGGGGACCTGCGGCGTCCCGATGACGTGCGGCGAGCGGTCGAAGGGGTGGACGCGATCGTGCACGCCGCCGCCTGGCACGGGATGCACCTGCGGGACCATCCCGCGTCCGACTTCTGGGAGCTGAACGTGGACGGGACGTTCCACGTCTTCGAGGCGGCCGCCGAGGCCGGCGTGGCCCGCGCGGTCGTGGCGAGCACGATGGGCGTGTACGGCGCGTCCCGCGCACCCGGTCCCGATGGCGGCGCGGTCCGGCTGCACGAAGGTTTGCCGCTCCTCCCGGTCAACGTCTACGAGCTCTCCAAGGTCCTGACCGAGACGATCGCGGCGTCGTACGACCTCCGCGCGGAACGCGGCGTCCGCAGTTGCGCGCTGCGGTTCGGGATGTTCGTCCCGGAGCCGTTCCTCCACAGCGGCATCCGCTTCCTCTACGGCGGCATCGACGAGCGGGACGTGGCAGCAGCCGTGGTGGCGGGGCTGGATCGGACGAGCAGTGCCGAGCCGGGTGGCTTCGCGGCCTGGAACGTCTTCTCCTCCCTCCCCTACGACGAGGCGGACGCGGCCGACCTGCCGCGCGACCCCATCGCCGTCGTGCGGCGCCACTGGCCCGATGCCCCCTCGCTGCTCGAGGCCGCCGGGGTCGCGCCGTGGGGTCCGATCCGCGAGTGGTACGACGTCACGCGCGCCCGAGACGAGCTCGGCTGGCAGCCGCGCTTCGGCTTCGACGTGTTCATCGCCGCGCTCCGCGAGGGCCGGACCGAGCTCTGAGCCAGGCGCGGTGCGGAGCGGTGGGGTCGGAACCGCACCACACCCAACCGGACCAGACCGCTCTGGTACTGACGTCTCATGGCCGGCGAGCCGATGGGCGTCGAGACTGCGCCCCGTTGTGGGGGCATGCAGCCTCAAAGGAGGCAGGCACGATGAAGTGGCCGGGGTTCGGGCGGGCAGAGCCTGCCGTGGAGTTCGAGGCAGACCTGGTGCAGTGGCGGCTCGTCATCGCCAAGCCACTGCCCTGGATCAGCCGCGATGAGCTGCTGAGGCGGCTCTGGATGGCGGAGGAACAGCGCGTCGAAGCTTCCGCCACGTCGCTCGTCATCGATGTGGAGGCCCTCGTCCCGGCCTGAGGTTCGGAGCCCGCCGCCGCCGCGGCCGCGACCACCCGGGTGCATGGTGCACTTGGGTGGGGTGCGGCAGCCCGATCGTCCGGGTACCAATTCGCCATGGTCGCCGTACGAACGCACCAGCACACTCTTCCCACCTGCCGGAGCTGAACCTTCGCATGGGGAGAGACCACGATGAAACTGCCGGGGCTGAGAAGTTCCGACCGCACGACCAGCCTTCGCCACGTCGCGGAAGACGCGTACGACGCCGGCTCCGAGATCGAGGAGCCGCTGCCGCCGGTGACGCGCCACGAGCTTCTGGTGCGGCTCGGCGTCGACGAGTCGGCCGAGTCGAGCGCCATCTCGGCCAGCGCGCGCATGCCGGACGCCGAGGCCATCGCCGCGGCCTGACACGAATGCGATGATCCGGGCGTGACCCTGGATCGCCCGCTGGAGCCCGGCCTCGCGCTCGTCGAGCGCCAGATCGCGGCGATCAACCGCTTCCCGGACCAGAACCCGCACCCCGTCATGCGCATGGCGCCCGACGGAACGCTCATGTACGCCAACGTGGCGAGCGCGCCGATCCTCAGCGTGTGGGGAGCCGCCGTCGGCAGCCGGCTGCCCGCAGAGGTCCGGGCCGGACTCAGCGCGTCGCTGGAGTCGCCGGACGCGGCCCTGGAGGTCGCCTGCGAGCGCCGGACGTTCAGCGTCCTGGCCGTCGACGTGCCGGATCTCGGCTTCGTGAACCTCTACGGCACCGACATCACGGCAGCGAAGGCCATCGACCGGTTCCCCGGCGGGAACCCGAACCCCGTCATGCGGATGTCGACCGACCGGCGTCTGCTCTATGCCAACCGCGCCAGCGAGCCGATCGTCCGAGCGCTCGGGCTCTCGGTGGGCGCGGCGTTTCCCGAAGCGCTGGGAGAGGCCCTCGGGGCGGTTGGCCCGGAATCACGCGGCCCGATCTCCGAGGTCGACGCCGACGGGCGCACCTACGCGCTCACCGCCGTCTACATCCCCGAGTTCGACTTCATCAACGTCTACGGCACCGACGTCACCGCGCGCAAGGCCATCAACAAGTTCCCCGACCAGAACCCCAACCCCGTGCTGCGCGTCTCGTCGGAGGGGCGGCTGGAGTACGCGAACCCGGCCTCCCTCCTGGTCCGCAAGGGACTCGGGCTCGAGGTCGGCGACGAGCTCCCTCCAGAGCTGCTCGACCGCATCCGCGCCGACGCGGAGAAGCCGGAAGGCGGCCTGCTCGAGGTTTCCGCCGAGGGACGCACCTACGACGTCCTCGTCGTCTCCGTCTTCGAGTTCAACTTCATCAACCTGTACGGCACGGACGTCACCGCGGCCCGCCAGGTGGAGCGTGCGAACGCGGAGAACGAGCGGCTGCTGCTGAACATCCTGCCTGCGTCCATCGCCCAGCGGCTGCGCGACGGCGAGGTGGTCATCGCCGACCGCTTCGACGAGATGACCGTGCTGTTCGCCGACGTCGTGGACTTCACGCCGCTTTCGGCTCGCCTGTCGGCCAACCAGCTGGTCGACCTGCTGAACCGGGTCTTCTCGGCGTTCGACCGGCTGGCCGACCGCTTCCGCCTGGAGAAGATCAAGACGATCGGGGACGCCTACATGGTCGCCGGCGGCCTGACCGGCGACGGTGACGATCACCCCGAGCGCGTGGTCGAGATGGGGCTCGCGATGCTCGAGGAGGCCGGCAGGCTCAGCGAGGACGTGGGCGAGCCCCTCCGGATCCGGGTCGGCATGCACGTCGGGCCGGCGATCGCGGGCGTGATCGGGATCAGGAAGTTCATCTACGACGTCTGGGGCGACACGGTCAACACCGCCAGCCGGATGGAGTCGCACGGCGTGCCCGGCCGGATCCAGGTGACGGACATCACGCAGCGACGGCTGGCCGAGCGCTACGACTTCGAGCTGCGTGGCACGGTCGACGTGAAGGGCAAGGGCCCCACGGTCACGTACCTGGTCTCCGGCCCCCGCTGAGCCGCGCAGCGTGGCCTGCCGGCATGCCATCATCCCCGGCATGGACCGACAGGAGCAGCTCGAGCAGTATCGCGGCGGGTACGAGGCCGTTGCCGACGCGCTGGCCGGGGCCACGGAGGACGAGCTGGACCGCGCCCCGGAGTCCGGCGACGGCTGGACGGCCCGGATGGTGGCGCACCACCTGGCCGATTCCGAGGCGACGGCCTACGTCCGGCTGCGCCGCCTGATCGCCGAGGAGGATCCCGAGATCACCGGGTACGACGAGGCCGCCTTCGCGCAGCGGCTGCACTACGACCGGCCCGTGGAGAGCTCCCTCGATGTCCTCAGGGCCGTCCGCGCCGCCAGCCTGGACCTCCTGGAGTCACTCTCGCCGGAGGAGTGGGAGCGCCGCGGCACGCATACGGAATCCGGCGCCTACTCGGTCGATCGCTGGCTCCAGATCTACGTCCGCCACCCGCACGAGCACGCCGAGCAGATCCGCCGGGCGCGCCGGGGCGAGGCCTAGCCTCGGGGAGCTCGGCGCGCGGAGCCGCGGCTCTTTCTAGGTCCCGTCGACCACGTAGACGGCGGGTGGGACCCCGTCCACCGCGCTGTACGCGATGTGCCGTTCGTCCGTCGCGCCGTCGATGACGATGCCCATCCCGTCGGCCACGGCCTCGTCGTCGAAGCGCGTGCCGGCGAAGGTCGCGCCGGACTTCTCGTAGACCCAGCAGCATCCCGATGAGCGCCACACGGCCACGACGGGGCTGTCGCTCCCATCGAGCGCGAGCGAGGGATGTCCCCGCTGCGCGCTGGCGCGCGCGTTCGAGAACGTGGTCGACCCGGTGAGGGTCGTGACGACGATGCCGCGCCTGCCCGGGCCGCCGACGCGCGACCACGCCACGACGCTGCGGTTGTCCGATGTGAGGGCCAGCGACGGGTACGCGGTCCCCGCGGTGTCCTCGCCGATCTGGAGGAGCGAGAAGCAGCAGGCCTTGCCGGCCGCCTGCGCGACCCAGACGCCGTGGCCGTCGAACGCGATCCGGGCGCGTCCGTTCGCGGCGACCTGGAGGGACGGGTTGCCGCCTCCCTCGTCGACCATCAGGCGCGTGTATCCGGCACCCGGTCCCGCGGAGGTGAGGAACCAGACCTGCGCCGTCTGCTTGGGGATGCACTCGCAGCGCGCGTAGGCGAGGTAGAGGTCGCCGCCGTGGATCTGGAGCGAGGGGCTGACCATCGAGCGACCGGCCAGCTTCGTGGGGCTCGTCCAGGAGCCGCCCGAGCGCTTCGAAAGGTAGATGCCCTTCGGGGGATTCGGTGCGCAGTCGTCGCAGTCCCAGCGGACGAACGCGACGTACGGCCGTCCCGCGCCGTCGAGCGCGATCGACGGGTCGTCGTCGTGGCCGCCCGGAAGGTTGGTGCTGACGCGCTGGCGCTCGAAGCTGCCGTCGCCCATCTCGCGCATGTACCAGATCCCGCTGTGGCCGGCCGCGGCCGCGTGGAGGCGGCCGTGCGAATCGATCGCCAGGGAAACGTGGAAGTAGTCACCGAGGCGGGCAAGTCGCGGCGAGCTCCAGGTGGTCGCGGGGCTCACCGCGGGCGCCGTGGGCGCGGTGTCCGGCGCGGTCTGCGCGCGGCCAGCCGTGGAGGTGCCGCGGGCCGCCGAAACCGGTGTCGCCGCCAGCGAGAGGGCAGCCAGCAGGGCCGCACCGAGAGCCACCGATCCGCCGAGTCGTCGCCCGATCATCGCCATCCCCTGCTTCCCTGCCCTCTGTTTGCCCGGGTTCCTGCCCGCCGTGATCATGCGCCTACGGCAGGATCGTCATCCATCGCTTCGTCTCGCCCTCGCCCGCGCTCTGGAGCCACGTCCCGCGGGCCCGAATCTGGCCGAACTCCGGGCCTCGCTCCGCGACCCACGTCATGAGGTCGTCGCCCTGCTCCGTGCCGAAGAGCTGCTCCAGCATGTATTTGAAGAATCCCTGCGCGTTCCCGAGCACCGGCGTCTCGTCGTCGGAGGTGGCCACGAACTGCATCTGCACGAGCGCGCCCGTCTGCGGGTTCTGGGTGAGCACGGCCGTGAACTGCGCGCCGCGCCCGTGGGCGTCGCACCGGTCCACCAGCCCCTCGGCATTCGTCGCGCGCGTGCACCGCCACGACAGCCCTTTCAGCTGCTCCGCGACCTGGGACGCGGTCAGCACCAGGGCGGGACCGCGCTCCGCGGGGACGCTCCAGCTCAGCGTCGCGACCGTCGCTCCCTCGACGTAGACCTGGAGCTCGTACGCGCCGGGATCCACCGCGTAGTGGGCCTTGCCGAACGGCGTGAGCAGGTCGACGGTGGCCTCGGTCTTCCCGGCGGGCCACGGCACGTCCGTGCTGTACCCGGCGTCCTCGATGCCGTTCAGCGTCAGGCGCGCCGAGAGCATGGAGCCGTCCCGGACGTCACTGGAGTGCAGCCGCAGGCGGTACCCGACCGCATCCGGGTCGCCTGACGGCGCGCCGGCGGCGACCGGCTGGCTCTCCCGGACGCTGCCATCCGGGGCGATGCGCAGCGTGACGAGTGAGGGCACGTCCACGGCGGGGACGTCCGCCGGAACGACCGGGGTCCCGTGGACGGTCACGGCCACGCTCGCCTCGGCGATGCGCCGCTCCATGGCCAGGAGCTGCTCCGCGTGGGCGGGCTGCTCCTCGGCGAGCTGCACCAGGTAGAAGCGGGACACGGCGAGGCCGTACTGGCCCGAGTCCTGCGCCGTCTCGACCGAGGCCCGGAGACCTGCCTCGACGTCCGCCCAGGCACCGGTCTGGTCCCCGGCGATCGCCCGGATCGATGCGCGCTCGACCCACAGGCTGGCTGACGTCGGCGCCAGCTCCAGGGACCGGTCGACGGCGCTGAGGGCCGCAGGCAGGTCGCCCTGCAAGAAGGAGGCCCAGCCAAGGTTCGCCCAGGTGACGTAGCTCGTGTCGTCCGCCTCGAGGGTCGCCTGATAGTCGGACAGGGCGCCTCCGGCAAGCTCGTCGGCCTTGGAGGAGCGGCCCTCCAGGAAGCGCAGCTGCTCGGAGTAGCCGATGCGGGCCTTCGCCCGCGCCTCGAAAGCCTCGGCGTACGTCCCGTCGAGTGACAGGGCGTGGTCGGCCGTGGCGATGGCCCGGTCGAACGTGGCCTTCTCCGCGTCGGTCAGCTCGTTGGGCCGCGCCCTCGCCACGCTGAAGAGGGCCGTCGACTCCGCCACGTCCCGGATGGCCTGGTCCGGCACGCGCGGCAATTGGGCGACGCTCAGCGCGCCGGCCCAGGCGAGCGCGACCAATCCCAGGCCGGCGCCCGCGATCGCGAGCACGGAGCGCGCCGGGCGGCGCAGCTGCGAGCCGAGGCCGAAGAAGAACAGGGCGACGGCGACGATCGTGAGGATCGTGATGTAGTCGGAGCTGCGCCCGTCCCACTTGACGGCGACGGCGTTCTCGGCCTTCTGGCGCAGCTCGGCCAGGACGGTCGGGCGGACGTTGTAGTCGGCGTTGTAGGCGGTGAAGTCGGAGCGGGTCGTGGTCGGGTCGTAATACGGCGGCTGGAGCAGGACGGACTGGGTCGTCATCCAGTCGGCGATCTGCCGGTCGGCCGCGGACAGCGTGTTGAGAACCGGCGCGCGCGGATCGTCCGGATTGGCCTGGGCGGCCTCGGTGGACGCGCTCTGTCGCTGGACCTGCTCGTACCAGCGCTCCCAGATGGCGTACTGGGTGCCGGACTGGAGCTCCACCTGGCCGCGCAGCTCCGCCGCCTCGATGGCCTGCCGGTCCGCGATCCGCTTGCCGCGCTGCGCGTTGGAGCTCGCGTCGGTCTGGAGCCCGGCAACCATCGTGGCGAGCACGGTGAGGAGGGCCAGCGCAAGACCGGAGTACGCCTTGGCACGGTCCTCGGGCGCGAACGGAAGCCGAAGGGCGAAGCGCGTGCGCATGACCGTTAGAGCCAGGCTGCCGCGACGAGGCTTGCGCCGACCACCATCGCAACCAACCCACCGACGCCGGTGACCAGCCGCCAGCGCCCCCGAGAGACCTCCGAGAAGGTGGCCAGCGGCAGTGCGAGCACGATGATGAAGGCGGCGATGAGCAGCTCGTGGACGCGCGCGTACTCGGCGTCGGCCGCGATCTCGTGGGCGCTCGGGTCGATGTCGGAGCCCGTGGCGGCTGCCTGGAGGATGGCCGCCCGGTGCTGCTCCGGGTCGTAGACGTCCTGGGTGTCCAGGTACTCCGGCCGGACCAGGAACCAGTGGGACGTCGCGACCTGCCGCTCCTGGAGCGCCTCGTCGTGGAAGCCCGCCGCGTCCAGGGCGGCCGCACGCCGCTGGCCGCGCTCGTAGTCGAGCCATGCCCCGGTCGTCTGGGCGATCTGCTGCTCGGCGGTGACGGTGGCGCTGGCGCGTTCGCGAGCAGCGGTCAGCGCCGCGCGGTCCTCGTCCCCGGCCGCACTCCCGGCGGTCGCGACGCGCCACGCAACGACGGCGCCGAGAAGTCCGAGGGCGGCCAGCAGGATCGCCGGAAGGAGGTTGCCGAGCGCCGTCGCCCGGCGGACGCGCCGCGCCCGCCGCTCACGGCCTTCCGGCGTCGCGTCCTGCTCGCCCTCACGCGGCAGTGCCGCGTCTGTGCCGTCCACCGCTTCGCCCCCCAACCCCGCGCCGCTGCCCTCAGCGCGCCGCGCTTCTCGCCTCCGAGTATCGCACGGGGAAGGGACCAGAATCCCGGACGGAACCCGGCGGTCAGACGCGGAAGCGCAGCAGTGCCGCCACCCTCCCGGCCTCTGTCAGCCCGGCGTGGTCGTTGACGACGCGGACCGGGGCGTCCGTGGCTGCGGCCTGCGCGATGAGATCGTCCACCCACTCGACGGACGGTCCGCCGTCCAGCTGATGCTCGCGCTCGAGCGCACCGTCCACGAACAGCTCCAGCACGGCGCCGAGCTCCAGCCAATGGCGGATGTCCGCCTCGCCAACGGCGCCCATGTCGTTGGCCCTGGCCTCGCCGATGGCCAGGTCGGTCCTGTCGGCAACACGAGCACGGTGGACCTCCTCGAGGGGTGGCAGGACGGCGTCGGCAATCTCGTCGTAGGCGGCGTGCATCTCCAGGTGAACCTCGCCGATCACCTGGTCGCGTGCGGCCTTGGGCAGCTCCATAAGGAGCAGGGCCGTGGCCTCCTCCGGTCCCGCGAGGAGCAGCAGCTCGTCACGGCCGTTCTCCAGCTCCTCGGCGATTCGCTCGGCGGCGGCCTTCGCGAACGCCTTGCGATGCTGCTTGATGTGGTTGTCGAAACGCGGCTGCTCCGCGTGCTTGGTGACGACGTAGTTGTCCGGGTCGTCGTCGATGCCCTTGTCGAGCTCGTAGAGGCCGCCGTTGCGCGCCCGGAACAGGTGCAGCGTGTTCGTGTCGGCGAGCGCAACCAGGCCGCGGGCACGATCCACGACGCCGGCCAGCTGGAGCAGGTGCGGGAGCGGCCGGATCGTGACGTCGTCCGTCACCGGCACCCCCAGGCGCGCCACTTCGAACAGGCCGTCGCCGCTGCACGTGAACGCGACGAGTCCGCGTACGGACGGATCCACGCCCTCGACGATGGGCATGAGGCGCTCCTGGTCACCAGACAACGACCGGTACGCCGGCGCGTGGACGGACGACTCGCGCTGGATCTCGTGCATGGCGTCGCGCAGCGAGTCGCGGAGGCGGATCTTCCCCGACCGCACGACGGGGTTGGGCCCGGGGTCCGTCGGCCGGAGGTCCAGGTAGGCAGAAACGACTGGCAGGTCCGACCGCTCCCGCACGGCCAGCGCGCGCATGAGCTCGCGCAGGTCGCGGTCGGCACTACGAAGCGGCCGCCGGTCGAGGATGGGCTGGACGGGCTTGATGTCGGCAAGGCTCATGCGGCCAGTATCGAATTCGGCGCGAGGTCACGGATGTATCCGCGGCTTCGGCCGCGATTGCGCCCAGCGTGCAAAGCCGCCGCGGCGTGGCGCGTGCGGGTGTGGCGCGTGCGGGTGGCGCGCTCAGGCCTGGGCGGCCCGGGCTGCCTCCCAGCAGCGCAGGATCGCGTCGACCGTGAGGTCGATGTCGTGCTCCGTCGTCGACCAGTTGGACACCGACAGGCGCAACACGGCCATGCCGTGCCAGGTGCTGCCGCTCGCCCAGGCCGTGCCGTCCTCCTGGAGGCGGCGCGTGACGTCCCGCGTCAGCGCGTCGTCGCCCCCGAAGCGCACCAGCACCTGGTTCAGCACCACGTCGTTGAGGATCTCCACGCCGTCCGCCGCGCCCAGCCGCGCTGCCATCCTGCGGGCGAGCGTGCAGCACCGCTCGACCAGGTCCGCGAGGCCGCTCCGCCCGAGCGAACGGAGCGCCGCGTAGACCGGCCAGCCGCGGGCGCGACGTGAGAACTCGGCGACCCAATCGGAGTTGTCGCGGGTCTCGCCGCCGGACTGCACCAGGTATGCCGCCCCGAGCATCACCGCGGCCCGATGCACGGCCGGGTCGCGAACGATCGCGATGCCCGAGTCGTAGGGCACGTTGAGCCACTTGTGGGCGTCGGTGGCCCACGAGTCCGCACGTTCTGCACCGCGCAGGAGGTGGCGCATCTCCGGAACGACGGCAGCCCACTGCCCGAACGCCCCGTCGACGTGGAGCCACGTCCCCGGCCGCTCCTCGACCGCGTCCGCGATCTCCTCGAGTGGGTCGAAGGCGCCGGTGTTCACGTTGCCGGCCTGGGCACAGACGATCGTGGGTCCCTCCACCCCGGCGAGCACGTCGCGGAGCGATGCCGCGTCCATCCGCCCCTGGCCGTCCGCCGCGGCCCGCAGGACCCGTTCCGACCCGAGGCCGAGGATCTGGAGCGCGATCGGGATCGTGACGTGGGCCTCGCCGCCCACGATCACGTTGACCTGTGGCGCGCCACCGAGACCCTGACGATCGACGTCCCAGCCGTGCTGGAGCAGCACGGCGCGGCGGGCCGCTGCCAGGCACACGACATGCGCCGTCTGGCAGCCGGTGGTGAATCCGACGCTTGCGGTCGGAGGAAGTCCGAAGAGCTCGAGCAGCCAGCGCGCGGCGGTCTCCTCCGCCACAGCGGCGGCGGGCCCGATCGCGTACAGGCAGGCGTTCTGGTCCCAGGCGGAGACCAGCCAGTCGGCAGCCAGAGCCGCGGGCAGCGTGCCGCCGATGACGAAGCCGAAGAACCGCGGACCGGCACTGGCGATGACGCCACCGTCCGACCCGCGGACCAGGGCCTCGATCACGGCGCCGGCGTCTTCCGGCCCGGCCGGGAGGTCTCCTCCGAGGCGGGCATGCAGCTCAGCCGGCGTGGCGGTCGGCCGGACGACGCGGTCCGGCAGGCTTTCGAGGTAGTCGATCGCGAGCTCGGCGGTCCGCCGGAGCAACGCCGCGGTCTCCGCACCCCAGCGCGTGTCGGGCGGCGCGGGAGATGCGGACTCGGCGTCGCTGGGGAGTGCGGCCTCGCTGGGGAGTGCGGCCTCGCTGGGGAGTGGGGGCACCTCTTCGCGGCGCAGGGTTCCGGTCATGCCCCGCGCTTGGGCTGGATGCGGTGGCTCGTCGAGATCTCGACGCGTCCACGCTCGTCGGCGGCTGGGTGCTCGACCAGCGCGATGAGGCGGTTGGCCATGAAGCGTCCGGTCCGGACCGTGCTGCCGCCCCGCGTCACCTCGCGGACCTCAACGACCCCGCGCGACGTGTTGACCTCGATCCGCCGGCCCGCGCGCGTCGCCGCGATCTCGAACGTCTGGGTCCCCTGCCCGGTGTCGACCACGGCCTCGATGCGATCGCCCTTCATCGCGCCACGATAGACCGCGCCGGTGATCGCGTCACGCGCCGAATCCGGCCCCTTCCCCGGCACGCATTTGCAGCGAGATGCGATCGCGACGGCATGTCGGGTCAGGCGCGCCCGAGGACTCGCTCCGACGATCATCCGATGCATGGCGAAACCGACGATTCCGGACGAGGCGCACGCGGGCACGACGCCCGTCACGCTTCCCGCGCACATCACCCTCCGCCGCGCCCAAGGGGCGCAGCGCGCCGCCTTCCTGGGACTCGCGGGGTTCCTGGGGATCTTCGGGCTGGTCAAGGCCAAGCGCACGCAGGCGCTGGACGCCGCCATCACGATGCGCTGGCAGGCCGTCCACCACCCGCTGCTCAGCCGCATCATGGCCGCGGTGTCGTGGCCAGGCTTCCCGCCGCAGAGCCGCCTCATTCCGCCGGTCCTCATGGTGGCGCTGCTCGTTCTGCGACTTCCGACGGAGGCCTGTTTCCAGCTCCTCGCCTGGATGACCGGGGCACTCTCCGAGGGCCTCAAAACGCTCATGAAGCGCCCACGCCCGGTGGCCGGAACGGATCTCCGCGTCGTCGCTGCGCCCCTCGGCGGCACCAGCTTCCCGAGCGGCCACACGATCACCTACCTCGGCACGTACGGGTGGCTGGCGTACGTGATCCACACCAACCTTCGGCCGAAGTGGCCGCGCAGGATCCTCGTTGGGGCGCTCGCCGGCCTGATCGCCGCCGTCGGACCGAGCCGCATCTACCAAGGGCACCACTGGCCGACTGACGTGGCCGCCTCCTACCTGCTCGGCCTGAGCTACCTGCTCGGCCTCACATCGCTGTATCGCTGGGTCAAGGCCCGCGGGCGCAACCGCGCGGCCGCGAACGAGTCCGCGTGAGCGAGGAACCTGCCCACGACGCCGGCTCGGTCCGCGACGTGCCGGTCGCCGACGTTATTGCCGCCGCCGAGCGCGGCGACGCGCCACTCCGCACAGCGGCGCCGGGGCGGCGCATCCGCGTGGTCTGGAACCCGCAGGCCGGTCGCAAGGCCGGCATCCCGACGAGCCGCGTCGATGAGGCAGAGCTGCGGCGGCTGATGCGCAAGTACGGCCTCGGCGACGAGCTGGTCGCGACGCGGTCGGAGGAGCATGCGATCGAGGTGGTGCGCCAGGCCCGCGAGCAGGGATACGACACGGTGGTCGCGGCCGGCGGCGACGGCACGGTCGGGCTGGTGGCGCGGAACCTCATCGACTCCGAGCCGGCGCTGGGCATCTTCCCGCTCGGCAGCGTCATGAACGTGGCGCGCCAGTTGGGCATTCCACGCAACGTGGAGGCCGCGGCGGCCATCATCGCGCTGGGTTTCAGGCGGCGGATCGACGTCGGCACGACGCGCGACGAGCCCTTCTTCGAATCTGCCGCCGTCGGCATGAACGCCGCGATCTTCAGCGAGCTCAGCCGCATCGACGAGGGCGACTGGCTGGCGCTGCCACGCGCGGTCCGGCAGGCTTTCCGCTACCGGCCGGTACGCATGGAGATCAAGCTCGACCGGGGGACGATCCGGGCGCGGGCGCTGCTGGTCACGGTCTCGGTCGGGCCGTACAACGCGGCAGGCTTCACTGTGGCTCCGGAGGCGAAGCTGGACGACGGCCTGTTCGACGTGACCGTCTTCCGCCACTTCTCCAAGCTCGACCTGTTCCGCCACCTGCTGTCGATCGCGTTCGGGCGGCGCGCCTACTCGCCACACGTCCGGATCTACCGGTCGGCCCGGGCCCGCGTGGACGCCGCGCAGCCCCTCCCCGGCCGCGCAGACGGCCGAGACCTGGGAGAGACGCCCCTCGACTTCGCGATCAAGCCGAGGGCGCTGAACGTCATCGCGGCCGGCCACGTGGAGACGCTTTCGGGTTGAGGCGCGAGCGCCGGACGTACGATATCCGCGTCAGAACAGGCGCTGAGCCACGAATCCGGAGGGTACGTGCGGACGTTGAAGGTGCTTCTCGTGGGCACCGGCACGGTCGGCGAAGCGATCGCGCGGGTCGCGAGCGACAAGCCCTGGCTCGAGCGCATGGTGCTCGCCGACTTCAACCTCGATCGCGCTCGCGAGGTCCAGGGGATGCTGGGCGCCGGCGCCGGCGCGGTCTTCCCGGTCGAGCTCGTCGATGCCGCCGACGTCGGCTCCGTCGTCAGGCTCGCCCGCCAGCACGAAGTCGACCTCGTGATGAACGCCGCCGACCCGAGGTTCGTGCCCTCGCTCTTCGACGCGGCGTTCGAGGCCGGCGTCGACTACATGGACATGGCCGTCTCGCTGTCCGAGCCGCACGAGTCCGACCCGTTCCATCAGCCGGGCGTCCTGCTCGGGGACTACCAGTTCCCTCGCCATGACGAGTGGCGCTCCGCCGGCCGCCTCGCGCTGCTGGGGATGGGCATGGACCCGGGGCTGAGCGACGTCTTCGCGCGATACGCCGCGCAGGAGCTATTCGACTCGATCGACGAGGTCCACGTCCGTGACGGCGGCGACCTCACTATCGAGGGCCACGACTTCGCGCCGGTGTTCAGCATCTGGACCACGATCGAGGAGTGCCTCAATCCACCGCTCATCTGGGAGCGTGAGCGCGGTTTCACGACCACGGAGCCCTTCTCGGCGCCGGAGCAGTTCGTGTTCCCGGAGGGCATCGGACCCGTGGAGTGCGTCAACGTGGAGCACGAGGAGGTCGTCCTGATTCCGCGCGGCGTGGACTGCCGGAAGGTGACGTTCAAGTACGCGCTCGGTTCAGAGTTCATCGAGGTGTTGCGGACGCTGCACAGGCTCGGCCTCGACTCCACGAAGCCGATCCGCGTGAAGGGCGTGGAGGTTGCGCCGCGTGACCTGGTCGCCGCGGCGCTGCCGGACCCCGCACGGGCCGGTGGCCAGATGCGCGGCCGCGCGATCGTCGGCACGTGGGTGATCGGCCAGAAGGACGGCAAGCCCCGCGAGGTCTACCTCTACCAGAAGACCGTGGCAGAGGACAGCTGGCGAGACTTCGGACTCCAGGCCGTGGCCTGGCAGACCGGCTTCAACCCAGTCGTGGCCATGGAGCTCCTCGCGTCCGGGGAGTGGAGCGGCGCGGGCGTGCTGGGGCCGGAGGCCTTCGACGCGCGACCCTTCCTTGCCACCCTGGACCGCTGGGGCATCCACTGGGCCGCCGAAGAACGCGAGCCGGGCGCGAGCATCCCGACGTAACCGGCCGTGGTGGGGCGGCAGGCGTCGGCCGTGGTCGGGCGGCGGACCGTGGTGGGGCGGCGGGACCGTGGCGGGGCGGCGGGGCCGTGGTCGGGCGGCCGGGGCGGCGGGGCCGCGGCGGGGGGCCGGCGGGGCCGTGGCGGGGCGGCCGGGGCGGCGGGCCGTGGCGGGGCGACGGGCGTCGGCCGCGGAGCCCCGTCCTCGCATCCCCGGAACTGCCCTAAATGGCGGGCAGCGGGCCGGGAACCTGTCGCCCGTCCTCGAAATTGTCCTGAATGGCGGGCGACCAGACCCGTCCCACCAAATAGGTCGGATCTGATCGAGGAGGACGGCCCGGACGGCTGATTCGGGCCATCCGAGGCGTCAATTCGTGACAGATGAGCGCCTGAGTGGCACTTGTCCTGAAATGTGCACCTCTGACGGCCCTTGCCCCGTCGTCGCGTTCCAGAAGCGCTCGAAGTGGTGGAAGACCGCGCTGGCGTCCGACCCGGCGCTGCCGTCGCGTTCCAGAAGCGCTCGAAGTGGTGGAAGACAGCACTGGCGTCCGACCCGGCGCTGCCTTCGCGACTTGGGGCCGCCTCGCAGCACAGCCGCGGCCCCACCTCGCACGTCGCGCGGTTCATGGCGTGGCGCCGCTCGGGTTGGTTGCCGCGCCGCCCGCCGACGACACGCGAGGAGCAGCGGCCACGGGCCGCGACGCTCGCAACCGCGTTGGCCGCGTTCCGGGCTCGCCCCTGGGCCGGCCGCCGGGCGTCCGCCGCGGCCGGCCCAGGGGTCTGCCGCGGCCGCGCCTCGTCCCGCGCCTCGTCCGCTGCCACGCTCATGCCGCGCCGCCCCTCCCCTGACATGCAACTGCTAGCTTGACACCACTGAGCAGGGTGCTACCATCCGCGAAACCCTGACACCACTGTCAGTGGTCACGATGCGGAGGAACACCGAGCGATGCGTCCTGCCAGCGGAGCC
>JAXDKU010000119.1:0-5772 GCA_034667005.1 Chloroflexota bacterium
CTTCGAGCTCATGGAACCAACCATCCCGGTTGCTCCCATCGACATCCGGACCGCCCTCGAAGTCGACCAGGTGATGCTCGAACGAGCGCAGCAGGCGGCCGAGCAGGGTGCCCGGACGGCCCGAGATCACGGCCTGGATGCCGAGGGTCTTGTCGTCGCCGACGAGATCACCGTGGCCCAGACGCTCGTGCGACTGGCCCGCGAACGGGGCGCCGCCGCCATCGTCGTTGGGACCCACCGCAAGGGGGCCATCGCCGAGATCCTGCTCGGCAGCACGGCCAGAGACGTGATCCGCCAGGCACCGTCTCCGGTGGTTGTCGTCAGGGATGCTGCGTAGTCCCCAGCTCAGTCCGCCGGCCATGACACGTGGGCCGCGACGACCCGCCAGCCATCAGCGAAGCGCACCCATGTCTGGCTCTGTCGACCGACGGGGATGCCGTTTTCTGGCACGAACTCGGTCGTCACGACCGCGGTGTGGTCGTCGAACGTGGTGATGACGAGCTCTCGAAGCGCCCTCGGCGGCGTTTGTCTTGGGAGCGCTCGCCGGGCCGCTTGCACCTCCGCGAATCCGTGCTGGCGGTCGCTGATGCCAATGCGCTCGGTGTACGGGCTCTGCCAGAAGAGCTCGTCGAGGACGTCGAGGTCATTGGCGACGAGGGCGGCCTCGTAACGTTCAAACGCGGCACGGACGGCCGCGACCACGTCGGGGAGATTCACCTCGCGCACAACCCGACCGTAGAGGCTAGGGTCGACCGCAGAGCAACCGTCCGTCCGCCCCGACCCCCGGTGGACCGTGCGCATCGCCCTGGACCCTGGCGATGACCTACCGTGCGGAGGAGGAGCCATGTCCGCAAGTCTGGATATTGGTGTGGGGGGTGTTGCGGCCCGCGCCGGCGATCACATCTGCGGTTTCTTCACTGGCAGCCGCGGACGCGACGAGATGTTGGTGCCGTTCATGCGGGCCGGACTGCAGGCCGGCGAGAAGTGCATCTGCCTCGTGGACTCGCCCGATCCGGGCGCCGTCGCGGCCAGCATCTGCACAGCCGCGCCGACGCCCGACCAGGCCGAACAGCTCGACATCCAGAGCGCGACCGGGGCCTACGTTCGCGATGGCCTCTTCGCAGCCGCTGGCATGATCGACTTCCTCGATGAGACCATGGCTGAGGTGTTCGAGGACGGCCGGTTCACTTCGGCCCGAGCGGCCGGCGACATGAGCTGGGTGCTCAAGCGGCCGCCCGGCGCGGAGGAGTTCTTCGCATACGAGTCAGCCATCAATCACTTCGCACCCAGGTATCCCCAGGTGCTGTTGTGCCTGTACGACCTCGACCAGTTCGGTGCCTCCATGTTGATGGAGGTCATCAAGACCCACCCCAAGATGCTCTTGGAGGGAATGGTCGTCGAGAACCCCTACTACGTGGCCCCTGATGAGTACCAAGCGGTCGAGCCCAGCTATGAGTGAACGTTCGCCATAGGTGGCTCGGTCAGAGGCACTCATCGCGTCGCTGTCAGCGTTCGCAGCGACCCTCGTCCAGGGCTACGAGATCAGCGACGTGCTCCATGATCTGAGCGAGCGCGTCATCGAGGTGCTCGGCCTGTCCGCAGCCGCGGTTTGCCTGGCTCGGGAGGGTCGGATGCACGTCGTGGCGTCGGTCGGTGCTTCCAGCGCCGACATCGAACGCGTCCAGGAGGAGGCCCAGCGCGGGCCGTGCATCGACGCGTACCGCACGCTCGAGGCTGTCACCGTGGTCGATGTTCGCTCCGAGGAGCGACGATGGCCGGAGGTGGCCATGGCCGCCGCCGACGCGGACATCATCGCCATGGCGGCAATCCCGATGCGATTGAACGACCAGGCCATCGGCGCGCTGAGCTTGTTCGACGTCGACCGTCGCGACTGGTCGGCGGCGGACATCGCCGACGCGTGGGTGCTAGCTGATATGGCTAGCAGCTATGTGATCAACGCGTCCCAGCTCGAACAGGAACGTCGGACCAAGGAGCAGCTGGTCCGAGCCCTCGAGGATCATGGCATCATCGAGCAAGCGAAGGGCATCCTCTCCTCGTACCACGCCATCTCCATCGCGCAGGCCTTCGAACGGCTCCGCTCCCACGCCCGTTCCAGCCAGGCGCCCATCCGCTCGGTTGCGGCCGCGGTGGTCGAGCTCGGTCTTCGCTTGGACGCGCCGGGACCGGGCGCCGAACGTGAGCGGCGCATCCCAAGGCGCCGGCCGACGGCCACGACCGAGCATCGGCGTCAGCTCGACTCCGGCCTGCCGGCCGCCCCGATGACAAGGGGTGAGCACATCTGCGCGCTGTACTCAGGTGCCGATGAACGCGACGCGCTCATCGCTCCGTACCTCCACGCCGGTCTGGCAGCTGGCGACAAGTGCGTGTCGATCGTCGAGGCCGCCGACCAATCCTCGTTGGTCGATGCCATGGCCAACGGGCTTGATCTCGATGCGGCCGCAGAGTCCCAGCAGCTGGAGTTCTGGACGGGTGCGCAGAGCTATCTGATCGGTGGAGGCTTCTCGACGGACGCGATGATGGGGTTCTGGAGCGCTCGACGCCGTGATGCCTTGAACGGCGGCGGCTACCGGTTCCTCCGCAGTGCCGGCGATGCGTCGGGCGTGGCCGTGCTGGCCGAGGACTTCGATGAGTTCGCCGTGTACGAAACGGAGATGAACCGCCTGGTCGCCCAGCAACCGCAGACCGTTCTCTGCCTCTACGACCTCAGGATCTTCGGCAGCAACGTGGTCGGGGAGGTACTGCGAACCCATCCCAGGGTGCTCCTCGGGGGTGCGGCCGTCGACAGTCCGCGGTATCTCACACCCGATGAGTACATCGAGGCGCGGGGTGACCGCATTCAGGGGTGGTCAGCGCTGACGACATCTGAGCGTCAGCTCGCCCGGCACGCCGCCCAGGGCGCCAGTGCGAGCGCCAGAGATCTGGAGTCGCTCTATCGGAAGTTGGAGATCAGCTCCCGCGACGAGCTGACGACGGTGACGACGGAACATCGGGACCGACCCTGACGGGCGCGACGGCTACTCCCGCATGGCCTGCAGCGTCTGCCACGCCCGAGTCGCCAGCTGCAGGTTGAAGCGGGTATCGGGGTCAGTGGTGTCGTGGCCTGACACCTCTCGGAGGCGTTGTAGCCGGTAGCGAAGCGTGCTCCGGTGCAACGAGAGGGCGGCCGAGGTGGCGTCGTAGCTGCCGCCACACTCGAGGAACGCACTCAGCGTGGTCACCAGCTCGGAGCCCTTGCGAGCGTCGTAGTCGATGAGCAGACCGAGCCACTGGCGCACGAAGCCTTCGATCGATGCACTGTCCGGGACCTCTGAGAGCACGCGGTAGACGCCGAGCTCCTCGAAGACGGTGACCTGGCCGCGGCCGGCTGATTGACGTTGCATCTTCAGCGCGAGCCGGGCTTGGCGCTGCGAGGTTGGGAACTGGGCCGGGGTGGCGCAGGCGCAGCCCACGCCGATTCGGCACATGCCGCCGCCCAGCTCGTCCACGATCCGATGCCGGAAGGCCTCCCAATCCTGGTCGGCATCGGAGAGCACCACGACGCCCTCGGCTCGTTCCACCAGCAGTGTGCCGACGCGCTCGTCTCTGGCCGCCCGGCGAACAGCATGGAAGAGCCCCTCGCTCCGGCCGGGAGGGGCGTGGCCCTCGACGACGAGAACCCGATGTGGGCGGCCGAGGTCATAGCCGATCGCATCGGCCCGATTGAGGACGCTTTCGCTGTTGGTCCCAACCAGCAGCTCCTCGACCAGGTCCCTCCGTAGCCGCAGCTCGGACTCAGCGAGGTTGCGCAGGTGGGCCAGCTCGAGGGCGAGAACGGTGGCGCCGTGCTCGACCGCGACCTGGTCGGCCTCGCTGGCCGTGCCCCCCGGGTCGATGAGGGCGATCACTCCCATCACTTCCTCACCGACGCGGGCCAGGGCAAGCAGACGGTCGCGCTGGCGAACGGCATGGCTGCTGCGCAGCGCCCTTGTGAGCATCGCCTCTCGCTGGCGGATGGGCTTTTTGGGGTACGGCTCAGGGCGACCGGGGCCGGCCCACGCGCCCAGGTTCCCGTAGCGGTCCTCGACTGCAACCGGGAGGCCGGTGAGCTCGTGTACGGCGGCGGCGATGCCCTCACGGCCTTGGCCGGCGAGGGCGATGTCTGTCAGGCGCTCATGGATCGTGATGCTCTGCTGCAGCGCGCCCATCGAGTCCTCGAGCGCGAGGTTGGCAGTCCGCAACTGGTCAGCGGTGGCGCGTTCTCTCGCGTGAAGCCGGGCGTTGGCGAGCGAGACGCCCGCCTGCTGGGCCAACACGCTGAGCACGAACTGATCGTGATCTGGGGGCTCCTCGTCAGCCGAGATCACGAGGTGTCCCGACACACCCTCCAGACTGGTGAGGGGGAAGCCCCAAGCCCACGCGGTCCCCTGGATGCTCAGACGGCCGCCGCCTGGCCCGACCGACACGATCTGCGCTTCGAGCTCGGCATCCCACGCCTTTTGGTCACGTCCGCTGCTGATGAAGTGGCCATCGACGTAGACCCCCCTTGCGTGGCAGTCCGAGAAGGACGGTACCGACGACATCGCCAGCCGGAGGATGGCGCCCTCGTCACTGTTCCTCGTCATCACCATGGCGAGGACGTGAAGGGCGCGAAATGACGACAGCTGCTCCCGCATGGCGACGTCGGGAGGTCGGCGGGCCAGCGGGAGCTGATCAGCTTCGGGAGGCGAGGAACTCGTCTGGTTGGGCGTCGTAGAGGTTCTCCAGCAAGGGGGGGCCGGCCCCCGCATCTTCCCATGAGGAGCCGGGCAGGGCCAGAGAAAATCCGGCCTGGCAGCGCGAAGGATGGAGAGGAATTGGACCTGGCCGGCCCAGGTTTCGAGACGAGAGGAGGCAGACACTGACGACATGGCCTCGGGACCCTGGGCCGGTTGGGATTGGGGGAGTCGTCATGCTGGCAACTGCGACACCGGTTGGTAGGACCATCCAGTGCAGCGAAGAGGTGGCAACGATGATGTCGCTGGTGCTGGGCGGCGAGCCCGAGCGGGCTGTCGGCATGGCGTCGGCCGCGCTTCAGGCCGAACTGACCCCGGATGCGGCCTCCGCGGCCCAGCTCGCACGCCTGGTTGGACTCGTCGCCATTGACGACCTCGCGGCCGCTCGGGAGGTGATCGGCTCGATGCTGGCTGGCGGCGATGATCTCAGCGGGGACGCCGTGCTCGCGACTGCGCTCACCGCCATGGCGTTCTCGGTGTGGGACGCCGCCCGGGCCGCCGACGGGCTGTCGCTGCTCCGGGCCGCGACCCGCCGAGCCGACCGGGCGCCGAGAGGCGGGGCGCAACCGTATCCACGCCTCCACTTGGCCGCCGCGTTGACCGCACTCGGGTATCACGATGAGGCGGCGGAGACGATCGACGAGTGCGCCGCCGAGATCGCGAGAAGTGGCGACGTGCTTTGGAGCGCGGGCCCGCACGTCCGGCGTGCCGTTCTCGATGTGGCCCGCGGTCGGCCGGGCGATGCTGTCGTGTCCGCCAATGGCGCGCTGGAGCTCTGTGATCAGCTCGGCACGCGGTTCTTCACGCCGGCGGCCGCGGCCGTGCTGGTCGAGGTCGCCCTGTTGCGCGGCGACGTCAGCGAGGCCGTGCGCCAGATGGGTGTGGTCCGGGCGGCCCTCCCGAGCAATCGGGCCGCGGTCTCCCCCTGTTCCTTGATCTGGCTCGAGGCCCGGCTGGCCCAAGGCATGGGAGCATCCACGTCCGCCGCCGTCCACGCCCT
>JAXDKU010000120.1:0-12454 GCA_034667005.1 Chloroflexota bacterium
AGCGTCCAGAGGGAGCGGCGGTGCAGCCACTTGGCATGCCCCTCGTCGAAGCCGTTCTCCGCGCCGAAGCGCCAGTTCCCCGGCCGGCGGGTGATGCGGCCGACGACGACGGCATCCGAAGCCAGCAGCTCGGACGGCATGTCGATCTCGGGTGGGGGCGGCTCCCCATCGCCCACGAAGACCCAGGCGATGCCGAGGCGGTCCGCCGTGGGATAGGTCCGGTACTCGAGGGCCGCGAGGGGCTTGAGCGACTCGTGGGGCTCGTGAGACTCGTCCGCAACGCCGACTCGCACGGCTCGCAGCCCGTCCGCGTCACGAACCAGCGACAACCGCTCGCCCAGGATCATGTGCTCGCGTGGGGTGCGGCCAACCTCCCGAGACCACGTCACGGGGTACCAATACTCCCGGTACCCGAGGACCGCGGCCTCGTAGGTGGGCCACGTCTGCCAGTCCTGCCGCCCGGCGCCCCTGCGCGGATCGGCGGACGGCTCCGCGCCGGCCCGACGTGTGCCCGTCCCCTTGGTGCGCTGGGCCGTGGCGGTCATCTCGGGCCCATTGTCGGCGCCGGCTCAAGGGCCCTGCGCCCAGTAACGGCGCGGACCACGAGCGCCACGGTCCCCGTCGCGAGGCCGATCCCCAGCAGCACCAGCGCGCCGCCGAGCAGCTCGACGGGCGCAATGACCTCGCCGAGGAGTGGAATCGCCAGCAGTGCACCGGTCAACGGGTTGAGCATCAGGTACGCCGATGACTCCGACGCCGGCAGGCGGCGCAGGCTCTCCGCCAGCAGCGCGGTCGCGATCGCTCCGGCCACGACGCCGAGCCACAGTGTCGCGAGCCACGCGCGCTCGGAGCCCGCCGCGGGCAGCAACGGCTCGCCCACCACGATCACCGCCACCGACGCGGCCAGGCCGAGCATCACGAAGTTGGAGAAGGCGATCTCCACGGGTCCGATCGACCACGCTCGCGACCACCGGCGCGTCAGCAGGAGGTAGAGGCCGGTCACGACGGCCGTGGCCGCCCCGACGAGCGTGCCTTCGAGGCGGATGCCCGCAAGGTCGAAGCCTGCGATCAGCAGCGTCCCGACGAAGGCCAGCACCAGCCCGACGATGGCCACCGGCCTGGTGCGCTCCCCGAGGATGAGCGGCGCGGCGGCGGCGGCGATCACCGGGTACCCACCCGCGATGAAGGCGGTGATCGCGACGCCGGTCAGGTTGATCGCGATGTTCATGCCGATTCCGAACACCGCGCCGCCCATCGCGCCGAGGACGATCATCCGCAGCAGGCGTCCCCTGCGCCAGCCGGCTGTCGACTCCGCTGCTCCGACGGACGGCGCCGCGAGCGCGCTCCGCGCGGCCGCCGCAACCGCCGCAACCGCCGCGGCCCGCGGCCGCCGAAGCCAGACCAGGACGGGGAGCAGGACCGCGATCGTGATCAGCGCCCGCCAGACGGCCGCCGCGAACGGGGTGAACGCTTCGAGCGCCATGCCCGCCGCGACCCACGACGTGCCGTACAGGACGGCCGCGCCGATCGCGCACGCCGGCCCAACCCACGTTGCGCCGCGCGTCCCTGCCGAGCTCATCCGCCGATGTTCAGGTTCGTGTCCAGGCGGCTCAGCGCCCGACAGATGCTGCCCGCGACGATCAGGCCGGTCTTCGGGTTGTGCGGGCTCGGGACGTTCTGGACGCGCACCTCGATCGTCCCGAAGGGCCCCTCCGCGGTCACCTCGTGCGTGTTGTGCCGGACGTTTGGATCCGCGATCACCGCGACCGTCGTGCGGTCCATGCCGATCCCGGCGAGCGCGACCATCGCGACCACGTTCACGTTCTGCGGGAAGCGCCGTGTCGCCTCGCGTGCCGGCCCCTCGTAGAGCACCACCGCCTCGCCCGCGGCGACCACCCGGTCGATCTCGGCTGGGTCGGAGAACAGCGACGCCGGCGGTTTGCGCACGACGTGGCGTACGCGGTCGATGCCCATGATCGATGCCGACTCGATGGCGTCCAGCCCGGCGATCGCCCCGGACGGCAGGATCAGGCGGCCGCCACCCTCCGCGGCTGCGCGCAGCAACCGGTCGCGCGTCTCCTCGTCGCCGAAGAGCCCGGCGCTGATCGTCAGCAGCGTCAGCCCGCGGCGCAGGATGTCCTCGCCGTATGCGGCCAGCGCCGGGTGGCCTGCCAGCTCGACCACGACCTCGGGCGCAGCCGCCATGAGCTCGTCGTACGAGGCCGTGAAGCGCCATCCGGTCGCCTGGGCATCTTCGGCATAGCGCTCAGGGTCCCGCACGAGGACGGCGCACACGTCAACGTCCCCGGCGGCCCCGGCCCGGATCAGCTCGGCCGCGCCCCGTCCGCTGGCGCCGTACCCGATCAGGGCGACGCGTCGTGCCGTTCGGCCCATTCCCACGCACAGTCCTCGCACTAGAATTTGGCCTGGCTCACAACGTGAGACGCCGGACCGCATGATGGTACCGATCGAATCGGTGAGGGGAGAGCGGATGGCACTCGGTCAGCGCATCCCCATGGTCGACGCGATGGCGCGGGTGACTGGCGCGATGGGCTTCGTGCTCGACATGGAGCTCCCCGGGATGCTGCACGCGAGGATCCTGCGCAGCCCGCACGCCCATGCCCGCGTCATCCGCGTCGACGCAAGCCGCGCCGCTGCGCTCGCCGGCGTCCGCGCCGTCCTCACGCGCGACGACATCCTCGGCCGTGACGACGTCTTCCCCACATTCGGGCTGTTCATCCGGGACCAGGCTCCGGTCGCGCTCGACAAGGTCCGCCACGTGGGTGATCCGGTGGCCGCGGTCGCCGCCGTCGACGAGGCGACCGCCGAGGCGGCACTGGCGCTGATCGAGGTCGACTACGAGCCGCTGCCGGCGGTCTTCGACGTCGAGGAGGCCCTCCGGCCCGGCGCGCCGATCCTCCACGACGGAGCCCGGTCCCTCTCCAGCCGGCGCCCGGACATCCTGGCGCGGCAGCCCGGGTTCGAGGGCTCCAACGTCATCCACCTCTTCAGCCAGCGCCGCGGTGACATCGAGGCGGGCTTCGCCGAGGCGGACGAGATCGTGGAGAACGTCTTCAGCTGCCCGCCGGTCCAGCACGTCGCCATGGAGCCGCACGTCTGCGTCGCGCAATGGCAGGACGGACGCCTCACGCTGTGGGACTCGACGCAGGCACCCAACTGGGTGCAGACCGAGCTGGCCAACCTGTGCCGCCTGCCGACCTCCGACGTCCGCGTGATCGTGCCCACGCTCGGTGGGGCGTACGGCGCGAAGATCGATCCCTCGATCGAGCCGATCTGTGCCCTGCTGGCCAGCAAGGCCGGCCGGCCGGTGCGCCTGGCGCTTCATCGCGACGAGGAGTTCTTCACGCACACGAAGCACGGCGCGCGCGTGCGCATCCGGACGGGCGCGAAGCGCGACGGCACGCTGGTCGCGCACGAAGCCACCTGCTGGTACAACGGCGGGGCCTACGCCAAGGAGACGCCGGAGAAGATCACCCGCGGCTACGCGTCGATGGGCCCGTACCGCGTGCCCAACGTCTGGGTCGACTCCTACGGCGTGTACACCAACGTCACGCCGTCGGCGGCGTTCCGCGGCTTCGGCATCCCGCAGGTCTCGTGGGCGCACGAGTCGCAGATGGACTGCCTGGCCGACGCGCTGGGCATCGACCCGCTGGAGCTGCGCCTGCGCAACGTGCTCAACGAGGGCGACCTCTTCTCGACCGGCGAGCCGATGCGCGAAAACATGCACTACCAGGAGCTGCTCGCGGCCGCGACCGAGCGCGTCGGCTGGGAGGGCGGACCCGGCCCGTTCCGCGAGGGCTCCAGGGTCCGGGCGCGCGGCGTCGCCGCGATCATCAAGGGCATGAGCGCGTTCCCGTCGTCGAGCATCGCGAAGCTCAATGCGGACGGGTCGATGAACGTGCTGACCGGCTCCGTGGAGATGGGACAGGGCGCGCTGACGGCGCTGGCGCAGATCGTGTCGGATGAATCGACCGTGCCCGTCTCGCGCGTCCGCATCTCCACGCCCGACACGGCCATGACGCCATGGGACCAGATGTCCGCCGCCTCGCGCACCACCAACAACATGGGCAAGGCCATGCGGGCGGCCGTGGTGGACGTGAAGAAGCAGCTCCTCGAGCTCGCGTCGCGGCAGATGGAGATCGCCGTCGAGGACCTGGAGATCGTGGCGGGCACCGTGCGGCCGAAGGACGCGCCCGATCGGGCCCTGCCGTTCCCCGCCATCGTCGGGCCGGCGCGGGTCGGCAACATCCTCGGCCGCGGCACGTACCAGGCCGTCTCGCACCTGGACCTGGACGGGCAGGGGATCGGGTCGCCGCAGTGGCACCCGGCGGCCTGCGCCGTGGAGGTCGAGGTGGACGAGGAGACCGGCCGCGTCCGCATCACCCGCATGCACGTGGCGCTCTACGTGGGGCGGATGATCAACCCGCTCCAGTGCGAGCTCCAGGTGGAGGGGGCGGCGCTGTTCGGCGTGGGGCAGGCGCTGTTCGAGGAGATCCTCTGGGACGAGTCCGGGCAGCTCATCAACGCGAACCTGTCCGACTACCAGATCCCCTCGTTCCTGGACGTCCCCGCCGGCATGTCCGAGACGATCATGGAATCCGAGACCGACGAGGTCCACGGCCTGGGCGAGACCGGGCTCGCCACGGTGGCGCCGGCGGTCGGCAACGCCGTGAGCCGGGCCATCGGCGTGCGGCTCCACGACATTCCGCTGACGCCGGAGCGGGTCCTTCGCGCCATCCGGGAACGGGACGCGGCAACCGAGGCGGCCGCGGCGGCCGGGCGCACGAGTCCATGACCGAGCTGCTCCAGCTCACGGTGAACGGGCGCTCCCAGGCATTGGCCGCCGAGAGCGATCAGACGCTGCTCGACGTCCTGCGCAATCACTTCAAGCTCTTCAGCGTTCGTGAGGCGTGCGGCCTCGGCGTGTGCGGCTCGTGCACCGTCAGCCTCGACGGCCGCCAGGTCAGCTCCTGCCTCGTGCTGGCACTCCAGGCCGCGGGCCGGGAGGTAGAGACGGTCGAGGCACTCTCCGACGATGGGTCGCTCCACCCGATCCAGCAGGCGTTCGTGGAGCACGGCGCGTTCCAGTGCTCGTTCTGCACGCCCGGCTTCCTGCTCGCCACGCGCGAGCTGCTGACCGACGACCCCGACCCCACGCCCGATGCGGTCCGCCACTACCTGGCCGGGAACCTCTGCCGCTGCGGCAGCTACCTGAAGATCGAGGCGGCCGTGCTGGACGCCGCGGCGCGCCTGCGGCCGCAGACCACGGAGCAGGCATGACCGTCGACTCTGGAGCCACCGCCGAGGACGTCGGCCCGGGCGATCCGGAGCCTTCACCCGTCGCCGCTCCGACGGACAGCGTGCGCTTCGACCTGCGCTATCGCGAGGCAGGTTCCGGCCCGATCGTGGTGCTGGTCCACGGCTTCCCCACCGACGGGCAGGTCTTCGAGGGCCAGCTCGACGCCGCTCGCTCGGGCGCGCTCGCGGCGCGCATCGTGGCGGTCGACCTCCCCGGCTTCGGCGAGACGCCGTTCGACCCCGACGGCGTCGCCACTCCGGAGATCCTGGACGTGGAGATCCTGGCCGAGTCCCTCGCGAACGTGATCCGGCGCCTGACGCCCGGGACCGTGGTGGTCGGCGGCGTCGCGATCGGCGGCTACGTCTGCATCGAGCTCGCGTCGCGCCACCCTGAGCTCGTGGCGGGGCTCGTCCTGTCCGGCACGAAGGCGGCACCGGACAATCCGGCGATGGCCGAGCAGCGCAAGGACGTCGCGAAGCTCGCCTTCGAGGACGGCAGCCTCGCCGTCGCGGACAAGCTCGCCGGCCATCCGCTCGGCCCGAACGCCAGCGACGCCGACCGTGACCGCCTCCACGCGCTCATCGCCGCCGCCGAGCCGCGAGGCATCGCGGCCCTGGTGCAGGGCCTTGCCCGCCGCCCCGATCCAACACCTGCCCTGGAGGCTCTCCGCGTGCCGGCGCTCGTGATCTCGGGCAGCGCTGACCCGTTCGTGACGGAAGCGGAGTCGAAGCGGCTGGTCGAGGTCACTCCGGACGCCAGGCTGGTCGTGCTGGACGGCGTCGGTCATGTCGTCCCGTTCGAGGCGCCGGAGGCCTACTGCGTCGCGCTGGCGGAGTTCCTCGCCGGCCTCCCAACGCAGAAATAGGGGCCGAGGACGCGAACGCGTCACACGACGCTTGTATGCAGTCGTATCCTGTACCCGCGACACATCGCGTTAGGCTTGTGCCAGGAGGGAATTGCTCCGTGATCATCGACCAGCAGGTCACCATCCCCGCGCCAGTCGACCGCGTCTGGGACTTTCTCATGGACGTGCCCGCGGTCAGCAAGTGCGTGCCCAACGTCGAGGCGTTCCAGGAGACCAGTGAGAACGTCTACGACGGGACGCTCGGCGTGAAGGTCGGACCGATCGGCATGCACCTGTCCGGCCGCATCACGCTGGTCCAGCAGGACCGCGAGACCCTCACGGCGGCGCTGCTCGGCGAGGCGACCGACCGGCGCATCCCGGGCAATGTCAGGTCGACCGCCTCGATGCGCCTCGTGCCCCGCGAGGACGGACAGACCGACATGCTGGTGCATGCCGATGTGTCGATCCTCGGCAAGCTGGGCCAGTTCGGCCAGGCGGTGATGAAGAAGAAGGCCGACCAGGTCATGACCGAGTTCGTGCAGAACATGAGCAAGGCGCTGGCCGAACGGGAAGCCAGCGCGTCCGTGGCGTGAGCAGCCAGCGTCCGCGCCGCATCGTCGTCGGCATGTCCGGCTCGAGCGGCGCGATCTTCGGAATCCGCCTCCTCGAGGTGCTGCACACGGTGCCGGGCCTCGAGACGCACCTGGTCATGAGCACGGCCGCCGCCCAGACGATCGCGCTGGAGACCGACTGGAAGCCGCGCGACGTGGAGGCGCTGGCGACGACGAGCTACAAGATCGCGGACATCGCCGCGTCGCTGTCGAGCGGCTCGTTCCAGACCGACGGCATGATCGTCATCCCGTGCGCGATGAAGACGGTCGCCGCGATCGCCTTCGGCTACGACGACAACCTGCTGTCCCGCGCCGCTGACGTGACGCTCAAGGAGCGGCGCAGGCTCATCGTCTGCCCGCGAGAGACGCCGCTGCACCTGGGCCACCTTCGGTCGCTCACGCAACTGGCCGAGATCGGCGCCATCGTGGCGCCGCTCATGCCCGCGTTCTACGGCCGCCCCACGTCGATCCAGGAGCTCGTCGACCACCAGGTCGGCCGGCTGCTCGACCTGCTCGGCGTGGAGGCGGACGGCCTCGCATTCCGCTGGCGAGGCGCGAACGGCAGCTCCTGAACCGAGCGCAAACCCCCTTTGCGCCGCGCACTCGACGTGATGCAATACCGCGCAACGTCGCTCGCGCTGGAGGCAGGGGAATGGACGGATCCTGGGTTGCGCCGCTGCGGACCATCCATCTGCTGGCGGTCCTCGTGTTTCTCGGTGGGCACATCGTCTCGATGTGGGTCGCGTTCCGGCTGAAATCGGTGGGCGACACCATGCAGGCGCGCCGCCTGCTGAACCTCTCGCTGCGGGCCGTCATCGTGGCCTACGTGGCTCTCCTGGTCGTGCTCGTCTCCGGCATCCTCGCGGGCATCGCCGGCGCGTGGTTCGCCAGCGGGCGCTGGTGGATCTGGGCGTCGCTGGTGCTGCTCATCGTCGTGGCCGGCGTGATGTTCCCCGTGGCCTCGAAGCCGTTGATGCGCGTGCGCTGGGCAGTCGGCGCCAAGATCAACATGAAGCCGGCGCAGATCGCCAAGGAGTACGGCGAGGCACCGCCGACCGCCGCCGACTACACCACGGCCGTCGCCGCGTGGAACCCGTGGGTCCCGCTGGCGATCGGCGTCACCGGGCTGGTCCTGCTGCTCTGGCTGATGCTGGCCAAGCCCTTCTAGGAGCGGTCCTCGTCTCGGGCGCGGTCCTCGGCGGCCATGAAGATGCGCGTCCAGTCGACGAGTGCCTCGACCGAGAGCCGGATCCGACGGAGCGTCGTCTCGTCGTGATACTCGCCGCTCTCGTCGAGCAGCCGGTCGGCGTTCGGGAGCATCACCTGGGGGCGCACCATCACGTACGAGCCCGTGGAGACGAATGCCAGCCGCAGGTGCTGCTGGGACCGCACGGTTCCCCACGGCCCATCGGTGGCGCCCATCAGCCCGACGGGCTTGGCCGTCAGGGGTGAGGTGGCCGGCGGGCGCGAGGCCCAGTCGATCGCGTTCTTCAGCACGCCGGGGATGCTGTTGTTGTACTCCGGCGTGCAGATGAGGATGCCGTCCGCGGCCGCGATGCGCTCCTTGAAGAGCAGCACGCGCTCCGGCACGTGGCCGTGCTGGAGATCCTCGTCGTAGACCGGGATCCCGCGCAGGTCGAAGGTCTCGATGGTCGCCTCGTCCGGGCACACCCGGAGGGCGGCACGCAGCAGCGCGCGGTTCAGCGAGCCCTGGCGGAGGCTTCCGGCGACCCCGAGGAGACGGACCGGCCGGCTGACGAGGTTGTTCTCATCACTCACTCGATGACGACGCCCTTGAGCTCCTCGGTGCGGTCGGGGAACCGCAGCTTCATCTCGTCCATGACCGTGCAGAGGATCTCGGCCACGGCCAGGTTGCGGAACCACTTGCGGTTGGCCGGGATGACGTACCAGGGCGAGTCGGCGGTCGAGCAGCGGGTCAGTGCGTCGTCGTACGCGCCCATGTAGCCGTCCCATCTGGCGCGGACCTTGAGGTCGTCCACGTTGAACTTCCACTGCTTCGTCGGATCGGTGAGCCGAGCCTGAAGTCGGGCGCGCTGCTCGTCGAGATCGATGTGGAGCATGAACTTGACGATCCGCGTGCCTTCCGCCGAGAGACCGGCCTCCCACTCGTTGATCCGGTCGTAGCGGCCATGCCAGACCTTGGCCGGCGCGAGCTCCTCGACGCGTTCGATGAGCACGCTCTCGTAGTGCGACCGGTTGTGGATGCCGACCCAGCCGCGCAGCGGGGTCGCGTGGTGGTGCCGCCACAGGAAGTCGTGGCCGCGCTCCTCGTCGCTCGGCACGCCGAACGAGGTGATCGACACACCCTGCGGGTTGTAGGCCCGCATGACGTGCTTGATCGTCCCGTCCTTGCCGCTCGTGTCCATGCCCTGGAGCAGGATCAGGAGCGCGCCGGGCTTGGATGCGTAGAGCCGCTCCTGGAAGTCACTCAGACGCTGGAGGCTGCGGTCCATGAGCGGCACGGCCGCCTTCTTGGCGTGACCGAACGTCTCATTGGGGTCCACGCGGGCAAGTCGCGCACGCGAACCGGGCTTGACGCGCAGGAGGGCGGCGAGGTCGGCCCCCGTGGGCGGCTGGTCGGCCATCGATGCGATCGCTCAGCGATGCGCTCGATCAGGCCTCGGTGATCGTGATCGAGCGGATCGCCACCGGCTCGACCGGCCGGTCCTGCGCCCCTGTTCGGGCGGTCGCGATCGTGTCGAGAACGTCCTCGCCGGTGAGCAGCTTGCCGAACACGGTGTAGTTGGGCGGCAGCGCGTAGTCGGCGTGCATGACGAAGAACTGGCTGCCGTTGGTGTTCGGCCCCGCGTTCGCCATCGCCAGCGTGCCGCGCGTGTAGCGGCGCTTCACCGGCTCGTCCTCGAACCGGTACCCCGGCCCGCCGGTGCCCTTGCCCGTGGGATCGCCGCCCTGGATCATGAAGCCGCGGATGATGCGGTGGAAGATCACGCCGTCGTAGAAGCCCTCGCGGGCGAGGAACACGAAGTTGTTCACCGTGACCGGCGCCTCGGAGGGGTAGAGGTCGGCGGTCATCGTGCCCGCGGTCGTCTCGATCTTGGCCGTGTAGCTCTTCTCGGGATCGATCGACATCTCGGGCGGCTTGGCGTAGGACTTCACGGGGTCTCCTCTGGCGTGGGCGTGGCACGGTCAGCCTAGCGCAGGAGCCCGGGACGGTCAGGGCAGGGTGACCCAGCCCTCGATCACGGGGACCACCATACCGGCGACGCGCGCCTCCCTCGGCTGCTCGTCCGAGCCGAAGTCCACCTCGGCCACCAGCCGCGACGGCCGGCCTACCTCGACGCCCTGCTCGATCACCACGCGGTAGGTCTGGTCGCGCGTCTGCATGAGGCCGCCAAGGAAGACCGCGATCGGCCCGGCCGCTGCACCGGTGGCTGGATCGGCCTCGATGCGGAAGCTGTTCGAGTCGAAGATGCGGACACTCACGTCGGCGTCGCGGATCGTCCCGGAATTGCCGGGCGCGACGAGCGCGGCGCTGTCGCAGTCGTAGGCCTGGCACAGCTCCGCGACGTACTCGCGCCGCTCGTGGTCGACGTCCGCCATGACTTCACGGTCGACGAAGGGGATGACCAGGTGGGGGAGGCCGGTCGAGATGACGGCCGGCTCGACCCCGCGCTGGCGCCTCGATCGAGAGCTCTTGCGGTCGACCGGCCAGCCGATGGCGTCGGTGGCCACCTCGAGCGCCTCGCACAGCTCGGCCACCTCGTCCGGCTCGAGCACGTACGAGACCTCGGGGCTGCCCTGGGTCATGGTCACCTCGCCGACGCGCCGCTCGTCGCCCTCGCCGCTCACGTCCACGAAGAGCGGCAGCACGCCGATCGCAACCTCCTGCCGGATCGACGTCCGCGGCGCGACTAGGTCGAAGCGTCCCTCCTCGGCAAGGACCCAGGCCGTTCCGACGGCCGGGTGCCCGGCGAACGGCAGCTCCCGGCCCGGCGTGAAGATGCGGATGCGGTAGTCGGCGCCATCGTCGAGACCGGCCGGGGTCGGTGGCAGCACGAAGGCGGTCTCGGAGATGTTCATCTCGCGCGCGAGGGCCTGCATCTCGTCGTCGGACAGGCCGTCCGCGTCCAGGAAGACGGCGAGCGGGTTTCCGTGCAGCGGCCGGTCCGTGAAGACATCGACCTGTCTGAAGCGATAGCGCCGGCCCATGGGCTCAGTCTACCGGCGGCAGGCACCTGCGCCGCCGAGCGAGCCGCAGCGGCGTAGACTCCGCTCCTCGTGAGCACACTGGCCGGAACGAAGCCGCATCCCATCTACCTGGCGGGCCGCTGGGTAGAGTCGGACGACGTGCTGGAGGTGGAGGATCCGACCGGAAAGGGCCTCGCCGGCAGCACGTACAACGCCACGGACGAGCAGTACGAGGAGGCGGTCAACGCCGCCGTCCGCGCGTTCGAGGAGACCCGCAAGCTGCCCGCCTACGAGCGCGGACGCATCCTGCGGGAGATCAGCGCCGGCATCAAGGCGCGCCGCGAGGAGATCGCGCGGATCCTGACGACGGAGTCCGGCAAGCCGATCCGCGACGCGCTCGCGGAGGTGGATCGCGCGGTCCTGACGTTCCGACTCGGCGCCGAGGAGGCGGAGCGCATCGTCGGCGAGACGATTCCCCTGGACCTCAACCCGGCCTCGCGAGGGCGCATCGGCATCACGCGCCGCTTCCCGATCGGCCCGGTCGCGGCCATCAGCCCCTTCAACTTTCCGCTGAACCTGGCTGCGCACAAGGTCGCGCCGGCCATCGCGGCGGGCTGCTCGATCGTGCTGAAGCCGCCGTCCAAGGACCCGCTCACCATGCTCGCCGTGGCCGAGATCATCGCCGAGACCGGGCTTCCGGACGGGGCCGTGAGCATCCTCCCGATGACCCGCGAGCAGGGCGACCGGATGGTCGCCGACGAGCGCTTCAAGCTCCTGACGTTCACCGGCTCGCCCTCGGTCGGCTGGCGGATGAAGGCGCGCGCCGGCAAGAAGCGCGTGGTGCTGGAGCTCGGCGGGAACGCGGGCGCGATCGTCGACGCCAGCGCCAAGGTCGACTGGGCCATCGCGCGCTGCCTCGTGGGGGCGTTCGTCTACGCCGGGCAGGTCTGCATCAGCGTGCAGCGCCTCTATGTGCACGAATCGATCTGGGACGACTTCATGGGGCGCTTCGTCGATGGCGCGAAGCAGCTGAAGGTCGGAGACCCGCTCGATCCCGAGACGCTGGTGGGCCCGATGGTCGACAAGGCCGCAGCCCAGCGCACCGAGCGATGGGTGCAGGAGGCCGTCGATCGCGGCGGCAAGCTCCTGACCGGCGGCGTCGCGGACGGCGCGTACTTCCCGCCGACGATCATGACCGGCGTCCCCAAGGACGCCCAGATCTGCTCCAACGAGGCCTTCGCGCCCGTGGTCGTGGCCTTCCCGTTCAGCGACTTCGACGACGCCGTCCGCGAGGTGAACGACTCGCTCTACGGCCTCCAGACCGGCGTCTTCACGAACGACTTCGGCCACGCCTGGCACGCCTTCGACGAGCTCGAGGTCGGCGGCGTGATCCTGAACGACGTGCCCACCTACCGGATCGACAACATGCCCTACGGCGGCGTCAAGGACTCCGGCCTCGGCCGCGAGGGCCTGCGCTGGTCGATCGAGGACATGACCGAGCTGCGCATC
>JAXDKU010000121.1:0-2927 GCA_034667005.1 Chloroflexota bacterium
TGCCGCTGAGCCGACAGGCGCTCGGCCGCAGCCTCCCTGGCAGCCGCCCCCATGGCCTGGCGTTGCCCCGGGTTCTCCAGCAGCTCCGCCACGACAGCGGTCCAGCGATCGGGGTCCCGGGGAGCCACGAGGCGGCCGTTGACGCCGTCGCGAATGATCTCCGGAGGACCCCCCACCGCCGTCGCCACCACGGGCAGGCCGGCGGCCATGCCCTCGGCGACCGCACTGCCGAACGGTTCCTCCCATGACGGGAGCAGGAGCACGTCGAGCGCCGCCAGGATCGCCGGGACATCGTCCCGCTCGCCGAGGAAGTGCACCGCGTCCGCGACACCGAGCTCTCCGGCGAGGCTGTGGAGCTGGTTCGTGAACGCCACGTTGTCATAACGGGTCGCGCTCGCGACGAACTTCGCCGATCCGACGAGCAGCAGCTCCGCGTCCGGGAAGCGCCGGCGGACGCCGGCGAGCACGCGGATCGCGTCGTCCTGTGCCTTCCATGGCGTGAGCTGCGCGACCACTCCGAGCAGCGGCGCCGTGGCCGGCAGGCCGAGTTGCTGCCGCGCCGTGTCGCGCGGTGGAGCGGCCGCGAGCCAGTCGAGGTCCACGGGACTGTGGATGACCTCGATCGGCGCGTCGGGGATCGTGCGTCGCAGATGGTCCTCGGTGTACGCGGAGTTCGCGATGATGAGGTCGGCCCGGCGCCGGATCAGGCCCAGCACCCGATCGGCGACCGGGCCTGCCGGTAGGCAGTCCCGCACGTGTACCGCGAGCGGCACGCTGGTCCCGAGCCCCGCCAGGGCGGCGATGATGCCGGCCCGGATCGAGTTGGCGTAGACGACGTCGGCGCCCAGCTCGCGCGTATGCCGGCGCAGCTGGAGGGCGGCGTGGACCAGCTCGGCTGCCGTCCGCGGTGTATGGGTCAGGTGGAGCTTGAGGCTGCCGGCGGTGCCGGTCAACGAGAGCGTCGGCGCACCCGCGGACCGGACGGCCTCGCGCAGGGCGCCATCGGGACAGGCGACGGTCATCGCGACATCGCTGGGGAGGGCGCCGAGTACGGTGAGGAGCGACCGCTCCGCTCCGCTCACGAGCGAGGTGTGGTTGAGCGCGAGGACCTTCACCGCCTTGCCGTGTCCTCGAGGAGCCGCTCCACCCGCTCGGCGATGAGTGGCCACGCAAATCCGCGAGCTCGCTCGGCTCCGGCGCGGCCGAGCTCCTCGGCCCGCCCGCGATCGCTGAGGAGATCCACGAGCGCACGGCCCACGGCGAGATGATCGGCGGGGTCGACCAGCAGCCCTGTCTCACCGTCGACCACGGCGTCGATGGCGCCTGCGACGTTGCCGGCCACGACCGGCATCCCGTGCGCGTTCGCCTCGAGGTACACGATGCCGAAGCCCTCGCCGGCGAAGCCGCCGGCGGGAAGCCGGCTGGGCATCGTGAACACGTGCGCGCTGCGCAGCCAGTAGTCACGATCCACGTCGTCGACCGACCCGAGGAAGCGTGTCTGCGAACCGACGCCATGGGACTGCACGAGCTGCTCGAGACCTGGCCTGAGCGGCCCGTCGCCGATGACGACCCACTGCACGCCTGGGATCTTCGAGCGCACGAGCGGAAGTGCGCGAGCCAGGACGTCGTGACCCTTGTAGCGGTCCTCCATGCGCGCGACCGTGAGCATGGTCGGCTGCTCCAACGGACTGCGCACGACCGGTTCCGCCGGCAGATCAACGCCGGGCGTGATGAGCGCGGTGCGTTCAGGCCTGCCCCCGAGCGCGTAGGTCAGCTCCGCTGCGTAGTGGCTGATGGCGATGACGCGATCGGCGTTGGCAAGGGCGAAACGGGCCAGGTGCGGCTTCGCGCCGAGCTCCTTCGCGTAGACGTACTGGACCACCGGGACCCGCATCAGTCGGCGGATGGCCGCTGCGGCGGGACTCGTGATGATGTGGGCGGAGAGGACGATGTCCGGCCGGACGGCGCGAGCGACCCGCAAGGCTGCCGCGTTGAGCCAGAGGGTCCGCGCGCGCCGCACCGGCGAGAGGCCGCCGACGCGTTCGACCGTCGGCCGCGGGTGTGAATCGAACTCCCGCGAGTCCGGGTGATCCAAGGTCAGCACGTGGGCGTGAGCGCGGTCGAACCCGCTCGTCACGCGATGGACGAGCGTCTGGATCCCCCCTCGGGCGGGGGGGTAGTCGGGGGTGATCACGAGCACGCGCAGGTCACGCACCGTGCAGCCCATCCAGCCATAGCCCGAACGCCAGCGCCGGCCATAGGACGTGGCTCCAGTCTGCGTGTCCCTGATGGTGCTCCCCGAGCAGACCGCGAACGCTGTCGGCGTCCAGCCAGCCTTCGTCGTACGCGCGGCCCGAGCGCACCTGCTCCTCCATCACCGCGGCGAGGGGTCCACGCAACCAGTCCGCCGACGGAACGCGGAACGCCGTCTTCGGCCGGCGGTGCGGGGCGACCCCGGACATGTGACCGGCGAGCAGCCGGCGGAGGATCGCCTTGCCTCCGTCCATCAGGTGGACGCGTGGCGGGACCGTCATCGCGAATTCCACGAGCTCACGGTGCAGATAGGGGGTGCGCAGCTCCAAACCGACCAGCATGCTGGCCCGGTCCGCTTTGACGAGCACATCGTCGGGCAGCCACTGCACTTGGTCGAAGTGCATGAGCGACGCGGCCAGGGCTCCGTCGTCGCCCGATGCCCAGGTCATCCGCGCAGCCACATGGCGGAAGAGAGCGACATCGTGTTCGCCGTCGCGCAGCCGAGGACCCGCGAAGCCGTCGCGATGGTGCCGCCGTCGTGCCGTGACCCAGTCGACGCGCCGCTCGACCGTGTCGGGTTCGGAGAGCAGGCGTGCCGCCAACTGGGCGCGCCGCCCGATCGGCAGGCCGAGGGCGGCAGTTGCCAGCCGCCGGGGCATGCCGATCCGCTCGAA
>JAXDKU010000122.1:0-14786 GCA_034667005.1 Chloroflexota bacterium
CCGACGCTCCCGGGCGGCTCGCCGTCGATCACCGCGACGGCGGGCGCCGGACCCGTCTACCTCGATCCGAGGCAGTCCGTCGAGGCACGCACGCGCGACCTGCTCGGCCGGATGACGCTCGACGAGAAGGTCGGCCAGATGACCCTGATCGAGCGTTCCGACCTCAACGGACCCGCGGACGTGGCCGCGTTCCACCTGGGTGCCGTTCTCAGTGGAGGCGGCTCGGCACCGTCGGACAACACGCCCGCGGGCTGGGCCGACATGATCGACGCGATGCAGGAGGGCGCGCTCCGGACTCGCCTGGCGATCCCGATCCTGTACGGCACGGACGCGGTCCACGGCGACGGCAACCTGCTGAACGCCACGATCTTTCCGCACAACATCGGCATCGGCGCGACGCGGGACGTGGCGCTCGCCGAGCTGATCGGCCGGGCCACCGCAGAGGAGGTGGCCGCGACCGGCGCGAACTGGACGTTCTCCCCCTGCCTGTGCGTGGCGCGCGACGAGCGATGGGGCCGAACCTACGAGAGCTTCAGCGAGGACCCGCTGCTCGTGGCGGACATGACCGCGGTGATCAACGGCTACCAGGGCACGGTCCTGGGCGCCCTCCCGCAGTCGATCCTGGCCACGGCCAAGCACTACCTGGGCGACGGCGGCACCACGCACGGCGTCAACGAGGGCGACACCGTGCTCTCCGAGGACGAGCTGCGCTCGATCCACCTTCTGCCGTTCACCAGCGCCGTGGAGCGCGGCGTGGGCTCCGTGATGGTCAGCTTCTCGAGCGTGAATGGCGAGCTGATGCATGCCAACACGCACCTGATCACGGATGTGCTGAAGGGCGAGCTCGCCTTCGAGGGCTTCGTCGTCTCCGACTGGGCCGGCATCAACCGCATCGACGGGGCACCCGGCGACGTCTCGGGCGAGGACGTCGCCACCGCGGTCAACGCGGGCGTGGACATGGTCATGGTGCCGTTCGGCGCGCCGCTGTTCGAACAGACGCTTCGCACGGAGATCGAGTCGGGCCGGATCCCGCCGGCGAGGATCGACGACGCGGTACGCCGCATCCTGTCGATCAAGATCCGCATGGGCCTGTTCGAGCACCCAATGACCGACCGATCGCTCGCGGCCACGGTCGGCTCGGCCGCCCACAGAGCGCTCGCGCGGCGTGCGGTTGCCGAGTCACTGGTCGTGCTGAAGAACGAGGGAGACCTGCTGCCGATCCGGAGCGGGAGGCGGGTCTTCGTGGCGGGCAAGAACGCTGACGACATCGGCAGCCAGAGCGGCGCCTGGACGGTCACGTGGCAGGGGGCGCCGGGTGCCGCGACCCAGGGGACGTCGATCCTCCAGGGGATTCGAGATGCGGTCGGGGATGCGGGCACGGTCGGGTACGACGAGGGCGGCCAGGGAGCCGAGGGCTATGACGTGGCGATCGCCGTCCTTGGAGAGGAGCCCTATGCGGAGTCCCAGGGAGACCGGCACGACGGGCTGGGCCTGGACGCCGCCGATCGCGCGGTGCTGTCGAACCTCGGCGCGGCCGGGGTGCCGATCGTGGCGGTGCTGGTCTCAGGGCGGCCGCTGGTGATCACCGACCAGCTGCCCGACATGGACGCCCTCGTCGCGGCCTGGCTGCCGGGAACCGAGGGCGCCGGTGTGGCGGACGTGCTGTTCGGCGCGGCGCCCGCCACGGGGAAGCTGTCGTTCTCCTGGCCGCGGTCGGCGGACCAGTTGCCGATCAACGTCGGCGACCAGCCCTACGACCCGCTGTTCCCGTTCGGCTACGGCCTGGAGCTGCGCGCGACCCGCTGAGTGCGCTAGCCGCTGGTCGTGGTGCCTTCGGGGCTGGCATCGGGGGAGGCGTCGGGACGGCCGGGCCAGGCGCCGTCGGGCCGGTGCGGCAGATCCCAGGACCGGTCGCGGAGCATCTCTCCCAGCGCCCACACCTCGGTTGCATCGAGCGAGCCGTCTTCCCGGAGCGTGCCCTGCGCGAACGCGATCCCGCCGACCTTCACGTCCGAAAGGCCTGCCTGGTCGACGCCGGGGCTGTGGTACGTGGTGCCGACCGCGACGTGGATCGTGCCCGTCGAGCCGTCGAGCGCCGTCACCGTGATCGTGTCACCGGACACGGCCGTGACCTTGCCGCCGACGTGTGGCAGCACGACCCGGATGTCCGTCACCGTGTAGCTGCCATCGTCGTTGCGCGTCTGCGCGAACCGGATCGCGTCGCCCACCGCGAGGCCGCCAACCGTGATGGTCTCGGTGCCCTTCGTGATCGTGGCGGTCGATGCGTCGATCGTGCGGGACCAGCCGTCGTCGGTCTTGAGGCTCAGCTGGTTGCCCTCGATCGCCGTGATCGTGATCGCGAAGCGGCCGTCGCCGAGGCCGTCGATGCCCCCCGGGCCACTGCGGCCGTGGAACATGAAGCCGGGACCGGGGAAGTCGCCGCGACCGAACGGCCCGTGGCCATCGCCATCACGGCCGGGCTTGCCGCTGGCGTCGGGCGCGTTCGTGGCACCGGGCGCCTGGCTCGCGTCCGACGCCGGATTTGCGCCGGCTTCGGCTCCATTCGCACCGGCACCGGCGCCGGCACCGGACCCGGCCGGGCCGCCCGCCAGCACGACCGCGCCTCCGGCGACGAGCGCCAGGACCAGCACGACGAGCGCCAGCATGCGCAGGACCGGGGGCGCTCCCACCCGCTGGGGTTCGAATTCGAGCATGCGGTCGACCTCCCTGGGCAACGGACCGGTGTTCTGCGGCGCCTCCCGAGGACAGTATTGCGCCCGGTTGCTGAGGAGACTCTGAAAGGGTGCCGGCGACCAGCAGGAGAACGGCGTCAGCCGATGAGCAGGCGCACACCGACGATCGTGCCGATCACGATGATCGCGCCACGGAGCACGAACGGCGAGAGCCGGCGCCCGACGTAGGCCCCCAGCTGGCCGCCGGTGATCGAGCCGACGGCCAGCAGCAGGGCCACCGGCCAGTTCACCAGCCCCGAGAACGCGAAGAGGGCCGCGGCGCAGCCGTTGACGAGGGCCGCCACGACGTTCTTCATGCCGTTCAGCCGCTGGAGATTGTCCGGCAGGAAGATCCCCAGCAGCGCGATCAGAATCACGCCCTGCGCCGCGCCGAAGTAGCCGCCGTAGACGCCGGTCAGGTAGACCCCGATGAGCAGCGGGATCGGGTGCTCGCGGCCGGGACCCAGCCCTCGCTCGGCGCGGACGACCCGTCGTGCCGCCATCAGCTTCGAGAGGCGCGGCTGGAGCGCCACCAGGACCACGGCGAAGAGGATCAGGATCGGGACGATCCGGTTGAAGGCACTCTCCGGGAGCGCGAGCAGGAGCACCGCGCCCGTCAGCCCACCCGCGATCCCGAAGCCACCGAGCCAGATCGCCCGGCCGCGCTGGCCCGCCAGCTCCCGCCGGTAGCCGATCGCCCCGCTGATCGAGCCCGGGAACACGCCGATCGTGTTCGTGACGTTCGCCACGACCGGTGGGTAGCCGAAGGCGAGCAGCGTCGGGAAGGTCACCAGGGACCCGGATCCCACGATGGCGTTCATCGTGCCGGCGACCAGCCCCGCGGCCACGATCGCCACGATCTCGAGCGGCGTCACGCCGCCGGCCAGCGACGTCGTACGGCGGTTCTCAGGAGGGCAGAAGGGGACACGGCTGGAGGATAGACAGTCACCACCGGCACCGCCTCGACCCGGCGCTCTGGGCCTGGTGCCGACCCGCGTGGGCGCCCCAAAGCCGAAACGCAGCCGATACGCGGCGGGGAATCCGCGTGGCGCGGACGGCACCGGCATTCGCCCACGCTGTCGTCAGACCGGCAGCCAGATGGCGAGCCTGGGCGATCGCCGCGGTCGTGCCTGCCGAAGCCACGTACGCCCACGCATGGAGGTGACATGGACGCAATCGAGCTGTTGATGGCAGACCACCGCAAGGTCGAGAAGATCATGGAAGAGCTGGAGAGCACGACCGAGCGCGGTGTCAAGACGCGGGAGGAGCTCTTCCGGCGCCTGAAGCTCGAGCTGACGGTCCACGAGATCGTCGAGGAGACGATCTTCTACCCGGCCCTCAAGGCCCACCCCAAGGCGAAGGACATCGTGCTGGAGGGCTACGAAGAGCACCACGTCGTCGACATGGTCATGGAGGAGATCGCCGAGGTCCCCTACGACGACGAGACGTGGGGCGCCAAGGCCAAGGTGATGATCGAGAACATCCAGCATCACATCGAAGAAGAAGAAGGCGAGATGTTCAAGCAGGCTCGCCAGGCCTTCGATCGTGACGAGCTGGAGCAGCTGGGCGAGCAGATGGCCACCCGCAAGGAAACGGCCATGCTCGAGCAGGAAGCCGCCATCGCCGAGGAGATGGGCCAGCCGGCTCCGACCTCCGGCGGGGGGTCGCCCATGGCCTAGGCCCGGATCACGGACTCAGATCGAGGTCCACCGGGGGGTAGTGGCCGACTTCCAAGGCCCAAATTCGGAGGTATTCGGCAGATGCTTATCAACCTGATTGCCTGGATCGTTCTGGGCGCAATCGCCGGCTACATCGCCGGCATGCTCGTCAAGGGTGACGAGAGCCTCGGCGTCGTCGGGCACATCGTGCTCGGCATCGTCGGCGCACTGGTCGGCGGGTTCGTCGCGAACCTGCTCGGCTTCGGCACCGGCCGTGAAGGCGGCGACACGGTGAACATCATGTCGATCATCGTGGCTGTCGTCGGTGCGGTGATCGTGGTGGTCGCCGTCGGCGCCCTCAATGGAAGCCGTCGCGGACGCGGGGCGATTTGACGATCGCCTGACCGGATGAGCTCGAGCGTGAGCCGCCGCTAACGGGCAGCCGCTCGAGCCATCTCCGCCGCTCTTGACCTCCTCGCGACAATGCGCGCGAGGAGGTCTTGCTGTGTCGATTTCGGAACGCGAGTACCGCGGGCTGCTGGCGCTGCTGATCGTCGCCGGCTGGTTCTTCGGTTTGGCGCCATTCCTCCTGCCGGCGCAGTTCGCGACGGCCTTTGGATTCGCGGGCACGGACGTGTTCGTGTACCGCATCGCGGGTGCCGCGACCTTCGGATATGGCGTCGGACTGCTCATCGGCTGGCGCGCGTCGTGGGCGGAGATGCGACTGCCGTTCCTGGCCACGCTGATCTTCAACGCCTGCTCGATCTTCGCGTGCCTTGCCGCGATCATCGCCGGGGCCACGCCGTGGATCGTCTTCGTGATCCTGCTCGCGTCGATCCTGTTCACCGCGGGCACGGGCTATTTCCTGACGCACCCGCCGGCGTTCCTCGGCCCCTCGCGGCCCGGCGGAGACCACGAGCTGGCCCAGTGGGTCGTGGCGCTCTACGTCATCGGCGTGGTGGCCGCCGTGTTCTTCGGGCTCGCGTCGCTGTTCCCGGCCGGGGCCTTCGGCAAGGCCGTTGGCGCGACGGGCGCCGATGACTTCATCTACCGCCAGGCGGGCTCGGCCACGCTCGGCGCTGGCATCGCCGGATTCTTCGTGCTTCGGTCGCGGCGCTGGGAGACCGCGCGCATCCCGACGGTCATGGCGCTCGTCTTCAACGGCCTCAGCGTGATCGCCGCGATCCTCGAGATCGCGTCGGGCGGCGGTGCCTGGATCGCGTGGATCATCCTCCTCGCGGCCGGCTTGGTGACGGTTGGAATGGCGCTGGCGCTCCGCCGCGAGGGCCGCTAGCCACCTCGGTCCCGGCAGCTGCGCTCGTCAGCTGTCACCCAGTGCGCACATCCGAACGGCTTCCTCGAGCGAAGTCGGTGGGACATACCCAGACGGCCAGCTCGTCGTGGTGTCGTAGCAGAGCACCGGCCCGGCGAGACCTCCTTTGAAATCGACGCCGCTGAGGTTCGCGCCGGCCAATAGGGCCCCGCGAAGGTCCGCGAAGTCCATCCACGCATTTTCCAGGCTCGCGCCAGTCAGGTCGGCCCCCCGGAAGACTGCGCCTCGCAGGTGCGTGTAGTGGAGGTCTGCGTCCGCCAGGCTGGTGCCCGTGAAGTCGGCGCCGTCAAGGAAACTGAAGCTCAGGTCCGCTCCACTGAGATCCTTGTTCCGAGCGTACAGGTCCGGAATCACGAGATGAAACCGGAGACCCGGCAAACGATCAACGGTCCCGATCAGCTGTCGCATTGACGACACCTCGGCGAGGCTCCGTTCCCGGTCCGCCCGGTTCGCGTCCATCGAAACGGTCACCGCCAGAAATCCGGTTGTCAGGATCGAGCCCGAAAGCATCGATATGCCCAAGTCCCGGAGGAGACGGGATAGCGACGGTCGATGCCTCAGTCTCCAGGCAGCGACCTGAGTCAAGACCGCCAGCAGGACGAGCGCGCCAACGATGATCCAAGCGAGGGTCGGAAGTACGGCCCAACTGTCCACGCCCGCTACACCTCCTGGCCGGTGCGAAACCAACGAGTCATCGCCCAAGGTTGCATGACTGCTAGCCGTGCGTCACGGATGATGTGCGCGCGACGTCCGAGGGGTGAATGCGTACGAATGGGGTTTCAGGCACGGCCGCCGTCGTGGGGTTGATCGTTGCGGCCGCGTGTGTCGGTATCGCGGCCCCCAGCGGGCTGAAGGGCTCGCCAGCGGCGCGAACCGCAACGTCCGCCCTCGCCGACAACTCCACCCGACCATCGGCGCTGTTCTCCGGATCGTCGCCGGCCGCCACGCGCGTCGCGATGTCGACTCCGACGCCCATACCGGCCTCGAGCCTGGACCCGGCTGCGGGCTCGGGCGTAACCTCGACGCCGTCCCTTCCGCCTGAGGCCGTCCAGCTTGGGCCCCAGGTTTTCAAGCCGACGGACGGCCCGCCGGACTGGCTGGTCCCGGATCGCGCACCGGACGCGCGCGCCGAGGGCGACGCGGTGGTCCTGGAGCTCTGGGTGCCGCACCGGAACGTCGGAATCGGCGAGTGGGTGACAGTCCACGTTCGCGTGACCAACGAGGGCTCGGAGAAGATCTACTCAGACTGCATTCCTCTCGACACTGTCCTGGACGCGACGTCGCTGTTCGATCCCGGCGAAACCTGGACGGGAGCCGCCGCGCGATTCAAGGAGCAGTTGCTTTCCGAGCAGCGCCTGACTCGGAGCACCTTCTCGTACCGAACCGGCGAGGGTCTCGACTGCCCGGGCGGTGACATCGGCAAGACTGACCATCTCGGCCCGGGAGATACGTGGGACATCGATCTCATCGTCCTGCCGCGCTACTGGCTGGACAACCAGGCGTTGCCGCCGGGCTCGGTTCCGGTCGTGGCGAGCCTGAACTTTGGCTTCGGCCTCGAAGGGACCCGGGACTACACCCTATCGGTGCGGCAGCCCATCCGCCTGGACGGCCGGCCCTTGCCGGGCGTCTCACCTGGCCAGCTCGCGGATGCGACGCTCCACACCGACGGCTTCATCGACTGGTTGGAGGCGCGCGATCTGACCGGCTGGGTTAACACTCACCTCTCTGGGAAGGCGGACTCGAAGCGGATCGATTGGCAGTTTTTCGGGTTTGACGGACCGGCGCCGAATGGCACGATCACGATGGGCCTCTTCGCGGAAGGCAACGCAACCTTCTTGGGAGAGGTGCTCCTGGATCCCTGGACGGGTCAGAGCTTCGGCTTCGTCGCGCGCTGACGCTGGTCCGATCAGCGGCCCTGTGCGTCGCCCTTCGGCTCGGGGATCAGGTCCCTGTAATCCGGGTGGCTCTCGATGTAGCTGCGGATGAACGGGCAGGCCGGCACGACCGCGAGGCCCCGGCGGCGCGCATCGTCGAGGACGAACTTCGCGATTCGCGACCCCAGCCCACGCCCCTCGAACGCCGGATCCACGACGGTGTGCATGAAGACGATCGCGCCCGGCCGCAGGCGGTACTCGGCGAAGCCGGCCGGCTCGCGGTCGAGCTCCATCACGTAGCGCGATTCATCGGGAACGTCGCGGATCGAGACTGCGGCCGACTCAGAAGGTTGTGCCGTCACCCGCCGATTCTGCCCGCCCAGATGCCGACGGGCTCGAAATGCATCGGGACGTCGACCAGGATCAGCTCGCTCCACACCTTCGCGCGCACCTGCACCTCGCTCTGGCCGGTCACCTTGGCCGCGTCCCCGGTCGCGATCGGCTCGCCGCCGATGTCCACCGCGCCGTCGATCAGGTAGACGTAGACGCCGTGCCCGTCCTCCATCTCGTGGGTCACGTCGTGGCGCGGCGCCAGCGATGAGACGTACACGGACGCGTCCTGATGGACCTTGACGACGGCCGTACCGGTGGGGCCCATCACCTTGAGGAGCCGATTCTCGCGATCGGCGCTCGTGAAGACCTTTTGCTCGACGCCCGGCCGAAGGTCCGCCTCCTTGGGCAGGATCCAGATCTGGATGAAGCGCAGCGGCTCGGTGGTGGATGCGTTCCGTTCTGAGTGCCACGCGCCGGACCCGAGCGTCATGCGCTGCACCGAGCCGGCAGGCAGTGGACCGGGCGAGCCGCCGATGTTGTCCTCGTGCCCGAACAGGCCTTCCACCACGTAGGTCAGCCCCTCGATGTCCTTGTGGGGGTGCAGCGGCCAGACCGCACCGGGAATCAGGCGGTCGTCGTTGAAGACGCGCATGGCCCCGAAGCCGTCGTTGTCGGGGTCCTGGTAGCTGTCGAACGAGAAGTGCCAGCGAGCGCGGAACCAACCGCCATCGACGTCGTGGATCTCGCTGTCGCGCCGGATCGTGATCACGCGCCGTGCCTCCGACGCGCGACGCTACGCCTCGCTGCGAACCGTCTCGCGCTCCCTGGCCCGCTGTCGCGCCACATCCGCGAGATTCTGCAACAGCTGGCGCAATGACTCCCGCGCCTGCGGATGGATCAGCCGTCCCTCGGCATCGAAGGCGGACGGCGAGAGGCCGATCGCCACCTGAGGACCCTCGACCACGTGCGCTCGCGCGCGTTCCAGGATCTTCTTCAGGTCCGCCTGGGCGCTGGTGCCCCCGGACGGCGCCTGGCTCGCGGTGATGTACGCGACGGGCTTGCCCATGAGCGACGCGGTCCCGTACGGGCGCGACGCCCAGTCGATGGCGTCCTTGAGCACCCCCGGAATCGACGAGTTGTACTCAGGCGTCGCGATCAGCACGGCGTCGGCGTCCTCCACCGCCTTGCGAAACGCGGCGACCGACTCCGGCGGCTGGTGCGTGTCGATGTCCTCGTTGTAGTGCGGCAGGTCGTCGATGTTGTAGGTGACGATCCGCACGTCGGGCGGCGCGAGCTCCTCGGCCGCGTGGATCAGCAGGCGGTTGTACGACTGGTCGCGGAGGCTGCCGGGGATGGCAACGATGGTGGTCATGTGACCAGCGTGCGCGACCCGCGCGGCCGTGTCCGTGTCCTGGGTCACACAGCATTCGGCGGGGACGACGATGCGTCTTTGGGCGGCTCGGCATCTTTGGAAGCCGCGAGATCGAGGTACGACGCGAGCGCGGCGTCGAGGCCGACGTCTCGGCCGGCTGCCTCCGAGAGCAGCCACTTGTGCTCGAGCAGGTCGCAGTAGGCCTGGATCACGTCGGCCGTCCGGGGGAGGGCAGCCAGGCGCGCGGTCGTGCGCTCGAAGACCTCCCGGAGCCAGCGGCCGGTCGCGTCCGTCCCCGATGCGGCACGCCGGCCGGCCCACTCGGTCCACGCCACGTACTCGCGCATGTCGTTCAGGAGCAGCCGGGCCTGGTTCTCCAGCGCGACGATGCCGGTCACGCGCTCCAGCTCGCGCGCGTGGAAGCGCCGCGTCGTGACGACGATCGACAGGCGCACGCTGCCCCTCGGATCGCTCGGCTCGAGCGTGATCTCGTCCACCGAGAAGCCGAGGTCGTTGAGCCGGCGAACGCGGCCGCGGACCGCCTGGCGGTCCTCCATGCGCAGCTCGGGCCGGTCGTGGAGCTCGTGCCACAGGTCGCGATAGCGGCGGTCCAGGGTCTCCACCGCGGCGATCGCCTCGTCGTCGCCCGTCTCGCGTCCGCTGCCCGCGGCGAGGTCGGCCAGCCCGAAGCCCACGTTCTCGAGCAGGATGTCCAGGTCGTGGGTGCGCTGCCCGTCGCTGAGGGAGGGGAGCAGCTCGCTGGTCTCGGCGTCCACCAGGTACGCCTGGAGGCGGTCGCCGTCCCGGCGGAACAGCGTGTTGTTGAGCGAGCCGTCGCCCCAGAACACGCCGGCGCGATGCAGATCCACGAGCAGCGACGCCATCGCGTCCAGCAGCCGGTCGCGGGCCGTGGACGCGCGTGCCGGCACGCTCATGAGCATGCGGCGGTACTGCGTGGAGCTCGTCAGGAAGCGCGTCGCGACGATGCCGGTGTCGCGCTCCAGGCTCTCGCTCAGACCCACCGCCTCGACCGCGGGGAGTGCGGCGTCCTCGAGCCGCCGCAGCACCTGGAACTCGCGCCGGGCCACCTCGAGCGGCTCCTCCTTCACGGCGTACGTGCTGCCGTCCGATTCGATGAAACGCACCAGGTGGCGCGACTCGCCGACGGGGAACTCCACGAACGGCAGCGTCGAAGGCCACGCCTCCAGCGGCAGCTGCCAGGGCAGATCGAGGAGCGCGCTCGCCTCCTCGCGCAGCCGGAGCCGCGGGGCGGGGCGTGTGGCGTCGGCAGCCAGCGCCGTAGAGGGATCAGTCATCGGAGGGGGAGGGCCTCGTGGGGTGACGGACGCAGGGCCAGGCGGAATCGTAGCCCGCGAGCGTGGGTGGTGTGTCGACAGCGGGTTTCGGTTCGGAATCAACGGCGTTCCGAACCTGCCGGTCCGTTTTCGCGGTTGACGTCCTGTCCTTGCTTGTGCAATGATTGCCCACGCAATGACTCGCTCCACCTCCGCCATGCCCACCTCGGCCGCCATCCGGCTGTGGCAGGCCATCGGCGCTGCGCACGCGGCGCTCTCCGAGCAGCTCGATCCCGAAGGCGCCGGCTGCGAGGTCGTCGGGTCCGACACTGTCGCGATCCTGCTGCCGCTCTCCGAGGCGCCCGAGCAGCAACTGCGCATGGGCGAGCTGGCCGAGCGATCCCACCTGACCCCGAGCGGGCTCACCCGCCGCGTCGACCGGCTCGAGAAGGCCGGCCTGGTGGCCCGAACCGAATGCCCCGCGGATCGACGCGGCGCCTACACGCGGCTCACGCCACAGGGGCTCGACGAGCTCCAGCGCGCGCTGCCGCACCACGCCTCCACGCTCGAAGAATTCGTCGGGCCGCGGCTCGGCGACGATGCCGCGACCCGGCTGGCGGAGCTCCTCGAAGAGCTCGCCGCGACACCACCCGGCCGCTGAGCGGCAGCCACAGACCGCAACGCTCCACAAGGAAGCACGAGACTCGAATGCCTGCCATCACCGTCGACGACATCACCGTCCTGCCGCGGATCCCGGCCCCCGATCCCACCGTCGCGCGTCCTCGCGCGGTGCGCAGCGTGACGGTTGCGCCGCGCGCGTTCGAGGGGGAGGGGTTCCCCGTCCGGCGGGCCTTCCACGGCGTGGACCTGGCCGATCTCGACCCGTTCATCCACATGGATCAGATGGGCGAGGTGGAATACGCCCCGGGCGAGCCGAAGGGCACGCCCTGGCATCCGCATCGCGGCTTCGAGACGGTCACGTACATGATCGACGGGACATTCGAGCACGCCGATTCCAACGGCGGCGGCGGCGTGATCACGAATGGCGACACCCAGTGGATGACCGCGGGCGCTGGCATCCTGCACATCGAGAAGCCGCCGGAGGCGCTGGTCGTCAGCGGTGGCCTGTTCCACGGCTTCCAGCTCTGGGTCAACCTTCCTCCGGCCCAGAAGTGGGCCGCGCCGCGATACCAGGACCTGCGCGCGAGCGAGGTCGCGCTGGTCTCATCGCACGATGGCGGGGCCCTGGTGCGCGTCATTGCCGGCGATGTCGCCGGCCACGCCGGGCCCGGGTCGACCTACACGCCGATGACGCTCGTGCACGCCACGCTGTCGCCCGGCGCCCAGCTCTCGATCCCGTGGCGCGCCGACTACAACGCGCTGGCCTACGTCCTCGCCGGTCGCGGCTCCGTCGGCATCGAGGGCCGGCCCGCCGAGATGGGCCAGCTTGCGGTCTTCGGACATGGCAACACGCTGACCGTGGCGGCATCCTCGACGCAGGAGAGCCGCAGCCCGACGTTCGACGTGCTGCTCCTCGGCGGCCGCCCGATCGGCGAGCCGGTCGCGTGGTACGGCCCGTTCGTGATGAACACGCGCGAGGAGGTCATGCAGGCCGTCACCGACTACCAGGCGGGCCGCCTCGGCTCGATCCCTGCCGTCCACGGCGCCGCGAACGCGCTCGTCGAGTCGCGCCGCGACGGAGACGCCGCCGCGCGCTGAGCCGCTGCGCGCCGCGATCACCTTGTTCGGCGCCCCAGTCCGCCGCACCGGGGCAGGACGGGAGCGGCGCGTCATGGCGGTGCCGCCGGCTGCCGAGTGCGCATCAGGAGCGCGGGCCCATCCGGATGGTCGGGCCAATCCCGCTCGCTGACGAAGCCCGCCTTCTCCCACCCGCGAATCGCCCGTCGGTTGTCGATCGCCGGATCGACGGTGATGTCCGTCCAGCCCCTGGCGGCCCGGAGATGGGCGAGCAGCAGCCGTGCGGTCATCGGGCCGAGGCCACGTCCTCGGAAGTCGGGCAGCAGCATCATGTCCAGACCGGCCTGGCCGGGGCCTTCCAGGTGGTACTGGATGTACCCGATCGGCTGTCCCGCGAGCTCCACGATGAACGACTCGACCCGTGGACAGCGCCGGCCGGTGTACTTGGCCGCGACGTCCTCGCGCGGAAGTGGGCGACCGCCCCACCAGCGGAACACGTCGGGATCCGAGAACCACCCAGCCAGCAGGTCGAGATCGGCCTCGGTGGAGGGTCGAACGCCCAGCTCGCCGTCCACGAGGACGGGATGCGGGTGGTCGATCACGACAAGGTCAAGCCGAGCCGCGGCTTCGTTCGCGGCTAGGGACCGTCCCAGAAGTCGTAGGCAACGTAGACGTCGTTGCCCCTCTTCCAGACGCCGATGCCGACGAACTTGAAGCGGCTGTCCTTCAGTTGACGCCAGTGCGGACCGCCCGTCCCCTTCTCGTCCTGGACGAACGAGTTCACCATCACGACGGCAGCCTTCGGGTTGCCCACGTAGTGGCCGAGGCTCTCGCCCGTCGCGCAGCATTTGATGCCGGCCCGCGCGAAGCGCTCGTTCTTGCTGCCGCCGATCTCGTGACTGAGATAGCCGGCCTTCGCAACGCGGCGGGCCTGCGGCCGCGAGATGTCCTTCGCGAGGCGTTCCTTGAACAGCAGCGGCTTGCGGTACTTGCTGTGCTGGCCGGTGCCGCGGTCGATGCAGGTCCCGTCCTTCTTCACCCAGCCACCGGTTCGGGTGCAGTTCATGAGGCTGAGCGCGTACTGCTCCGCAGCGGGCCAGCGGGTCTCGAGGGCGGCCACAGGCACGGCCGAGAAGGCGGTCACGACGACCACCAGGGCGGTCGCGACGAGCAGATGGAAGGCGCGCGGAGATCGGAATGGCATGTTGAACCTCTCGCAACGAGGAGGGACGGCGCGTTCATGGTCGCCCGGAAGGGTCCATTCGGTCAACCGCAGGCGGCGAGACTTTGCGCCCACGACCCGTCGGCACTTTGGTCGCGTCCGGCGCTTGGCGAGCCGATTTTCGCCGCCTGGCGCGTGAGCGATACCCCCACGGGGTATTGACAGAAGTGCCCGATTCGGGCTTGTCAAGGGCTTGTCAAGGGGGTAGAATTGACTCAGGCGCCTTGTCAAGGTCTTGACAAGGCCGTAACTGTGTCCGGCGCGCGGCGCCCGGGCCTTTCGACACCCCCAGGAGATCCCCACCACGTCCGTCGGCGCAGCAGCAGAGATCAAGCAGAAGCTCGACATCGTCGACTTCATCAACGAGAGCGTGCCGCTCAAGAAGGCCGGCACGACCTTCAAGGGGCTGTGCCCGTTCCACGGTGAGAAGACCCCCAGCTTCGTCGTGACCCCGGGCCGCGAGAGTTGGCACTGCTTCGGCTGCGGCAAGGGTGGGGACATCTTCAACTTCGTGATGGAGCGCGACTCGATCGACTTTCCGACCGCCCTGCGGCAGCTCGCCGGCCGGGCCGGCGTGGAGCTCTCCGAGCGAACGACCCGCGAGGACGCCCAACGCAAGCGCCTGCGCGACGCGCTCGAAGCCGCGATCGCGTTCTACCACCAGGTCCTGACGGTGCACCCGCAGGGCCAGCCGGCGCTCGACTACCTGCGCGGGCGGGGCTTCACGGACAAGACCGTCGAGACGTTCCAGCTTGGCTACGCGCCTGAGTCCTGGGACGCCCTGACGCGTGCCCTGACCACGAAGCGCGGCTTCCGCGAGGAGGACCTGGAGCAGGCCGGCCTCGTGGCGCGTCGTCAGCGCGACGCGGGCCGGGGCGCACGGGCCGGGGCCGCCGGCGCGGCCGGGTCCGGGGGCGGCACCAGCGGCAATAACCGCCGGGGCGTCTACGACCGCTTCCGCGGCCGGATCATCTTTCCGATCCGAGACTCGAACGGCGCCGCGACCGGTCTCGGCGGCCGCGTCGTCGGGACCGTCCCGGACACCGCCAAGTACATCAACACGCCGGCGACGCTGCTGTTCGACAAGAGCCGGACGCTGTACCTGATCGATCGTGCCAAGTCGGCGGCTCGCAAGCAGCAGCGCATCGTGCTGGTGGAGGGGAACACGGACGCGCTGATGGCCCACCAGGAGGGCTTCGACAACGTCGTGTGCAGCATGGGCACGGCCCTGACGGCCGGCCAGGTCGAGCTGGCGACGCGGTATGCGCC
>JAXDKU010000123.1:0-23959 GCA_034667005.1 Chloroflexota bacterium
CGTCTACCAGCGCATCCCTGCGCCGAGCGCCAGGACCATGGACAGCATCGCCGCGACTGCGGGGAGCAGGCGTCTCACGTTCGCCTTCATCCTTGAAATCACCTCAACTATCGAGCCGCGGCATCCCTCCGGTAACCGGGCGGTCTCCGAGAGATCCCTGGCTTTGCGTCCCCGCCTCGCGACGGGTTTGCCCTGAGCGTGATGTGGGTGCCGAACGGCGTCGGTCGCCGTCCAGAGGACCCTAGCTCGATGGTCATGTCCCCCGTGATGCATCGGTAGTACCGATCCGCGCGCCATTGGGGGGAGTTGCTCGCGGGCACCGCCAGCGGTGCATCCCCACACCGGGTCGACCCCCATGGCGAGATGGTCCCGGGTAGCATGCCCGGCGTGCGCACCCCGGCTGCTCCTCGGACGGTCACCGCCGAACCGGATCCGCTCGTCCGCTGGACGCTGCGGCTCGAGTCGTTTGCGGCGTTCGTGGCGGGCCTCGCCCTTTACCTCGCCGCCGGCGGCGGGTGGTTCCTGCTCCTCCCCGCCCTCCTGCTGCCGGACGTCGGGATGGTCGGCTACCTCGTGAGCCCGCGCGTGGGAGCGGTCACGTACAACCTGGTGCATGACTACGCCGTCGGGATCGCGCTGGTCCTCGTCGGCTGGTGGGCGCCGAGCTCACTGCTGGTGTCGGTCGGCGGCATCCTCATCGCCCACGTGGGCATGGACCGCACGATGGGCTACGGGCTGAAGTACCCGACGGGGTTCGGCGACACGCACCTCGGCCCCATCGGCCGCCGGACTCAGCGGAGCATCTCCAGCAACGTTGCGTGATGGGCAGGAGCGGCCGCCACGATGCCGCTCCGATGGGAGGGGCGACCGAGGTCGAACCAGGGCCCGCCGTCGCCGGAGGTGACGATCGCCCCACCTTCCTCGGCGATGATTCCAGCGGCCGCGACGTCCCAGGCAGACAGCCCGCCGGGAACCTGGACGAAGGCATCGAAGCGCCCGTTGGCCACGTAGGCAATTCCGAGGGCGCCGGTGCCGATGTTCCTGGACGCGCGGACCCCGGCGCGAATCCGCGCCGCGCGGCGTGCGTATCCGCTGCGTGGCACGCCCATCGAGATCACGCAATCCACGAGGCGGGCCTTGGTTGGGTGATGGATCGGCACGCCGTCCAGCTGCGCGCCGTGGCCGAGGCGCGCGGTGAAGGTCTCGTTGCGCGCCGGGTCGTGCACCACGCCCATGACCGGCCGTCCACCGATCGCGAGGGCGATGCTCACGCAGAAGAGCGGGATGCCGTTGGCGTAGTTCACGGTCCCGTCGAGCGGATCGACGACCCAGAGGCGCTCGGTGCCGGGCTCCGGGGCCGGAGTGCCCGGATCGTGTGTGGCGGAGCCGGACTCCTCCGCGAGGATCGAATCGGTCGGGAAGGCTTCGCGGACCGCCGCGAGGATGAGGTCCTCCGTGAGCTTGTCGACCTCGGTGACCACGTCGTGCTCGCTCTTGTGCACGATCCGCTCGAGCCGCTCGTAGCGCTCCATCTGGATGACGCCGGCCCGGTGCGCGGCCTCGACCGCAAGGTCGAGCTCGGCCTGGAGATCCAAGGGGGGCACGCCCAGATGCTATCCGCCAGCGGGCGGGCGCCGTGCAACCCGCCCGCTTGTGCGCATCGGCGCGACCGCCGAACATGGCAGCCGTGAGCGAACGAGGAGCGACGAGAGCCGTCCACAGCGGCTGGATCATCGCGGCGGCGGTGCTCGGTTCGGGCATCGTCTTCCTGGACGGCACGATCGTCACGATCGCGCTGCCCCGTATGGGCGCGGACCTGCCGACCTCGATCCTGGGTGTCCTCGAGGGCCAGGCGTACATCACCAGCGGCTACCTGGCGGTCCTCGCCGCGCTGCTCATCCTGGCGGGCGCCCTGGCCGACCGCTACGGCCGGCGCCGCATCTTTGCGATCGGCCTGTTCGCCTTCGGCGTGGTCTCCGCGCTGTGCGGCCTTGCCCCGACGATGGAGCTCGAGGTCGTCTTCCGGCTTCTCCAGGGCGCGGCCGGCGCGCTGCTCGTGCCCGGCTCCCTGTCGATCATCACGGCGTCGTTCACGGGCACCGAGCGCGGCCGTGCCTTCGGGATCTGGGCGGCCGCGACGTCGGCGCTGACCGTGCTGGGCCCCGTGATCGGCGGCATCCTGGTCGACACGCTCTCCTGGCGGATCGCGTTCCTGATCAACGTGCCGCTGGTGGCGATCGGGCTCTACGCGACGCTGCGCCACGTGCCCGAATCGCGCAACGAGGCGGTCTCCGGCCGTCTCGACTGGCTCGGCTCCGCGGTCATCGCCGTGGCCGTCGGCGGGATCTCGTTCGGCCTCATCCGGGGCCAGCAGGCCGAGTGGAAGGACCCCATCGCGTTCGTCGCCCTTGCGGCCGGGGTCGTGGCCGGCCTGCTGCTGCCCTTCCTCATGCTGAAGCGCCGGGACCCGCTGATCCCGCCGGCGCTGTTCCGGCGACGCAACTTCACCGTCATCAACCTCTCGACGTTCCTGATCTACGGCGCGCTCTATGTCACGCAGAGCTTTCAGAGCCTCTTCCTCCAGGGCGTCCTCGGCTACACGGCGCTGGCCGCGGCCCTGGTGGGGCTCCCGATCGGCGTGATGCTCACGCTCGGGTCGACGCGTGCCGGCGCGCTGGCCGCACGGATCGGGCCGCGACGGTTCCTGGTCGGAGGACCCGTGGTGATGGGGATCGGCCAGCTGTGGTGGGCCCGCGTGCCGGCGACGAGCCAGCCCTGGATGCTCCAGCCGGGACAGCCGGCGAGCTACCTGCCGCCCGTTTCGGTCCTCGTCGACGTCATGCCCGCCATCCTGCTGTTCGGCGTCGGGATCACGCTCGTGGTGGCGCCCCTGACGACGACCCTGATGAACTCCGTGCCCCTGGGCAACGCGGGCCTGGGCTCGGCGATCAACAACTCGATCTCGCGGATCGGCCAGCCCCTGATCATGGCCGTGCTGTTCATCGCGATCTCAGCCACGTTCTACAGCGCGATCCAGTCGCGCGTGCCCGGCCTGGACACCAACGCGCCGGAGGTGCGCGCCCGCATCCAGCCGCTCAACCCGCCCGCTCCCGAAGTGCCGCCGGACCAACGCGAGGCGATCCGGCAGGCCTCCACCGACGCGTATCACCTGGCGATGCTGGTGTGCGCCGTGCTGCTCCTCGGCGGAGCGGCCGTGAACGGCCTTGGCCTCCGCGGCGTCTCCGAGAGCGAGAGCGCAGCCGCTGTGGACGCGCCGGGCGGCGCTCCCGCCTAGGTCCGCCGCACCCGCGCTAGGTGCAGCTGATGGTGCTTCGAAGCGGGTCGTAGGGAGGCGGCGCGTCCGGGATCGGCAGGTCCCGCGCGAGCTGGACCACGCCGCCCGGCGGGATCGATTCCGTGCGGAAGACGAAGTCGTCGGAGCGGGCCGAGCCGTCCCGTGTGATGCGGCACGTGGCCACGGATGCCGCCGCGCCGGCGTTCGCGACCGCCATCTCCACCTGCACGCCGCCCGACGCGAGCGTGGCGCTCCCCGTCACCTGGGCGTTGAACGGCCCTGCGTGGCGAACCGCGAGCTGCGCCAGCAGCAGAAAGCCGACGATGCCGATGCCGACCCCGAGGAGCATCGTCCCGTGGACCTGGGTGGCGCTGGGCCCCTTGATCCGGCCGGGATTGTCCTGCTCGCACAGGGCGACGCCGGCGGGGGTCGGCCGTCCGCAGCGGACGCAGTGGCTGACCGGTTCGGAGGGGAGCGTAGGTGGTTCGTTCATGCCGCTGCCAGCGTAATGCGAGGCGAGATTCGAGGCTCTACCCGACGCTCGTTCCGGCGGGACCACAGGGACCCCGATGCGTGCGTAGGCGTCTTCGCAGGCCGCCGGCGGCAAGCGCTCCGATCGCCAGCCCCAACACGGCCGGAGGGATGCTGCCTGGCGTTACCGACGCGTCTCCGGAAGGCCGATCGGCAGCCAGGGCATCGGTTGGCGGGAGCTCCGCACCGGGAGCCATCAGCGCAACTGCCTCGGCAAGCGTCCGCGGCTCGTCGAACCGCGGATCCATCTGCCATCCGAGCTGCGTGTACTCGCGCACGAGGCGGATGTCCCCGGCGTCATCGATCTCCCAGAAAACCGAGTAGGGAGTCGTGATCCTGTCCAGCAACCCCGTGCTCACCAGGTATCGGTCACCAAGATGGAGGTGACGAGGCTCGGCGCAGCCGTTGCCGGAGAAGGTGATGTCCGTCGCAGGCTTCAGCGAGATGTTGTACGGCGGCTTCGTCATGGGGCCGTCGCCGCCCGCGAAGACCTCCTCGACTGCGAACGTCCAGCTGGCCGCCGAGCCCGCGGCGGTCATCCTCCGATGCGACGTGAACGTCGCGATGAAGGTGTAGCCACGAGCGAAGCGCACGTCCGGAGGCATCTCGAGAATGCAGGCGTCCGCTCGCACCGGCCCGGAGATGCCCACGAGCAGGCACGCAAGCCCGACCACGGCAGCCGTGCCCACGAGGTGCCTCCGGCCGTTCCACCAGGCTCGTGTCACGGCCATGAGACCCACGAGACGGGCGCCTTGTGACGCTCGTCAGCCGGCCAGAGCCGCACGCTCGCCAGCCGCGAGCACGGCATCCAGCTGGTCCGGGTTCACCCAGTGCAGGATCAGCTCGTCGGCGCCCCGCTCGTGCCATCGCGCGGCTGTCGCGCCGAGGTCCGAGAGGAGGTCGCCGTCGGAGCCGCCGGCCCAACTGGCGTCCTTCGAGAGATCGACCGCGACGAGAACGCTGACCTCGTCCCGGCGACGGCCGGCGGCCGCCAGTGCCTCCAGGTAGAGGGGATAGACGCGGTCCCACTGCGCCGCGAACGTCGTCAGCGCGTCCGCGCCACGCGCCGCGATGCGGGCGCCCGCGGGGGTCTCGCCGCCCACGATGAGCCGTGGCGCCGGGTCGGGTGCCGGGAAGGCGTGTGCCCTCTCAAGCGTCGTCCAGGCGCCCTCGAAGTCGACAGGTCCGCCCGCGAACAGCAGCCGCAGAACCGTGAGGGCCTCCTCCAGTCGAGCCGCTCGCTCCTTCGGCTCCGGGAACTCGATGCCCATCGCCTCATGCTCCGCCGGGTGGCCGCCGATCCCGATTCCCAGATCGAGCCGGCCCGGGGCCAGGTCGGCGATCGTCGCGGCCATCCGTGCCAGCACGGCCGGATGGCGGTTCATCACATTGGTCACGAAGGTGCCGACCTTCAGCGTGCGGGTCCGTGCCGCGGTCATGGCCAGCAGCGTCCAGCACTCGAGGACCGGATCCGTGAGGCGCCCGCGGCTGACGAAGTGGTCCCAGGCCCAGATCGTGCGGAAGCCGGCGGCCTCGATACGCAGCGCCGACTCCAGCCACCAGTCGGCGGTGACCCCGATGGCCGTGAGGTTGACGCCGACCGGAATCGGTGCGCGCACGGCGGCGGCCATCAGATCGAGCCGCCGGCCTCCAGCGCCACCTCGATCATGCGGTCGGTCGCGGTCTCCAGGTCCTCGAACAGGTACGTCCCCTCGGACGTCTCGGCCTCCGAGAGCACGTCGCTGACCGTCAGGATGCAGGCCGCCCGGACGTCTTTCCCTTCGGCTGCGGCACGCGCGGCCAGGTAGAACAGGGCCGACGCTTCCATCTCGAAGGCGAGGATGCCCCGCGATCGCCACTTCGTGACGTAGTCCTCGTCCGGGTTGTAGAACACGTCGACGGTCGCGATCTGGCCGACCGCCGGCGTGACGCCCTTGCGCTCCGCCGCGTCCACGAGCGCGCGGGTGAGGCCGTAGTCGGCCGACGGCGCATAGCGGTCGCCGTGGAGGTACGTGAACGTGGCGCCGTCCAGCGGGGCGGATGCGGTCGCCACCACCAGGTCGGAGGTGCGGATGCCACGCCCGATGCCGCCGCAGGTGCCGACGCGGATCAGCCGCGTGGCGCCAAGTCGCAGCAGCTCCTCGACCACGATCGAGAAGGAGGGCGTGCCCATGCCCGTGGTCTGGACGCTGACCGGCTTGCCCTGGCAGGTGCCGGTGTAGCCGAGCATCCCCCGATTCTCATTGACCTTGCGCGCCCCTTCGAGCCCGCCGTCGAACATGGACGCGATGCGCGTCGCCCGGTTGGGATCTCCCGGGAGCAGGACGATCGGCGCGTAATCGCCGGGCTCGGCGCGGAGGTGGATCTGCGGCATCTCGGGCTGGGCTCCTCGAAAAATCGGTGGGCGGCCAAGTTTATCGACGGCCGGGCGCTCCGTCGCCTGGCCGCCGGGGTGCGCGGTGGAGCCTGGGTCGCATCCCGACCGTGGCTCGATCGGCTAGGGTGCGCGCGATGAGCCCAGCGTCAGGCGTGACGGTCGAATTCGATCACGTCAGCAAGCACTACGACCCGCGAGAGAAGGGCCCGGGAGCGGTCAACGACCTGAGCCTGTTCGTGCCCGCGGGCAAGATCTGCATCCTCGTCGGGCCCTCCGGCTGCGGCAAGACCACCAGCCTGAAGATGGTCAACCGGCTGATCGAGCCGAGCAGCGGGCGGATCCTGATCGACGGCAAGGACATCGCCCGCGAGGATCCGATCGAGCTGCGGCGCCGCATCGGTTACGTGATCCAGCAGGTCGGGCTCTTCCCGCACCTCACGATCGCGGACAACGTGGCGGTCGTGCCGCGGCTCCTCGGCTGGGATCGCCAGCGGCAGGTCGCGCGTGCCAACGAGCTCCTGGAGCTGGTCGGACTGCCGCCCGACCGGTATTCGCGGCGATACCCGAGCCAGCTCTCGGGGGGCGAGCGCCAGCGTGTCGGCGTCGCGCGCGCCCTGGCGGCAGACCCGCCGCTGATGCTCATGGACGAGCCGTTCGGCGCTGTCGATCCGATCGTCCGGGAGCGACTCCAGAACGAGTTCCTGCGCCTCCAGCGGGACCTGGCCAAGACGATCCTCTTCGTCACCCATGACATCGACGAGGCCATCAAGCTCGGCGACCTGGTGGCCGTGATGCAGATCGGCGGCAAGCTGGCGCAGTTCGGGCCGCCGGAGGAGATACTCGCGAACCCGGCCTCGGACTTCGTGGCCCGCTTCGTCGGCGCCGACCGGGGGCTGAAGCGCCTGTCGCTGGTCCGTGTTCGCGACCTCGCGCCGCGTCCGGTCGTGATGGCACGGGCTGGCGAGGATGCTGCCGACGCACGCCGTCGCACGCTCGCGGACGACTATCCGTACCTGCTGCTCGTGGACGCGGAGAGCCGGCCGATCGGCTGGATCCACCAGCGCCACATCCCCGAGAGCGGGCCGCTCACCGCGGACGTCGCGGAGCCGATGTCGCCGCTCCTCGAACCGTCCGACACGCTCAAGGATGCGCTCGGACGTCTTCTCGCGGCCGGAGTCGAGGCCGGCATCGTGGTCGACGAGCGCGGCCGGGCGCTCGGGATCCTGACGTTCGCCGACATCGGCGAGCTGCTCCGCTCCGGCGCCCAGGGCAGCACCTAGCGGCACGCGCATGGACCTCGACTGGATGCTCTCCCACCTCGACGACCTGGCCAGCCGCGCGCTGCAACACGTTGGACTGACGCTGGTCGCGCTGCTCTTCGGGTTCGCGATCTCATTCGGGCTGGCCGTCGTTGCCGTGCGGCACCGGACGACCTACGGCCCGATCATTGGGATCTCCGACCTCCTGTACGTCATCCCGAGCCTCGCGTTCTTCGCCGCGCTGATCCCGATAACCGGGATCTCGTTCCTGACCGTTGAGATCCCGCTTGTGCTCTACACGCTGCTGATCCTCGTGCGGAACCTCGCGGACGGGTTCGATGCCGTCCCATCCGAGGTCCTGGAGGCAGCGGACGGCATGGGCTACAGCCGCCGGGAGCGGCTGCGCCGCATCGAGATCCCGCTCGCCGTTCCTTTCGCGATGGCCGGCCTACGACTTGCATGCATCTCGACCATCGGTCTGGTCACGGTGTCAGCGGTGCTGGGCGACCGTTTCGGCGGGTTCGGCTTCTTCATCCTTGAGGGTTACTCGCGGAGCTTTCCGACCGAGATCTACTTCGGAGCCCTGCCCTCCATCCTTCTCGCGCTCGCTGCCGACACGCTGCTGATCCGTATCCAGCGTCGGCTGACCCCGTGGTCCCGCAGGGCGTCCGCCGGCGGACCCGAGGAGCCAAGGTGGACCTGATCTCGGAGACCGCGGCCTACCTGGCCAACCCGGCACATTGGCAGGGCGCGAACGGCATTCCAGCGCGCCTGCTCGAACATGTCGAGCTGTCTGCCGCCTCGTTGCTGATCGCGATTGGCCTGGCCCTGCCGATCGGCTTGTGGATCGGCCACACGGGTCGCTATACCGGCGTCGCGGTGAACGTGGCAAACCTCGGTCGCGCACTGCCATCGTTCGCTGTCATCACGATCGTCCTTCCGGTGACCGCCGCTCTCGACCCGATCGCGGGGTTCTACGTGTACCCGACGCTGGTCGCGATGGTCATCCTGGCGGTGCCGCCCATCCTCGTGAATGCGTACGCCGGCATCGCTGCGGTCGATCGGGACCTGGTCGAGGTCGCGCGAGGCATGGGCATGCGTGACCGCCAAATCCTCTTCGGCGTGGAGATTCCCAGCGCGATCGGCTTCATCGTCACCGGAATGCGAAGCGCGGCTGTCCAGATCATCGCCACCGCGACACTTGGCGCGATCGTCGGGTTCGGCGGTCTCGGGCGCTTCCTCGTCGATGGCATCGCCCAGCGGGACACCGGAAAGATCTGGACGGGCGTGCTGATGGTCGCGCTGCTCGCCGTCACGGCCGAGCTCTTGTTCGCCGGCGCGCGGCGGGCCATCACCGGATCGCACGTCCGCCATCCATGACAGGACCTGTCACGTATCACCGGTATAGTCCGGCCACTCGAGTGGCCACCAAGAGACCACGGAGAAGCTAGGAGGTACCCATGCGGACATCCCGCATGCTCGCCCTTGGGGCGTTGCTGCTGGCGCTGTTGGGCGCCTGCTCGACGGGTGGGGGCAGCAAGCCGACCATCAAGATCGGGTCGGACGACTTCTACGAGGCGAAGATCGTTGGCGAGATCTACGCCCAAGCGCTGGAAGCAAGCGGCTACGGCGTGGATCGCGCGGGATTCGGACTCGGCGGGCGAGACGTGTCCGCGCCGGCCCTCGAGAGCGGCCAGATCGACCTGAAGCCGGAGTACATCGGCAGTGGCGTCGCCCACTACGATCCCTCGAAGCAGAGCGGCGATCCAGCCGCCGAGAAGGCGGCACTCCAGGCCATCCTCGCGGGCAAGGGTGGCGGGATCACCGTCCTCGACTACGCGTCTGCCGCTGACCAGAACGGCTTCGTCGTCCGCGCGGAGACTGCCTCCCAGTTCAACCTGACCAAGCTCAGCGATCTGACGCAGGTGCAGGATCAGATCAAGTTCGGCCTTGCGCTTCAGTGCCCGACGAACCCGGTCTGTGGTCCGGCGCTCATGTCGGCCTATGGTTTCACCCAGCAGACGATCGACAACGCGACCCTTCTCGCGGCGTGCTCGCAGCCGATGGTCGACGCCCTGGCAGCGAAGACAATCGATCTCGGCGAGCTGTGCACGACCCAGCCCGACATCGCGAAGAACGGCTGGGTGCTGCTGACAGACGACAAGTCCACGCAACCGGCCGACAACCTCGTGCCCCTGGTGCGGAACGACTACCTCGCCAAAGTGGACCGCGCGGCGTTCTCCAAGATTCTCAACGACGTCTCCGCGAAGCTCACCACGCCGGGCCTTCTCGATCTCAACAGGCAGTTCGTCTTCGACAAGAAGGAGATCGCCGACATCGCCAAGGGCTGGCTCACTCAGAACGGCTTCCTGCACTAGAGAGGATGTGCCCGATCGGCGGGCACATCCTCGCGCACGTGCCGCTTGGGGCAGGACGGGTCGTACTGCCGCGACCCGATCGCGTCGAGATCGTGCGCTGGTTGACAACGGGGTCGCTGCGGCGCTTACTTCGATGGCCGTCGGGAGTCCTCTCCTGCGGGCGTCCGGACAGGATGCTTTCGTCCCTGTCTGCGTTGGAGGTGAGCCGTCATGACTTCCCGGAGCGAACTCCAGCAGCGACTGCCTGTCGCGTTCCTTGTAATGTGCCTCTTGCTTGGCGCCCCCGGCGCGGCATCGGCCGATAGCGACAACGACGTCATCGTGGCGTCACCGATAACCCAGACCCATACGCTCTTCTTCAATACGCAGTTCTGCTCTGGACCGAGCGCCACGGGATATGCGTTCATCAATTGGAATGAGCGCATGCAGCGCACGCCCGGCGCGAACCGCGAGATCGACCACGCTCGATACCGTGCGGCGATCAGCGGGGTCACGTGTGCGGGGAACACCGGCTCCAGCCGCGACACAGGCGTGGCGACCTACCTTCCGGCTTTCGACGTCAAGAACGACATCACGTGGACGCTTACCCTGAGCTGGCCCATGATCGTCCCCGTCATCTGGGGCTCGGCTTCCTCACAGCGCGTCTCTTACACACGACGTGGGGGTGGCCCCGTCCTCCAGAGCATGTGCAACAACATCCAGATCGCGAACAACGGCGACTACTGCTCGCAACTCTGAGCGGCAGAACCGGCCGCTAGATCCTCCGGACAATGTGGTCGACCCGCCCGCATTCGTCCACGGTCTGGTGGCACGACTCATCCTCGCCATGCTGCTGACGTCGGATGGATTGGCGGCCTGCTCCCCTGCGCCCTCCCAGCCGGATGTGCCTGCCGTTACCCCAGGCATTGTGTGCGCCTGGGAGATCCCGGCTTTTGCAGCCTCCGCGGAAGCCGCACGCGTGACAGCCGTCGGAGACCGAGCCGGCGGTCAGGCCGGCAACAGGCTGGCACTTCGCGGGGGAGCGAGAGACGCCAGTCTTACGGTCGCGGTCTTCTGCAGTGAGTCGGATTCCCTCCCGAGTCGCGCCCCGGACCTCGACGCTGACGGCATCGAGCTGCACGCGGGCGGCGGACTGCTCGGAGGCGGGTCAGGGCCTTCGTTGACGTTGATCTACGGGCCCACCATCGAACAGGAGGTCTCCATCGTTCGTGATGGCTCGTCGCTGGGACGGATGGCCTTCCAGCGCACGCCGGTGGAAGGCTGCGCCGGGCAGGAGCCAGTCGAGGCCGTCGAATGGCACGCATGCGCCTCGATCGACGTGCTCGACCTCCACACGCGGGTCAAGGCGGCACCAAGCGACGTCTCCGTCGTCGATGGGAGCGTCGACGACCGCGCGGGGACCCAGCTCGGGTTCTATGTCTTCCAGCTCCGTGAGAGCGGAGACGGCCTTGTCGTGGTGCTCGGCTTTCAGAGGCCCCCATCCAGCGATGTCACCGTGCTGCTTCGCCCGCTCGACTTTGAAGGGGAGCCACTTGCAGACCTCAGATTCACGGTGCCCGTACGCGGTCAGGCGCGAGCGCCCTAGCGCGACATCCTGATGTCGACGTCTCGTCCATGCGACGAGCGGTCCCTCCGGCCAGCCACAGCAATATACGCGAAGGAGTCGGTAGTGAACGCCAAGCGGTTTTTGGTCTCGTCGATCGCTGCGGTCCTGCTCATCGCCGTCGTCGGCCTGCCTGTTCTCGGAAATAGCAAGAACAACGTCATCGTCTCCGGCTCGATCACCCAAACGCACACCCTGTTCTTCAATTCGCAGCTGTGTCACATCAACGCGATCGATGTGAATGGGTATGCGATCACGAACTGGAACGAGCGGATGCAGCGAACCCCGGGTGCCGACCGCGATGGCGACACGGTCTGGTACCGGACCGTGATCGATGGGGCACTGTGCTCCAATTCGGACAGCGTCCGGCGGGACACCGGCCAAAGTAGTTACCACCCGACATTCGGTGCGTCGAACGACATCACCTGGACGCTCGCGCTGAACTGGCCGATGATTGCCCCGCTGGGTCAAGCCTGGTCAGCGTCCTCCCAGAAGGTGTACTACACCCGGCGCGGGGGCGGACCCTGGGTTCAGTCGATGTGTAACAACATAACCCTCTTCAACGGCGGCAATTGGTGCCCCGATCTGTGAACAGCACCTGACGGAATGCCACGACCACCACGGACGAACCCACCGGCGGCCCGACCGCGGCAGCTGAGGGCGGCGGCCGGCGCATCGGCAAGCGCCAAGCCAACGTTCGCGATCTGTGAGGCCGCGTGGCCCGACGGGCCAGTCTGTGCTGGAATGATCGCGGCATGGGAGAAACGCGCAACGAGTACCTCGAGCTGACCGACTGGCGCCGCCGGGTGGCGTCGATGTGGGAGGCGTGGCGAGCCGACGCGGAGACAGATCCGGAAGTAGCCACGGCGCAGTTCCGCCGCGCGAAGGACCGGCTGTTCGCCGAGCACCCGCAATCGCCGCTGCTCCCCGGGGACCGTGGCACGTTCGCGGGCCTGCCGTACTGGCCGTACGACGCCGCGTGGCGCATGACGCTCCCCTTCGAGTTGGACCAGGCCGCGGCCACGGGACCGCACGACGACGCCCAAGCAGCCGCCGCGCCGCTGGCCCTGCCCAGCTCCGGGTTGGGAGGCATCCCCTTCCGCCGGATCGGCCGCGTGCAGCTCGGCGGCCCGCTGGACGGCCGTTCGCTGCCGGTCTTCTGGATCGACGCATACGGCGGCGGGCTCTTCGTCCCCTTCCGCGACGCCACCTCCGGAACGGAGACCTACGGCGCCGGCCGGTACCTGGTGGACACGATCAAGAGCGCCGACCACGGCGGCAACTTCGCCAGCGGCACGCTGGTGCTGGACTTCAACCTGGCGTACCACCCGTCGTGCGCGTACGACCCGCACTGGAGCTGCCCGCTGGCGCCGCCCGAGAGCCGGCTGGAGCTTCCGGTCCGGGTCGGCGAACGCCTCGGGCCCGGGACCGCCGCGCACTCGTGACGGCCGCTTCCCTCCCCGTCGTGGTGCTCGCCGGAGGCGTCGGCGGCGCAAAGCTCGCCCACGGCCTGGCCCTGGCGTCGGCCGCCGAGCGTGCTGCCGGTGCGCCGGGCCTCGACCTTACGGTCATCGTGAACACCGGCGACGACCTGGAGGTCCACGGGCTGCTCGTCTCGCCGGACCTCGACACGGTCATGTACACGCTGGCGGGCCTCGCGAACCCCGACACCGGGTGGGGCGTGACCGACGAGACGTGGTCCGCGAGCGCCATGCTCGAGCGGTATGGGGCGCCCGTGTGGTTCCGGCTCGGCGATCGAGACCTCGCGACGCACGTGGAGCGCACCCGCAGGCTACGGGCAGGCGAATCGCTCACGGAGGCGACGGCGGCGCTCACGGCGGCGCTCGGGGTGCCTGCTCGTCTCCTGCCGATGTCGGACGAGCCCGTCCGGACCGAGGTGGAGACCGCCGATGGCTGGCTCGAGTTCCAGGATTACTTCGTGCGCCGAGGGCATCGCGACGAGGTGCTTGCGGTCCGGCACCGCGGCGCGGATTCGGCTCGGCCCACCGCGGCGGTGCTCAACGCACTGTCCGGCGCGGGGCTGATCGTCTTCGCACCGTCGAACCCGTTCGTGAGCATCGGCACGATCCTGGCCGTGCCCGGCATGCTGGACGCGCTCATGGCGAGCCCGGCACGCGTCGTCGCGGTCAGCCCAATCGTCGCCGGCGCTGCCCTCCGCGGACCGGCCGACTCCATGCTCCAGTCGCTGGGCGGCGAGGCGACCGCTGCGGGCGTCGCGGCACACTACGCCCGTCGGTATCCCGGGCTCGTGGACGCGTTCGTGCTGGACACGGCGGACGCCGGAGCCGCGGCCGAGGTGGGGTCGCTCGGCATGGAGCCGATGGTGACCGGGACGGTGATGCGCGACGAACGCGACCGCCAGGCCCTGGGTGCCGCGATCCTGGAACGCTACGGGCCGGCCCGCTGAGGAACGCCGAAGGCGAGCCGGGGGCGCTCGCCAGGACCGACATCGATGCCGGCGCTGCTCGTCCGCCGGGGACCGTCCCGCAATCGACTGCGGTCGCCGCCTAGCGAGACGGGGCCGCTGACGACGAAGGCACCGCCGACGAGGTCGGGCCCGGCGAGCCGGACCCAACCGGCGACGACGAGGGTCCAGGGGTCGGGGTCGGCTCGGGAAGTCGTCCGATCGCGCGCTGGGCGAGGCTCTCGGCCCGGCTCAGCAGATCGGCCGGCGCCAGGTCCGTCCCGAGGATCGTCACGATCAGCGTCCGCGGGCCCTCGACCACGACCCAGAGGGTGCCGACGCCCGGCGACCAGAACGCCTTTCCTCCCGTCCAGGCAACGTCCTGGCCGTCCGGGAAGCGCCCGCGGACCGTCTCGATCACGTCGCCGACGACGGCCGCAACGGAGACGAGGCCTTCGTTCCCGGCGGCGGGATCGCCCTGGAAGATGCACGCGGCGCCGGACGTCGCACCGGGGAGGTACTTGCCGCCGGTCACGGCCTCCACCTCGTCGAGCCCGAGGATCGCGCACTCGGGGCCGGGTGACGCTCCGGAGGGCGGCGGCGAGCCGCCGCTCGGTCCCATCGACGCCGACGCCGGGGCGCTGCCTGACGGTCCGCCGGGCAAGACCGACGGCCCCGGAGTGCCGGCGCCCTGGGTCTCGGTGCCTGTCAACGACGGGAGCGGCACAGGGGCCTGGTCGCCGCACGCGGCAAGCCCGACGAGCACGCACAGCGCAAGTGCGGTGGCGAGGATCGTGCGCACGTCCGTCCGGAGGCTGGTGACGGGCGGATCGAGGCGAGCTGACACGCCCATACAACGTACCAGCGCGGACAGATGTGACCTGCGGGCGGCCCCGAGCGTGGCCGGTACCATTCGGCGGTGAAGGAACGAAGCGCCGGAGGCGCGTCATCAGCCGGTCGCACGGCGGGGCTCGAGCCGCTCCATGCGGTCGTGCCACTGCGCAGCCTGGCGACGGGAAAGCAGCGCCTGGGTGGCGCGATCGACGCGGAGGAGCGCGAGGGGCTCCTGCTCGGAATGCTCCGGAGAACTCTGTCGCTGCTCACGGCGTGGCCCGCGTGCGCGGCAATCCACGTGGTCAGTGGAGACCGGCGCGTCCTGGAGGTGGCCGCCTCCCTTGGCGCGCTGGCCGTGGCGGAATCGACCGAGGGGCTGAACCCCGCCGTGGCCGCCGGACGCGACGCGGCCCGGGCCGCCGGTGCCGCGGCCGTCCTGATCCTCCCCGCGGACCTGCCGCTGCTGGACGAGACGTCGCTCGGGCGGCTGCTGGACGCAGCGGATGCGGCCTTGGCGGCGGGCGCGGGCAGGCCCCTGGTCGTGGTGGCGCCGTCGGATGCCCGCAACGGCACCAACGGGCTGCTCCTTTCCCCGGCGGACGTGATCGAGCCGTGCTTCGGGCCGCAGAGCTTCGAGGCCCACGTGCGCGAGGCGAAGGCGGCAGACGCCACGCTCCTGGTGGTCACCGACGCGGGCCTCGGCTTCGACCTGGACACGCCGGAGGAGCTGGAGCGCCTGCCCGCGGACGTCATCGAGTCGCTGCTGGAGCTCGGGCGACGCGCGACGGTCGCGCGATCGGCCTGAGGGACGTGGCCGGCGGCGCCCCGTCGGAGGGGCACGGTGCGACGGGCGGCGGACGGCTGCTGGCGGTGCCACTGCCCGAGCTCCCCGAGATCCGACCGGGCGACGACCTGGGCGGCCTCGTCGTCGAGGCGTGGCGGGCGCTCGCGGACGCCGACCCGTCTCTCGCCCCGCGACCGACCGATGTCCTGGTGGTCACCCAGAAGGTGGTCTCCAAGGCCGAAGGAGCGGTGGTGGATCTCGCCGGAATCGAGCCGCGGCCCGAGGCAGTCGAGTTCGCGCGTTCCTTCGACCGGGATCCGCGCCAGGTGGAGGTGGTGCTCCGCGAGGCCGTGGACGTGCTCCGGATGGAGCGCGGCGTGCTGATCTGCCGGACCCGTCACGGGTTCGTCTGCGCGAACGCCGGCGTGGATGCCTCGAACGTCGGCGAGGCCGGCACGGTCACGCTGCTCCCGGACGATCCGGACCGGTCCGCACGCGAGCTGCGCGATCGCATCGAGCGGGACCTGGGCGTCGCGGTGGGAGTCGTGGTCAGCGACTCGTTCGGACGGCCGTGGCGCTGGGGAATCGTGGACGTGGCGCTGGGAGCGGCGGGCTTCCTTCCCCTCGACGACCAGCGCGGCAAGCCCGATGCCGACGGCCGCGTCATGCGCGCGACGATCGTGGCGGTGGCCGACGAGATCGCCTCGGCCGCGGAGCTGGCATCGGGCAAGACCAGCCGCCGGCCGCTGGTGCTGGTGCGTGGCGCGCCGGTCCAGCCCGGCGAGGGCTCGATCCGGGCCGACGTCGTGATGCCCGAGGAGGCCGACCTCTTTCGCTGACCAGCCCGCTTGGCTTCCGGCGGTTACCCTGCCATCCCGTGAAGCTCGGACTCCAGATCTCGTCGTTCACCTGGCCCGGCGGGCCAGAGGCCCTCGCACCGACGCTTGCGCAGATCGTGCGCACGGCGGACGAGGTCGGCTTCGATTCGATCTGGGTGATGGACCACTTCTTCCAGATCCGGGGCGTCGGCGCTGCGGAGGAGCCCATGCTCGAGGGCTTCACGACGCTCGGCTATGCGGCGGCGCTCACGAAGCGGGCACGGATCGGCCTGATGGTCGGCGGCATCCACTACCGGCAGCCGGCGCTCTGGCTCAACGCGGCGACGACGCTGGACGTGCTGACCGGTGGGCGAAGCTACTTCGGCATCGGCGCGGCCTGGAACCAGGAGGAATCGGAAGCGCTCGGCTTTGCCTTCCCGGACCTGCGCGACCGGTTCCGAATGCTCGAGGACACCCTGCAGTACGTGCTCGCGGGATGGACCGGCGACATGGGCACGCAGGAGCCGTTCATCGGGAAGCAGGTGCAGGCCGGTCGCGTGCTGAACTCGCCGCAGGCGCTGTCGCGGCCGCACCCGCCCATCCTGATCGGCGGCGGCGGGGAGCAGAAGACGCTGCGGCTGGTGGCGAAATACGCCGACGCCTGCAACATCTTCGGGAGCCCGGACAACCTCCGGCGAAAGTACGAGATCCTCGAGGAGCACTGCGAGGACGTCGGCCGCGACTACGACGCGATCGAGAAGACGAACCTGGCCGGGATCTCCATCTCGGAGGACGGCGCGCGCGGCTCGTTGACTCCGGCGCACTTCGTGGAGCGCCTCGGCGGCTGGGCGGAGGCCGGGTCGATGCACACGATCTTCAGTCTTCGCGACGTCTTTGACGTGTCGAAGCTGGAGCTGATCGGACGCGACGTGATCTCGCAGGTGCGCAGCCTCGGACCGCCGAGCCCCATCGGCTAGACGCCGCGACGGGCCGTGGCGAGGCCAGAAGTCCCGCCCGCGTGGCACGCTGATCGGCGGCGCGAGGCCCCTAGGTGCGCTCGACGCTGCCGGGCTGGTCGCCGCCCATATGGCCGCCCTGTGCCTCGGCGATGGGATGGGCCACACCGCTCGATCCGACGGACGACGCCACTCCCGTCGGCACAGTCGACGTCTCGTCATCCACCGCCGCCCGGTTGCGGAGCCGGGCGTGGAGCAACAGGTAGCCGCCCATCCCCACCAGGAGCGCCGGCCACCAGTCGACCGCGAACCGCAGCAGCGGCGCGCCAAGGCCCGCCGTGTAGACGACCGCGCCCGCGGCGAGGAAGAGGCTGCCCGGCACGACGGGCCACCAGCGAACCGCGGGGACGTCGAAGATGAGGCCCAGCACCCAGCAGAGGTAGAAGCCGCCGGCCACGCTCACCAGGAAGCCGGCGGCGCCGAAGTCCGAGCCGCCGCCCGTGACGACCAGCACGCCGACCCCCACTCCGACCGTCACCGACCCATTCACGAGGGCACCGACCGAGCGGCCGACGAGGAAGGCCGCCAGCAGCGCCAGGCCGAGCGCGAGCGGCACGACGGGCACGAGGTCAGGGAACAGGCGGTCCCCGAGGAGCAGCAATCCGACGACGACGAGCATCACGCCGGCGACCCAGTCACGGTTGAGACGGCTCACGGTCCGAGTATGCACCCGGTCCCGGCCCGTCTCGGCGTACCCTTCGCGGCGATGGACGAGGGAGCGGGCTCGCACCCCGCATCGAGCGACATCGCCAACCGCGCCCTGACGCACGTGCGTGACTTCGCGCTCCGCTACCCCGAGGCGCACGAGGAGTTCCCGTGGGGGGACCGCGTCATCAAGGTCCGCGGCAAGATCTTCGTCTTCCTCGGCGTGGGCGAGACCGGTTTCGGAATCTCGACCAAGCTGCCCAACTCGCACCCCATGGCCCTCGCGCAGCCGTTCGCGTCGCCGACCGGGTACGGTCTGGGGCGCGCGGGTTGGGTCACCTCCCAGTTCGCGCCGGACGAGGAGCCGCCGCTCGAGATGCTGGAGGACTGGATCGACGAAAGCTACCGCGCCGTGGCGCCGAAGCGCCTCGTGGCCCAGCTGCCGGAATACTCCCCGGGGGTATGAGTCGGTGCTAGCATTGAGCACACGATGACCCAGGCACGCTTCCCCACGATCTCCATGTCCGACGACAGCTCCGGCGCCGCGGCCGAGGCCCTGACGCCCCGAACCGCAGGCGGCAATGGACCGTCGTCCGCGCCCGGCGGAAACACCCACCAGCTCGTGATCGTGGGGTCAGGCCCGGCCGGCCTGACGGCCGCGATCTACGCGTCCCGCGCGGACCTGGCGCCCCTCGTGATCGCGGGCTACGCCCCGGGTGGCCAGCTGATGCTCACGAGCGACGTGGAGAACTACCCGGGCTTCCCGGACGGCATCCAGGGTCCGGAGCTGATGGACCTCTTCCGGCGGCAGGCGGAGCGATTCGGCGCCACCATCCGTGACGTGGACCTCGAGCGCGTCGATTTCACCAGCCGCCCGTTCCACCTCTGGGCCGGCGGCGAGGAGATCACCGCCGAGTCGGTCATCGTGGCAACGGGCGCGAGCGCGATCTGGCTCGGCCTCGACAGCGAGACGCGGCTCCGGGGACGTGGCGTGAGCGCATGCGCCACGTGCGACGGCTTCTTCTTCCGCGGCAAGAAGGTCGTCGTGGTCGGCGGCGGTGACACCGCGCTGGAGGAGGCCAACTTCCTGACGCGCTTCGCCACCGACGTCGTGATCGTGCACCGGCGCGACCAGTTTCGCGGCAGCAAGATCATGCAGGCACGCGCCCTCGAGAACCCCAAGATCAGCGTCCAGTGGAACAAGGAGGTCGCCGACGTCCTGGGGGAGGACGTGGTCAACGGCCTCGTGCTTCGCGACACCGAGACGGGCGAGACCTCGGAGCTCGACACGGACGGCGTCTTCCTGGCGATCGGCTACCGGCCGAACACGGAGGTCTTCCGCGACTGGCTCGAGGTGGACGCGAAGGGCTACCTGGTGGCCCACGACGAGACGCGGTCCACGATCGACGGGGTCTTCATCGCGGGCGACGTGCACGACCATCGCTACCGGCAGGCCGTGACCGCGGCCGGCGACGGCTGCAGGGCCGCGATCGATGCGGAGCGCTGGCTGGAGAGCCAGGGAATCACGCAGGGCGTCGGCGCCATCGCCTGGTGAGCGGGCTCGTTCCCGGCGCTCGCCGCGGGCGCGAAGGGTGGCGTGACGGTGTCGCGCGCCGGCTCGGTCTCGTGCCGACCACCAAGGAGGTCGTGGCGCGCTGGCTGGACGAGGCACTCCCGGCGTCCGGCGGCGCGGCCCTGGATGCCGGATGCGGCCGCCAGAGCCAGCTGCGGCCGTTCCGCAGCCGGATCCGCCGCTTCGTCGGTGTGGACATCCATGCCCCGTCCAAGCCGCTTGGCTGGCTGGATGAGTTCGAGGTCGTCGATGTCTGCTCGGACCGCGGAGCGTTCCCAGACGGGACCTTCGACGTGGCGTTCTCGTCGTTCACGGTGGAGCACTTCGCCGATCCGGGCGGCGCGTTCGCGAGCATGGCCGGCTGGCTGCGGCCGGGGGGTTGGCTCGTGATCAGCACGGTGAACCGGCGTCACCCGCTCGTCGACGCGTACCTCTCGCTTCCGTCCGGGATCCGTGACCGGCTCCAGCCCGTGGTGAAGTCCACGGCCGCCGACGCGCATCCGCTCGTCGGCGCGTGCAACAGCCCCGCCGAGCTGCGCGAGGCGCTGCGCGACGCCGGCTTCGAGCAGGTCGAGCTGGTCACCACGGCCCACCTCTGGCGCGCCTGGGGCAAGACGCTGCCCACCTGGGCGCTCGGCCTGGCCGGCGACTGGGTCGCCCAGCGCTGGCCGCTCCGCCGCTCGACGATCGTGGCGCGCGCGCGCCGGCCACTCGCGGCCGCGGCATGAGCTCGACGACGACCACCACGACCACGGCCAAGGCGACGTCGGCATCCCCCTCGCGCGGGCGAGGGCCGCTCACCCGCCGGCCCACCGGCTGGGTGCTGTCGCCCATCGCCGGCAACGGCACGCGGCTCTTCCTGACCAGCGCGGCGCTGCTCTTCGTCGAGCTGCTGCTCATCCGCTGGATCCCCGCGAACGTCACCTACATCGGGTTCTTCAGCAACTTCCTGCTGATGGCCAGCTTCCTGGGCATCGGCCTCGGGATCCTCGCCGGGCGCAACGGACGGCGCGTGCCGATCCTCGCGTTCACGCTGCTCCTCTTCCTCATCGTCGTGGTGATCATCCAGAAGCAGCTCAACGTCCAGGCGCAGAGCCAGAACGAGCTGTTCTTCGGCCTCGCCGAGAGCCGCGCTGCCGACACGAACTTCTTCGTGCTGCCGTTCGTCGTGGTGCTCGTCGCGGTCCTGATGGCAGCGCTGGCGATGCCGCTCGGGCCGCTGCTGAAGAGCATGCCTCCGCTGCGGGCCTACGCCATCGACATCGCGGGCTCGATGACCGGGATCGCGCTGTTCACGGTGCTGTCGGCGACGGGCACCGACCCGCTGGTCTGGTTCAGCGTTGCGGCCGTGCTCGTGCTCCTGGTCGAGGCGGCGTCCGGCATCTCCGGGGCCACCTTCCCGGCGCTGGTCGCGCTCGCCTGCTCGCTGGTCGTGATCCAGGGGCAGCTGACGAGCGGCCTCGGGAAGCTCGACTCGTACTCGGCCTACTACCGCATCACCAAGTACACCTCCGGCGACGGCCTGACCCGCATCAACGTCAACGGCATTCCGCACCAGGCGCTGCACCCGGTCTCCTCGACCAACAAGGAGCCGTTCTACGAGCAGGTCTACAAGTGGTTCCCGGGCCGCACCTACCAGAACGTGCTGATCGTCGGGGCGGGAAGCGGGTCCGACGTGGCGCTGGCCCTGGCGCGCGGCGCCGGGCACGTGGACGCCGTCGAGATCGACCCCGCCATCCAGCAGATCGGCATCGAGCAGCATCCCGACCATCCCTACCAGGACGCTCGGGTTTCGCGGCACGTCAACGACGGACGGGCGTTCCTGCGCAACACGGACACGATGTACGACCTGGTCGTGTTCGCGCTGCCCGACTCGCTGACCCTGGTCTCCAACACCGCGAGCCTCCGGCTCGAGTCGTTCCTCTTCACGGAGGAGGCCATGACGAGCGTCCGCGACCATCTCGCGCCCGACGGCGTCTTCGTGCTCTACAACTACTACCGGCAGGACTGGCTGATCGCGAAGATCGCCGGGATGCTGGACGACGCGTTCGGCACACCGCCCCTGGTGCGCACCTACCAGGCGCGCATGGCTGCGCTCGCCGACGGCCCGCTCGTCGCCGCCCTCCCCAACGGCATCCCGCCGGGCGATTCGGTCGACACGATCGCGGACATCGGCGACCCGGAGCCCAAGCCTGCCACCGACGACTGGCCGTTCCTGTATCTCCGCACGCCCTTCGTGGCCGACTACTACCTGAAGGCCCTCGGCCTCCTGCTCGCCTTCGCGGTCGTCTCGGTGGTGGCCGTGGCCAGCCTCAGCGGCCGTTCCGTGCGTGCCGCGGCGCGCTCGGCCGGCGCCGCCGCTCGCGGCTTCAGCCCGCACTTCTTCGTGCTCGGCGTCGCGTTCCTGCTCCTCGAGACCCGCAGCCTGGTGAGCTTCAGCCTCCTCTTCGGAACGACCTGGCTCGTCAACGCGCTGGCCTTCTTCGCGATACTCGCGAGCGTCCTCCTGGCGATCTTCATCACGGCGCGATTCCGCGTGAAACGGCCCCAGCTCCTGTACGTGGCCCTCTTCGCGTCGCTCGCGATCGCGTACGTGCTGCCGCCGGAATCCCTGCTGATCGATCCACCGGCGCTGCGGTACACGCTCGCGGCGGCCCTGGCGTTCGCGCCCGTGTTCTTCGCGAACCTGGTGTTCAGCTACTCGTTCCGCGATACGCGGACGGCCGACATGGCCTTTGCGAGCAACCTGCTCGGCGCGATGGTCGGCGGCGCCCTGGAGTACCTGGCCCTGATCACCGGCTACCGGGCGCTGCTGCTCCTGGTGGCGCTGCTCTACGCGCTGGCCTACCTCTTCGCAACCCGGTTCCGGCTCCTGGCGGACCGCGAGCTGACGGCGGGCGACGGCCGCGAACCGGCCGTGCTGGACCTCGGACCGGAGCCTGCTGCCGCGTCGTGATCATCAGCCACCGGTTCCGGTATGTCTTCATCGAGCTGCCGCGAACGGGCTCCAGCGCGATCAGCGAGGAGCTGCGGCACAGCTACGACGGCAAGCCGATCCTGGGGAAGCACAGCACCTACCAGGATTTCCTCAAGGTCGCGACTCCGGAGGAGGCCGGCTACTTCGCCTTCGCGGGCATCCGGAACCCGCTGGACGTGACCGTCAGCCGCTACGTGCAGGTGCTGACGGACGCGCGGGAGCGCTTCACGGACGCCCGCAAGCGTGCGCGGCGCGACACGGTCCCCGAGCAGATCGAGAACCGCGTCTACGCCTGGGTTCATCGCACGAACGCCGACTTCGAGTCATTCCTGCGGCACTGGTACTGGCTTCCGTACGACACCTGGTCGAGCCTGGACCACCACCGCCTGGACCACGTGATCCGCTTCGAGGCACTGGTGGACGACTTCGACGCGGCGCTCCGGCGCATGGGCATCGAGCCGGTCCGGCCGCTGCCGGTCCGGAACGCGACACCCGGGCGCGAGCGGGAGTTCGAGGACTACTTCACGCCCGGCACGATCGGCCGCGCCACCTGGGTGTTCGGGCCCTACATGCGGGAGTGGGGCTACCAGTTCCCCGAGTCGTTCGGGGACGTCCGGGTGCCCGCCTGGAGCGTCGCGGCCCTCAAGGTGCTGCGTCTCTACCGTGGCGTGTACTGGCGCCACCTGCGCCGCGCACGCGGAGCGCGCAAGCGGGGCTGACCCGGGGTCGAGGGGCGCCGCGCCTGATCTCGCGCTTGTGCAGGTCCTTTCAGCCCGGCTCAGGCGAGACCCCGGGCGCCGTCCCGCGCACCGGCTCGACGCGTGGCGCGCGATGCGTCAGCCCCGCCCCCTCGACGTCCACGTTGGGCAGGAGCCGATCGAGCCACTGGGGGAGCCACCAGGCTCGTTCGCCGAGCAGCACCATGACGGCCGGCACGATGGTCATGCGAACCACGAAGGCGTCGAACAGCACGGCGATCGAGAAGGCGAACCCGATCGACTTGATGAGCGCGTCCGCACCGAGAATGAAGCCTCCGAACACGCCCATCATGATCGCGGCCGCGGCCGCAACAACGCGAGCGCCGTGGCCGAAGCCGACCACGACGGCCTCGGTGGCGTCGAGCCCATGCACGTGCTCCTCGCGCATCCGCGTGACGAGGAAGACCTGGTAGTCCATCGCGAGGCCGAACACGACGCCGATCATGAACACGGGCAGCAGGCTCACGATCGCGGATGGCTGTTCCACGCCGAACAGCCACGCGAACCAACCCCACTGGAAGACCGCCACGACGGCTCCGAAGGTCGCGACCACGCTGAGCAGGAAGCCCAGGGTCGCCGTCAGCGGGACGAGGAGCGAGCGGAACACCAGCGTCAGCAGGAGGAACGCGAGCCCGACCACGACCGCGAGGTAGGGCACCAGCGCATCGCCCAGCTTGCGCGAGATG
>JAXDKU010000124.1:0-60931 GCA_034667005.1 Chloroflexota bacterium
GCCCGCTCCGCGGTGACGCCCTCGCTGATGGCGCGCAGCAGGTTCCCGCGCTCGTACGCGGCGGACCGGCGGGTCGTCTCGAAGGCCGCCACCGCGGCCTCGACCGCGGCCTCGTACTGCTCGTTCGTGGCGAGGTAGGTGACGCCGGCGGGCGTGCCCTCGTCCGCGGGGTTGCTCACCTCGAGGCGCTCCGGGGAGGTGACCCAGGCACCCCCGACGAAGATGGGGCGCGGCTCCGTGTCGGTCGTCAGCACCGCTCGAGTCTACCCGTTTCACTCGTAAGTTGACACGTATCGTTCCATTCTCCTAGGCTCACTGCAACCGATCTTGCTAGAAGGAGCGACCCGGATGGAGTTCTCGTTGGCCGTCCAGAACAACAAGCACGGGGCGGCCGGCGAGGGCATGGACGCGTCCGCCGAGGCCGCGAATCGCTTCGGCTGGCGCACCCTCTGGGTCGCGGATCACTTGCTGGTTTCTCGTGAGGGCGGCCCCAAGGCGGACGAGTGGTATGCGAACTACAACCTGCTCGAGCACGAGTGGATCCTCGAGGCGCTGCTCTCCCTCATGTACCTCGGCGCCCGCCACGAGCGGGTGCTGCTCGGCCTCGGCGTGATCGTGCCGGCCATGCGGGACGCCCCGGCCCTGGCGAAAGAGATCTCGACGCTGGACTCGCTCACCGGCGGCAGGGTCATCGCCGGCGTCGGCGTCGGGGACGAAGAGGACTACATCGAGTACCGCAACCTCGGCAAGGAGGACCGCTTCCGGGTCCGTGGCGCCTACCTGGACGAGACCATCCGCCTGTGGCGCCACCTCTGGTCCGGCAACCTGGAGCCCTTCGACGGCCGCTTCCACTCCATGCGTGACTTCACCTTCCAGCCCCCGCCGCCGCAGGGCGCGGACCTGCCGATCTGGTCGAGCGGGCGGAGCGACCGGGCCCTGGCGCGCGTCGGCGCCGTGACGGACGGGTACCTCGGCTCGCGCTGGCCACCGGAAGAGTTCGAGGCGAAATGGCCGGCCGTGCTCGAACGCGCGGCGCAGAACGGGCGCAAGCGACCCCACCTTGCGATGCGCGTGCGCATCCGCATCGAGGAGGAGCCGGACAAGATCTGGAGCCTCTGCGGCAAGCCCGAGGACATGGCCAGGACGCTGCTCGACTACGAGGCCGCCGGCGCCGACGAGGTCGTGGCCGTCTTCGAGGCGATCTACCCCGAGGACATCCTCAAGGAGACCGAGCGCTTCCAGCGACAGGTCGTGGAGCCCTACCTGGAGCTGTCCGCCCAGCGCAAGGCGGACGCCGCCCCGGTCCTGGCCGGCTAGGCCGGCCGGCCGCGGATGGAGTTCGGGCTCGCGCTCCAGAACCACGGGGAGGGTGCCGCTCCCGAGGGGATCGAGGCCTCCGCGGAGGCGGTCACGCGGCATGGCTGGCGCGGCGTCTGGGCCGTCGACCACCTGATGGTCGGCGAGAGCAACGCGCACGACTACGGCCTGATGCTCGAGCCGCTGCTGTCGCTGGCGCATCTCGGCGCCAGGTTCCCGGCCATCCGCCTCGCGACGGGCGTGCTGGTGCCGCCGATGCGTGACGCCCCGCAGCTGGCCAAGGAGCTCGCCACGCTCGACGTGCTGTCCGGTGGCCGGGTGACGGTCGGCGTCGGCGTGGGCGACGAGGAGGACCTCGTCGAGTACGAGAACCTGGGCAAGGGCGAGCGGTTCCGCCGGAGGGGCGCCTACCTCGACGAGACGATCGCGCTGTGGCGCCACCTCTGGTCGGGTAATACCGAGCCCTTCGACGGCGCGTTCCACCAGTTGCGCGATTACCGCTTTCTGCCGCTGCCGATCCAGGGCGCCGCGCTGCCGATCGTCTCAGGCGGACGCTCCGACCGGGCGCTGGCCCGGGTCGGGCGCATCACCGACGGCTACTACTCCAGCCGCTGGGGCCCGGACGACCTTCGCGCGCGCTGGCCGGCGGTCCTCGGGGCCGCCGCGGATGCCGGACGGCCGCGACCCTCCCTCTCCACCCGGGTGCGCGTCCGGCCTGGCCAGCCACCGGACGGCCGGTACAGCGTCTGCGGCACGCCCGCCGAGATGCTCCGGGAGCTGATGGGCTACGCGGAAGTCGGCACGGACGAGTTCGTGGCGGTCTTCGACGCGGTCCTGCCGGAAGACATCGAGCGCGCCGTGGACCGCTTCATGGATGAGGTCGGCGGACCGTTCCGCGAAGCGCAGGGCCGGAGCACGGCCGCCGGTTGATCAGGGGCGCTTGTTCGTGAGCAGCCCGTATCCGGGATAGCTCTCCGCCCACTTGTCGGGATAGGCGCGCGTGATCCCCTTCACGAAGTAGCTCGGAATGCTGTTGTCGATCAGCACGTCCAGCACGTAGGGCCGTCCGCTCGCAAGGGCCCGCTGGAACGCCGGCTTGAAGTCGTCAGCGCGCTCGACCCGCTCGCCGTCGCCCCCGAACGACTTCGACATCGCCGCGAAGTCCGGGTTGTACAGCTCCCCGGTGTCCTCGCGCCGGAAGTCGACCCACGGATGGGTGCGCTGGTAGGCCGCCTTCGAGCCCTTGAGCTCGATCCCCAGGCCGTAGTTGTTGAGGACGATCCAGATCACGGGAAGGCCGTACTCGACGGCGGTGACCACGACCTGCGGGCCCATCAGGAACGCACCGTCGCCCGTCAGGACGACCGCAACGCTGCCGGGGTCCGCGACGACGGCGCCGGGTCCACCTTCCGTGGCCCAGCCCATCTCGGCCATGCCGGAGTTGATGAGCCACGCGCCCGGCCGGTTGATCGTCATGTACGGCTCCGCGTACTGGATGACGTCGCCGACGTCGACCAGCACATGCGCGTTGTCCGGCAAGAGCTCGCCGACCTCGTAGCAGAGCCGTCCCGGATGGATGGGCGACTGTTGCGCCGTCACGACCGGCTGGATCTCGGCGTGCCACTCCTCGCGGTAGCCCTGGACCTGGCGGACCCAGGCTTCGTGCTCACCGGCGCCGCCGCGGCCGTCGGCGGCGGCCTTCAGATCGTCGAGGAACCCGGCCGCATCGGAGATCAGGCCGAGCTCGACGGCGTAGTTGCGCCCGACCTCCGCGGGGTCCACGTCCACCTGCACGATCTTCGTGCGGGGCACGTCGTAGATCATCCCGGCGCGCCAGTTCGCGGTGTGGTTGTCGGAGAAGCGCGCGCCGATCGCCAGCACCAGGTCCGCCTCGCGTGTCGCCCGGGCGGCCGATCCCGTCCCCGAGCGCCCCACCGGGCCGAGTGAAAGCGCGTGCGTCTCGGGAAGCACGCCCTTGCCGGGGAGCGTGGTCACGACCGGGATTCCGAGGGTCTCGACGGCGCGCGCGAGCGCCTCGGGCCCGCCCGCCGATCGGTTGACGCCGCCGCCCGCGAGCAGCACCGGGCGCTCCGCGGCCGCAATGAGGTCGGCGACCTGCGCCACGTGCTGCGAGGCGGCTCGGAGCCCAAGGGTCGCGCTGCGACGTGCCGGCAGCTCGATCTCGCCCTCCACCTCGGCCAGCTGGATGTCGTAGGGCAGCTGCACGAAGACCGGGCCGGGGCGCCCGCTGGTAGCCACCTTCATGGCCGTGTTGAGGACGTCGACGGTCTGATCCGGCCGCACGATCAGCCAGGCGCCCTTCGTGATCGGGCGGAACACGCTGAGCGCGTCCTCGAAACCGCGGTAGTACATCTCCTGCATGCCGGCGCGGCCGAGGAAGTGCGTCGAGCCGGACCCCGCGAGGATCAGCAGCGCTGACGTGTCGTGCATGGCGCTCGCCGTGGCGCCCACGCAGTTCAGCAGCCCGGGCCCCTTGGAGACGACGACGGGGGCGAGGCGGCCGGTGATCCGGTAGTAGACGTCCGCCATGTGCGTGGCGTGTGCTTCGTTCTTGGCCTGGATGCCCTTGATCTGGGGCTGGTCCACGAGGCCGTCCATGAGCGGCCAGATGGCGCCCCCGGCATACCCGAAGTAGTGCTGGATCCCAGCCGCCGCGAACCAGCCGGCGACAGCGTCAACGACGCGCATGCAGTGCTCTCCCTTCCAAATCACGCAACCGCGGAACCCTCGGAGACGGTCGTCCAGCGCGGCACCGTGACGCCCCCGCGGGCGTCTTCGAATGCGACGCGCAGCGGCATGCCGATGCGCAGGTCCGTCCGGCCCAGCGGCAGCACGTTCCCGAACATGCGCGGGCCCTCCGCGAGCTGCACGAGCACGACGTTGTACGGAACGAGCGGTGCCCACGTCGGCTGATATCCGCGCTGGAACACGACCCAGGTAAGGATCTCGCCGTCGCCGGACATGGGGCGCCAGTCGTAGTCGGCGGACAGGCAGCGGGGGCACACCTCCGAGATGGGGTAGCGGATGTGGCCGCACGGCCGGCACGCCTGGAGCCGCAGCTCGTGGGCCGCGCAGCCGTCCCAGAAGGGGCGGTTCAGGTCCGTCACGTCGGGCAGGACGGCCTCGGCAGGATCGGCGGACAGACCGGTGGCCGCGTTCATCGGCCGAGCACCAGGCACGACGAGGTGTTGAGCGTCATGCCACGGCCCGTGACCAGGCACAGCTCGGCATCCGCGACCTGGCGGTCACCGGACTCGCCCCGGATCTGGCGCACGCCCTCGACCACGTGCAGCCAGCCCTGCATGTACGACTCGGAGAGGTTGCCGCCGGCGGTGTTCACCGGCAGCTCGCCACCCAGCCCGATCCGCGTGGCGCCCTCGACGAACGGACCCGATTCCCCGACGCCGACGAAGCCCGCGTGCTCGAGCCAGAAGAGCACGGCGATGGTGAAGTTGTCGTAGAGCTGCGCGACGTCGATATCGGCGGGGCCGACGCCCGCCATGCGGTACGCCCGGCTGATGCAATCCGCCTGGTGCGGCAGGTACCACCACTCCGGTGCCTCGAGGTTCTGGAGGGTATGGCCCTGGCCCATGCCCCACAGGAGGACCGGCGGCTTCCGCAGGTCCGCGGCGCGCTCCGGGCTCGTGACGATGACGACCACTCCGCCGTCGCTGATGATGCAGCAGTCCAGCAGGTGCAGCGGCTCCACGATCATCTTCGAGGCCTGGTGGTCCTCGATGGTCATGGGGTCCCGCATGATTGCCGCGGGGTTCATCGAAGCGTTGCGGCGGCCGTTGACGGCCACCCAGCCGAGCTGCTCGCTGGTCGTGCCGTACAGCTCCATGTGCCGGCGCGCGCCGAGGGCGCTGTTCGCCGCGTTCCCGAACATGCCCCAGATGCCCCACGAGTCGCCACGCCCCGCGGCCGCGTCGAAGCGGCTGCCGTGGGAGCGGGCCGTGTCCGCGAAGACGCAGGCGACCACGCTCGCCATGCCCGTCGCGATCGCCATGGCGGCGTTCTGGATGAGCGCGCCCGCGGTGGCGCCGCCCATCGACATCGAGCCCGTGTACCTCGGGTTGATGCCCAGGTGCTCGCCGACCGCGAGGTAGTGCTTGGCACCTTCGGGCGACGACGTGCCGGGCATCGTCAGCAGGCCGTCGACCTCGTCCTTGGAGATGCCCGCGTCGTCCAGGGCCGCCCGGAACGCCTCCGTCGCGAGCGACAGCGGCGTCTCGTCGGGGAGCTTGCCCTGCCGGCTCGCACCGACGCCCGCGATCGCGGCCTGCCGCCACGCCATGTTTCCCGCCGGGCCTCAGCGGCCGCGGAACTGCGGCGGCCGCCGCTCGCGGAATGCCGCCCGACCCTCGGCTCGATCCTCGGTCGTGGCCAGCAGCGCCCACAGCATTCGTTCCAGGGCGAGCCCGTTGGCCAGGCCGCCTTCCGTCGCCGCGCGCCCCGCGAGCTTGATCGCGCGCAGCGAGAGCGGCGCGTTGGCAGCGATCGTCGCAGCGATGCGCGTCACGGCCGCGCGCAGCTCAACCGCCGCAACGAGGTCGCTGACCAGGCCGACCCGGTGTGCCTCGGCGGCGTCGATTGCCTCCCCGGTCAGGAGCATCTTCCATGCGACCGCAGAGGGCACCTCGGCGAACAGCCGTTGCGTGCCGCCGCTCCCGGAAAGGCTGCCGATCTTCACCTCGGGCAGGCTGAACGTGGCCGTATCCGCGGCGACGCGCAGGTCCGCGGCGAGCGCGAGCTCGAGGCCGCCGCCCGCGGCGGGGCCGTTCACGGCCGCGATCACCGGCTTGGTCAACAGCTCGATCGGCGCCGAGATGCGCGCCGGCGGATCCGCGAGCGGATGGGCCGGCTCGTCGGGGGGCGGCTCCCGAAGGTCCGTTCCGGCACAGAACGCGTCGCCGGACCCCGTGAGGACGACGACGCTGACGGAGGGGTCCGCCTCGAGGTCCGCGCACGTCTCGTGCAGCAGCACCCGCATGGCGCGATCGACGGCGTTGCGGCGCTCCGGCCGGTCCAGGATCAGCCACGCGACACGATCCTCGCGCTCCACGCGAAGGCCCGGACCGGAGGCGTCGGTCACGCGAGCACTCCCGCGCGCTCCAGCTCGCCGATCTCGTCCTCGCTCAGATGGAGAAGCTCGCGCGCGACATCGCGCGTGTGCTCGCCGAGCAGCGGCGGCCGGCGCAGCACCAGCTCACCGCCCGCAGGGCCCCGCGACGGCATCGCGGGCAGCGCAGCGAACGTCGGCGCCTTGGCCATGCGCTCGTCGGTCGATGCCCCGGCCGCGCCGACGACCACGGGGGTGCCGGCCGCCGCCGCCACGGGCGCGCCAACGGGATGCATCACGAACGGAGGCCGGGCGACGGTCATCTCGCCGATGACCGGGTGCTCCAGGCGCTGCCAGTAGCCGCGCGCAACGAGGTTGGGATCTTCGAGGATGTCCTTGCTGGAGTTGACCGCCGCCGCCGCGACGCCGCGCCGGCGCAGCAGTTCGACCAGCTCCTCGCGACCGCACTGGACGGTCGCCTCGGAGACGAGGCGCTCCAGCTCGTCCTCGTGCTCCTTCCGCGCCGTCAGCGACCCGAAGCGTGGATCGGCCAGCCATTCCGGGCGATCGAGCGCCGTCGCGAGCTCGCGCCACGCCTGCTCGGTGCGGCACGAGATGGCGCACCAGCGGTCGACGCCGCGTGTCGGAAACACGCCGTGGGGTGCGGCATCCTGGACGCGGTTTCCCGTGCGGACGTGCGGCGGGGCACCCCCGCTGGCCTCGAGGATCGCCGGCCCGACGACGTTGACGGTCGACTCCAGCTGAGACACCTCGACCTGCTGCCCGATGCCTGTGCGGTTCCGGTACAGGATCGCGGACAGCAGCGCCACCAGGGCGTGCCCCGGGTTCGGCACGTGGTCGGGATAGTGGGTGCCGGTCCCCACGCCCTGGTGGTCGGGCAGTCCCGAAAGCTCGACCAGGCCGGCCAGCGCCGAGATCGTCGAGCCGAAGCCGGTGTACGCCGCGTGCGGGCCGTCCTCGCCCTGCATCGGCATCGTCAGGTAGATGACGGACGGATTGACCGCACGAACCTGGTCATAGGACAGGCCCCAGCGCGCCATGACCCCAGGGCGAAAGTTGCTGGTGACGACCGAGCACTGGCTCGCCAGGCGCAGCGCGATCCCGCGCGCCTCCGGCTTGCGCATGTCCAGCGCGAAGCTGCGCTTGCTCGAGTTGCGCGATGCGAAGTACCCCGAGCCCTCGAGGTTCTCCGCCCCGGGCCGGTATGGGGGCGCCAGTCGCAGGTTGTCGGGACGAGCGCGCGACTCGACCTTGATGACGTCCGCGCCGAGGTCGGCGAGCAGCTTCGTGGCGAGCGCGCCGGCGCCGACCCAGGTGAAGTCCAGGACGCGAATCGCCTTGAGCGGGCCGCCCGGTGTGCCCGTGAGGTCGCGGTTCAAATGACGCCCGCCTCAGCGAGCCGATCGAAGCCCGCCGGGTCGACACCCAGCTCCCCGACGACGATCGAACGGGTGCTGTCACCAAGTCGCGGGGCCGACCTCGCCGGCCTGGCGGGCGTCGCGGAGAGCCGGTACGGCGGGCCGGGAAAGACTTCCGTCACGCCGAGCTCCGGGTCCGCGACGCGCACCCAGAAATTGCGGGCGACCAGTTGCGGGTCCGCAAGCACGCCCCGGATGTCGTTGACCGGCGAGAGCGCAATGCCACGCCGCTGGGCCTCCTCGTAGAGCTGCATGCGGGTCCGCGACCGCGCCAGGCCGCTGAAGATGTCGCCGAACCGGGCGATCGCGGCATCCGTCTGGCGGAACGAGAGGTCGGACCAGCGGCCGTCCAGCAGCTCGGTGGCGCCGGGCACGTCTTCCTCGACGAGCCACGTCACGAGTGCCTGCCACGCCCTGGCGGTCCCGACGCGGCCGGCCACCATCGCCACCGCGCCGTCGAGGCAGGGGTACATGCCAGAGCCCGCCTCACGCGGGTCGGCGCCGAGGCGCTGCCGCACGACGCCGGTGAGCTCGTACATCGGGACGGTGTCCTCGAGCGCCTGCGCCACGGACTCCTGTGCGGACACGTCGATCCACGTGCCGAGGCCGGTCTCCAGTCGTTCGATCAGCCCGACCAGGACCGATACCGCCGTGAACAGCGATGCCGAAACCTGCGCCTGGCCTCCGTAGGCGACCACCGGCGTGCCGTCGGGGTAGCCGCCGAGGTGCAGCAGGCCGCCGGCGGCCATGATCGTCAGGTCGTCGTCGCGCACCGAGTCGTCACTCCGGTCGCGCCCGAACGGCGTGACGGACGCGTGCACGAGGCGGGGATTCAGGCTCGTCACCGCCGCCGGCGTCACGCCGAGGCGGCTCGCTTCTGCGGCGGACAACGTCTCGATCAGGACGTCTGCGCTCTCGACGAGGCGGACCCAGAGCGTCCTCGCCTCCGGGCGCGCGAGGTCCAGGACGAGCGACCGCTTGCCGGCATTGACGAATCGATCGAACGCGCTGGCACCCGGGCCGGTCGTGCCCTCGAAGTTCGCGCCGTCCCTCCGCGTGGTCGAGCCGGACGGAGGCTCGACGCGGATGACGTCCGCGCCAAGGTCACCGAGCAGCCGCGACGCATACGCGCCGAGCCCATCCGCGAGATCGAGGACACGGACCCCGCTCAGCGCTCCGGCCGCGGACCGGCCGTTACTGTCCATCGGGGGGCGCGATGCGCAGCGATCCGTGACGCGACGGCCTGGTCACGAGATGGTGCGTGGCAACAATCCTTGTTGCCGTCAGCGTGACTTGGCCCATAGAGTTCCTTCTTCGTTGCGTCGCGGGGAGGCCGTGCAGCGCTCTCCGCGGTAGGCTGCGCCCGAGCGTCGTCGAGGAAAGACGCTTCCTTTTGTTGCAGAGAAGGTACCATCGCGGAATGGATGTGTCACTGGGATATCGGTGCTGAAGCCGGACCACGAGCTCATCCGGCAGGCGGTTCGCGGCGTCTGCGCCGGCTTCCCCGGGCCCTACTGGCGGGCCCTCGACCGTGACGGCGCGTACCCGACGGAGATGGTCGCCGCCCTCACTGCCGCCGGTTGGCTGGCGGTCCTGATCCCCGAGGCGTATGGCGGCTCCGGCCTGGGGATCGCGGAGGCCAGCATCGTGCTGGAGGAGATCAATCGCAGTGGTGGCAACGCCGCGGCGTGCCACGCGCAGATCTACATCACGGCCGCCCTCGTGCGGCACGGCAGCGAGGAGCAGAAGCGGCGGTACCTCGCGCCCATCGCAGCGGGCAAGCTCAGGCTCCAGGCCTTCGGCGTCACGGAGCCGAACGCCGGTTCCGAGACGACCCGGATCGAGACGAGAGCCGTGCGCGCGGATGACGGCTACGTGATCAACGGGCAGAAGATCTGGACCTCGCGCGCCGCCCACTCCGATCTGCTGCTGCTCCTCGCGAGAACCACGCCGTACGCCGAGCTCGAGGACAAGACCCGCGGCCTGTCGCTGTTCATCGTGGACCTGCGCGCGGCGGTGGCCGCAGGGCAGATCGAGATCCGGCCCATCGAGACGATGCTCAACCACGCGACCACGGAGCTCTTCATCCGCGATCTCCGCGTCCCCTTCGAGGACCGCATAGGCGACGAGGGGATGGGCTTCCGGTACATCCTCGATGGCTGGAACGCGGAGCGGATCCTCATCGCCGCCGAATGCGTCGGCGACGGCCGCTGGTTCGTCGATCGTGCGGCCGCCTACGCGAAAGAACGCGTCGTGTTCGATCGTCCAATCGGCCGGAACCAGGGCGTCCAACTGCCGATCGCGAAAGCGCACGCCGCGGTGGAGGCGGCGGACCTGATGCGGCGGAAGGCGGCGGATCTCTACGACGAGGGAGCGAGCTGCGGCGCGGAGGCGAACATGGCCAAGTACCTGGCCGCGGAGGCAAGCTGGGAGGCGGCGAACGTGTGCCTGGACACGCACGGCGGCTTCGGCTTCTCGCGCGAGTACGACGTCGAGCGCAAGTTCCGCGAGACACGCCTGTACCGCGTCGCACCGATCAGCCAGAACCTCGTGCTGGCGTACATCGGCCAGCACGTTCTCGGGCTGCCGAGGTCGTACTGACCGCCATGCGCGGCGCGGCGGACGGGGCGGCCGGGGCGGCCGGAGACCAGGCGCCGCGGCCGATGCCGCTCGCCGGCGTTCACGTGGTCGCCCTGGAACAGGCCGTCGCGGCGCCCCTCTGCACCCGGCACCTGGCCGACCTCGGCGCCGACGTCATCAAGATCGAACGGCCGGGCGGCGGCGACTTCGCGCGCGCGTACGACTCGGCGGTCCTGTCGCAGTCCGCGTACTTCGTGTGGCTCAACCGAGGCAAGCGCAGCGTGACCCTCGACGTCCAGTCGGACGGAGGCCGGGCCGCGCTCGACGGACTTCTCGACCGTGCCGATATCTTCGTGAGCAACCTCGGCCCGGGCGCCGTCGGACGGCTCGGGCTGGACGAGGAAACGCTCGCGCGCCGATGGCCGCGCCTGATCTCCTGTGCCATCAGCGGGTACGGCGCCGACGGCCCGTATCGCGACCGGAAAGGCTTCGACCTGTTGCTCCAGGGCGAGAGCGGCCTGACCGCGACGACCGGCACGGCCGACGCCCCCGCCAAGGTCGGCATCTCGATCGCGGACATCGCCGCGGGCATGTACGCCCTCTCGTCGATCCTTGCCGCGCTCCGGGATCGGGACGCGTCGGGCAGGGGCGCGAGCATCGACATCTCGATGCTCGACTGCCTGGCGGAGTGGATGATGGTGCCCATGTACCTGGAGATGTACGGCGGCGGAGCGCCACCGCGATCCGGGATGCGGCACGCGTCGATCGTGCCGTACGGCCCCTTTGCGGTCGCGGACGGGTCCGTGAACCTGGCGGTCCAGACGGACGGGCAGTGGCGCAGGCTGTGCGCGTCGGTGCTGGACCGTGCCGCGCTCGCGGACGATCCGCGCTACGCGACGAACGAGCTGCGGGTGCGCAACCGCGCGACGCTGGAGCCGTTGATCGAGGGGCTTCTCGCCGTTCAGGAACAGGCCGAGGTCACGGCCCGGCTCGAGCGTGCGGATGTGCCGTTCGGAGCGGTCAACACCGTCGCCGGCCTCGTGGGGCATCCCCAGCTGACGCAGCGAGAACGCTGGTTCGAGGTGGATTCGGAGGGCGGGCCCGTGAGGGCGCTCATTCCGCCGTTCGGCATTCGTGGAGTCCCCGTTCGGGCCGGCACGATCCCCTCGGCGGGGCAGCACACCGACGAGGTCATGGACGAGCTGCGGGAGGATGGCCGTGGTTGAGCCGACGCCAGGCTGGGCGGGGCGCTGCCTCGAGGACTTCGCGGTCGGAGAGGTCTACCGGCACCGGCTCGGCCGCACGATCCTCCCGGTCGACAACAGCTGGTTCTCCCAGCTGACGATGAACACCAACCCCGTCCACGTCGACCACCACTACGCGGCCCAGACCGAGCTCGGCCGCGTGCTGGTGAACTCGTGCTTCACGCTGGCGCTCGTGACGGGGCTCAGCGTGTCCGACGTCAGCCAGAACGCCGTCGCCAACCTCGGCTGGGACGAGGTGCGCTTGCCGCATCCCGTGTTCGAGGGCGACACCCTCTACGCACAGAGCGAGGTGCTCGAGGTGCGGCCGTCCACGTCCAGGCCGGCCGCCGGAATCGTGCGCGTCCGGACGAGCGGGTACAACCAGGACGGCCAGGTGGTCATCACATTCGAGCGCACGGTCATGGTCCACCGGCGCGACGCCCTGCCGGAGCCGCCGGCCCCGAACCTGTCCGACCCGGGCCGGTGAGCTCGACCGGCGGGGCCGGAGGGCTCCCGCTGCGGTACTGGGCGGTGGAGGCGGTCTTCTCCACGCCCGCGAACGAGCCGGCCGTGGCGCGTAAGGCGATCGAGCGGCGGACCGACGGGATGCAATCGCTGCTCGAGCGGTACGTCGTGACGCGGGCCGAACTGGCCGCGCGCCTGGACGTCCCGGTCGCGGCGCTGGCGGAGCTGATCGAGCAGCCCCGGGCCGCGTCGGCGGTGATGATCGACGGCGAGGATGCGGTGGCGGCGGACGCTGCGTCGGCGTCCCGCCACGCGCTCGCGGCGAGCGACGTGCTGACCGGCGCCGCCTGGCCGGAGATGACCCTGCGTTTCTGGCGTCCGGCGGCGGCTGGGGGTGAGGATCTCGTCCCTCCGTCCGGGTCACTCGACGCGGTCGTCCTGCCAAAGGTCAGCCGGCCCGACGAGGTGCGTGCGGCCGGGAAGGCGCTTGCGGCGGTCGAGGCCCGCCGCGGCATGAGCCCGAACGCGATCCGGGTCTGCCTGCTCGTGGAGACCGCGCGCGCTCTGGCCGGCCTCATGCCGCTGGTCGACGCGGCCGGGGAGCGGCTCTGTGCCGTCATGTTCGGGTCGGCCGATTACGCCGCGGACCTCGGCCTGACGGCGGGCACCGGCGAGGCACAGATGGCCTGGGCGGCGGGCACGATCGTCAATGCCGCCGCGGCCGCGGGCGTGCCGGCGATCGCCCCGATGACCGTGGACTTCCCCGTCGGCCGTCCGGGTGAGACGGCCGCCGCAAGCCGGGGGCACGTTCTCTCCGCGTTGGAGCGCGTGCATCGAGACGCGTTGCGTGCTGCCGAGTCCGGTATGGCCGGGAAGCTCGTCGGCCACCCGGCGCAGCTGTTCGCGGTGCTGCTCGCGTTCGGACGGGCCGGGACACCGGATGTGCTCGAGGGTCTTGCGGCGGACGTCGAGGCGTATCAGGTGGCGCTCGCCGACGGTCGCGGCGTGCTGGCACGGGACGGCCGCATGATCGACCGCGCGACGGACCGTGCCGCGCGGAGCGTCCTCCGCCGAGCCGTCGCCAACGGCCGCTTCGACGCGGGCCGCGCCGTGCATCTGGGGATCGTCGCGGCCGAGGATCTGCTGCCGAAGGGTTGAGGGTTTGAGGCGCGGCTGGGGCGCGCCGGTGAGCCGGAGCCGGGGCGGGTGGGGCGGGTTTCGGCGCCGACGAGGCGCGGGTTTCGGCGCCGACGAGGCGCGGGTTTCGGCGCCGACGAGGCGCGGGTTTCGGCGCCGACGAGGCGCGCGCCAACCCGCGGCCGTCGTCGCACCCCCGCTACGCGACTCGACGCATAGGCGCTGGCGCAAGACGGACGCGCAAGGGCGGCATTCCGGCCGCGTATGCACCCAGCGACTGACTCGACCAAGCGGTATCGCCTGCCTGGCGATCTCAGTCTCCCGACGCATGGATCGCCCACTCGCCTCGTGGGTCGATGCACTGAGTGCATCGGCCGACCTCGATCCTGGGAGTCTCATGCGCCTGCCGCATGCGTCGGCCATGAGCGCCGTGGAGTCATTCGCTCGGCGCATACCCATGGGCTCCAAGGGAATCGGCCCGGCCTGTCCGTCGATTCGCATCGGCAGCGTGAACGCAGCCACGGGCGCCAGGGGAATCAGGGTGGTGGACGGCGATTGGGGCGGGCGACAGGCGCCGGACCCTGTGCCACGGCCCGTCCAAACCGCCACGGCGGGCGCCGGTCTACCATCCGAGCCATGACGAAGATCGGCTACGCGGCGATGCTCGAGCAGTTCCACCCCACCGACCTGCTGGATTGGTGCGCCCAGGCGGAGGCCGCCGGGTTCGACGCCGGCTTCATGGTCAGCGAGCACTTCCAGCCCTGGACGCCGGCCCAGGGGCAGAGCGCGTTCGCCTGGGCGTTCATGGGGGCGCTGGGCACGCGGACGAGCCTGCCATTCGGCTCGGCGGTCACATGCCCTGGCTTCCGCTACCACCCGGTCGTGATCGCGCATGCCGCGGCCACGCTGGGTGCCATGTTCCCCGGCCGCTTCTGGCTCGGGCTGGGCGCGGGCGAGGCCCTCAACGAGCACGTGATCGGCGGCTACTGGCCGGAGGTCGGCATTCGCTCGGCCATGCTGTTCGAGGCGATCGAGATCATCAACGCGCTGTTCAGCGGCAAGGTGGTGCGCCACAAGGGCGAGCACTTCACCGTGGAGAGCGCGAAGCTCTACACGCGTCCGGACCGGGAGGTGCCGGTCTACGTCGCGACGGCGGGTCCGCTCAATGCAAAGCGGACCGGGCGGATGGCGGACGGGATGATCACCGTCGGCGCCGCGGACGACAAGATCGAGATGCTCTGGGAGAAGTTCGCCGAGGGCGCGTCGGAGTCCGGCAAGGACGGCGGCAGCATGCCGAAGCTGCTCCAGATCCACGTGTCGTGGGCACCGACCGACGACGAGGCAATCGAGAACGCGGTCAGGGAATGGCCGAACGGCGGGATGCCCTTCCCCAAGCAGGACATCCGAAACCCCGAGGACTTCGCCGCCATGGCCAAGATGGTGCGGCCGGAGAACTTCAAGAACCGCGTCCTGATGACCTCGGACCTGGCGCAGCACGTCGCGCACATCCAGCACTACGTGGACATGGGGTTCGACGAGGTGCACCTGCACAACGTCGGCCGCAATCAGGCCGAGTTCATCGAGATCTTCGGAAAAGAGGTCCTCCCGAACCTCAAGCTGGACCGCAGCCGGCGCTCGCAGCCCGCGGCTCCGGCACCCGACTACGCGGGCGACTGAGCCCGCAACCTCCTCGGGCGACGGCCCAACTCAATTCGGCTGGCCAGGCTCATCGGGCGACGGACGAGGCGCCGAGGCCGCGCCTCCCACGAGCACCTCTGCGAACAGCTGCGCGAACCGTCGCACCTCGGCGAACGTGCTGTAGAGCGGGGCCGGCGCGACCCGGATGAGGTCGGGCGGACGGTCGTCCACGATCGCACCGGCCGCGGCGAGCCGCCGCTGGACAGCGGCAGCGTCACGCACGCGGATGGACAGCTGCGCGCCGCGCTCCTCCGGGTCACGCGGCGTGATGATCGGGCGGATCCCGACGGCGTCCAGCTGTGCCTCGAGGTAGGTCGTCAGGCGCATCGATCGCTCGCGGAGCGCGGCCATGCCGGCCTCCTCGAACAGCTCCAGGGAGGCGCGCAACGGCGCGAGCGCAAGGATCGGGGGCGTGCTCACCAGCCAGCCCGCCGCTTCCGGCCGGGGCTCGAACGGCTCCCGCATCTCCATCCGTGTCCCGGGCGCGTTGCCCCACCATCCGCCGAGCCTCGGCAGCTCGGCGTTCCGGGCGTGCCGCTCGTGCACGAACGCCTGACCGACCGCGCCGGGACCGCCGTTCAGGTACTTGTACGTGCACCACACGGCCAGGTCCACGTCCCAGTCGTGCAGCCTGAGGGGCACGTTGCCTGCCGCGTGCGCGAGGTCCCAGCCAGCGAGCGCGCCGCGTTCCCGGGCCGCGGCGGTGATGCGCTCGATGTCCAGCCGCTGGCCGGTCAGGAACTGCACGCCCGGCAGCCAGACCAAGGCGATCCGGCGGCCGTCCGCGCGGATTACCGCCTCGATGTCCTCGGTCCGGAGCAGATTCTCTCCGCGGCGAGCGCCGACGCGGATGATCGTGGCAGCCGGGTCCAGCCCGTGGTGTCGCACCTGCCCCTCGACGGCGTAGCGGTCGGAGGGGAAGGCGTCACGTTCCATGAGGACGGCATATCGCTCGGGGGTCGGCCGGTAGAAGGTCGCGAACAGCAGGTGCAGGTTGACGGTGAGGCCGTTCATCGTCACGACCTCGTGCGGACTGGCGCCGACGATGCGGCCGGTCGCGTCGGCCAGCCGCTCCACGGCGGTCAGCCACGGAGCGGGCTCGCGGAACCAGCCGTCGACACCGAGGCGCGACCAGGTTTCCAGCTCCGCCTCGACCAGCGTCCGAGCGTCGCGCGGCATCGGCCCCAGCGAGTGACCGCACAGGTAGATGAGCGGCGTGCCGTCCTCGCGCCGCGGCATCTCGAAGCGATCGCGGAGCGCCGAGAGTGGATCCGCGGCGTCCAGCACGGCGGCGCCTGCTTCGCTCAGGTCCATCAGCCCGTCCGTCGGCGCGCTCACGGCCGCGAGCCTATCAGCGCACCGGGCCTGGGATAGCCTGTGCCCATGACAGGCCAGTCCCTCAGCGTCCGCAGAAAGCGTGCGAAACCCAGGCAGCCGCAGACACAGAACCGGCTCCTCATCGAGAGCCGCGAGCAACTGCTCTACCTGCTCACGCAGGCCTGCGAGCTCGAGCACGGCCTCATGTGCGAGTACCTCTTCGCGCAGTGGTCGCTGAAGCGCTCCACGGACGAAGGCGTGACCGAGGCCCAGCTCGAGCGGATCCGCGCCTGGGAGCAGGCGATCGAGGGCGTGGCGATCCAGGAGATGCTGCATCTCGCCCTGGCCACGAACCTGCTGATCGCGATTGGTGCGCCGCCCCATTTCGACCGGCCGAACTTCCCGATCCTGTCGGGCTGGTACCCGCCCGGCGTGCAGATCGCGCTCGTGCCCTTCGGCGAGCGGGCGCTGCGCCACTTCATCTACCTGGAGCGGCCGGAGAACATGGCGCTGGACGACGCCGAGGGCTTCGCGGCGCTCGACGCGGCGGAGCCGCTCACGGACGGATCGAGCCTGATGTCGGTCCAGCAGGACTGGGCCACCGTCGGCCAGCTGTACCGGAGCATCGAGGACGGCCTCATTCACCTCGTGGAGCGCGACGGTGAGGACGAGGTGTTCATCGGCTCGCGGCGCGACCAGGCGCGCTGGCAGGCGTTCCGGTGGGCCGAGATCACGCCCGTGGTCGACCTCGCGTCGGCGCGGGCGGCGATCGACCACGTGGTCGAGCAGGGCGAGGGCGTGCGGGGGGAGTGGCGCACCGCGCACTTCGGCGTGTTCCTGGGCATCCTCGACGAGCTGCGCGCGATGAAGGCGGCAGATCCGGCGTTCGAGCCCGCGCACGAGGCCGTGCCGGCGTACGTGCATGCCCTGGATGACGCCGACGCGCCCGTGGCGATCATCCAGGATCCGCGCACGGCCAAGGCCGCGGACCTCTTCGATGCCGCGTACGAGACCACGCTCCAGGCGCTCGCCCGCTACTTCGTGCACACGTCGGAAAACAACGCACAGGTGGAGCAGCTCGCACGGACCGCGATGCGGATCATGGAGCGGGTGCTCAAGCCGGTTGGGATCGCGCTGATGACGTTGCCGCTCACCGAGGACCCAGAAGGGCCGCGGGCCGGCCCCGGCTTCACGATCGTCTCGCCGACGTTCTACCTGCTGCCTCACCGCAACGCCGCGTGGCGGGTGCTGCGGCAGCGCCTCGGCGAGTCCGCGGCGCGCGCACGCGAGCTTGCCGACGAGGGCCTGCCCGCGCTCGCGGACGTCGCAACCACCCTCGACGAGCTCCAGACCACCGTCGCCGAGCACACACCGGGAGCGGACGCGGACCGCGACGACTGAACCGAGGGCAGGCTCGGGATCCACGCGAGGACTGATAGGGAAATGCAAGCGCACGTCCAGAGGCCTGTCCGATCGGAGGGACTGGCGGCGGACTAGGGTGGCTGCCAACCCACCACCGAGCCGGGAGGGTCGACCGTGCGACGCACATCCGTCTCGAGGGCATTCGTCCTCACCATCGCCGCTCTGCTGGCGGTTCCCGCCCTCGTGCCCGTTCCCGTGGCCGCCGACCCTGGCGACCTCGAGGCGAACGTGGTGCCCGCATCGTTCCCCAAGCACACGACCAGCTATCGGACGATCGACTACGGATCGTCCACGAGCGCGACCGACGATCGAAATGCCCGCACGAGCTGGCGCATCGTCGAGGGCACGGGCAACTGCTGCGAGGTCCACGTCACGACGGCGCCGAACGGCCGTCTCTTCGACTTCGGCGGCACGTACATCAACTACTCCGACGACCGCGGCGTCACGTGGAAGCAGGTCATGCCGCTGACGCCCCTCGTCAACGGTGAAGGCTCGATCGTGGTGGCGCCGGGCGGCGACATCCTCGGCGTGGGCTGGGATCCCTACTCGGGCGACCACCTCCAGTCGTACAAGTACGAAGCCAGCACGCACACGTGGCTCTACAACGAGATGCCACTTCACCAGCCCTTCTACGATCGGGAGTGGATCTCCGTGGTTCCCGGGCCGGTGACGATCGGCGGTGTCGACTACCCGTACGTCTCGTTCATCAAGGGCGGCCAGCCGAAGGAGGTCTGGTTCCGCAGCACCGACGGCCTGCACTACACGCAGGTCACCAGCAAGGTGGTCGACCAGGTCCAGGACGGCACCACGACCAAGGGCCGACTCCACACGAAGGCGCGCGCGCTCAATGACTGGGTGCAGCCGATCAGCGAGGCGGAGATCACGCCGCTCGGCAACGGCAACGCGATCGCATCGGGAGACGCGGACGCCGAGTGGGGCCTCTTCCACGGCGACACGGGCAAGTGGACCGCCTACCGCTACGGCAACAACAAGCAGCCGCAGGGCCGCTTCCAGGTCGACGCCGAAGGCGAGATCCACAACGTCATCCCGTCGTCGGATGGAACCTCGTTCCTGTTCCGCAGCTCCGAGGACGACGGCCGCACATGGCTGTCGAGCAGGATCCACCTGCCCGAGGGCATGACCATCGAGCTGTGGGACTTCCGGGCGAACCACTCCGCGCGTGTCGCCGCCGTCGCGGTCCACGCGCACAACCTGGCCACGGACACCGACCAGGATCTGGTCTTCAAGCTGGATCTGAACTTCGAGCGGGCGCGGCTGATGCGCATGTACTACGTCGGCCGTGGCGACGTGAACGCGACCGAAGGCGTGGGCAACGACATCCGGCTCGACTTCTCGTCCATCACGATCTTCCCGGACGGCCGCGTGGCGACCTCCGTGCTCGACTCCACGATGAACGGCACGCCGGCCCTGGCGATCGAGAAGGACACCACCCTCGGCTCCAGGATCAAGCCGAAGCCCGTGGTCACCCCGACGCTCGGCACGAAGTACGCCACGTGGACCTGGAACCCCGATGCGCAGGGATGGACGACGGCGGGCACGCCGACCTGGAGCCGCGGTGCTCCAGGCATGAAGAACGGGGCCGACGACGGGGCATCAGCCTCCTACGGCATCGAAGGCCCGCAGTACATCGACAACATGAGCGCGACGCTCACGTCGCCGCCGGTCGCCACCGACGCCGGCGCCTCGGTCGTCCAGTTCTGGCTCAAGTCGGACACGGAAGCCGGCTTCGATTTCGTGCACGTCCAGTGGAGCTCGAATGGCACGGACTGGCACGAGATCGCCCAGTACTCGGGCAAGAATCCCGCCTACCCCAACTGGTCCAAGCTGACGGTCGGCTTCACCTCGCCCGGCGGCAACGTCCAGGTCCGCTTCCAGTTCACGTCCGACATGCTCTGCTCGGCCGTCGACACGCCGCTGTGCGGTGAGCCGCCGACGGGCGCGCGCGTCGACCAGGTGGTTCTCGGCAAGCAGGCGCCGTAGGTCCAGGGCTGGGCGCTCGCGGCCCCGGCGCCGTCGACGGGCAGGGGGTCAGGTCGCGGCGCGAACCTGCTCGAGTGTTCGGTGCGCCTGCTCCAGGTGGAAGCGGTCGTGGCCGGCAATGAGGCGAAACGTCAGGTCGTAGCTCTCGGGGCCGCGCTCCTGGTGCATGCCGACGCGGGCGCGCTGCTCGGGCGTGGACCGCGCCCAGAGCGCGAGGTTGGCCCGCCGGAGTGACTCGAACAGGTCCAGCAGCTCGGAGGCGTCGGTGTCGCGATGGCCGAGGCTCGTGGCCCACAGGTCCTGGTCGTAGGGCATGAGCGCCGGCCGGTCGTGCGCCAGGATCCAGCGGTAGCGCCCCGAGGCGACGAGCTCCGCGTCCGCCGCGTGCCCGAGCAGCTCCACGATCGACCACTCCCCGTCGGCCGGCCGCTTCCGCAGGTCCGCGCCGGCCTCACCGAGTAGCGCGTGCCACCGCTCCGCCGCGGCCTGTTGGACCTCCGCCGGATCGTCATCCCCGAGGTACGACAGCAGCATCCGCTGGTACTCGTTCCCCTGGGTGACCGGGTCGACGAAGGTCATTCGCGCAGGGTAGCGCCGCGGCCCACGCGTCGAGCGGTGGCGCGGATGGGCAATCCATGCACCGTGCGCGTGACGGGGGCCCACGAAAAGACGATGGCGCCCCGGCCGGCAGACCGAGGCGCCATCGATGGATCGACGCCGAGCGCCAGACGACTGGCGCCGGAGACGGTCCGCGCTGCCTAGAAGGCCTCCAGGTAGCGGTCGATCTCCCACTGGGTGACCTGCGTCCGGTACTCGTCCCACTCTTCGCGCTTGGCTTCGATGTAGTGGGAGAGCACGTGGTCGCCGAGCGCCTCGCCGATGACCTCGTCCTTCTCCAGCTCGTCGATCGCCTCTGCGAGGGTGCCGGGAAGCTCGCGGATGCCCCGCTCCTTGATGCGGTCGCCGGCCATCGCGTAGAGGCTCTCCTCCACGGGATCGGCGAGCTCGAGACCCTTCTCGATGCCGTCCAGCCCCGCCGCGAGCATGCAGGCGAAGGCCAGGTAGGTGTTCGAGGAGGGATCGGGGCAGCGCACCTCGACGCGCGTCGCCTCGATCGAGATTCCGGGCGAGACCTTTGGCACGCGGATCAGCGCAGACCGGTTGGTCCGGCCCCAGGTCAGGTAGGTCGGCGCCTCGTAGCCGGGCACGAGCCGCTTGTACGAGTTCACGAGCGGGGCGAGGACGGCGATCATGCCGCGCGCGTGCAGCAGGATGCCGGCCATGTACTGGCGTGCCAGCTCGGAGAGGCCGTACTTGTTCTCCGGATCGGAGAACGCGTTGCGTCCCTGCGCGACGGAGTAGAGGCTCTGGTGAACGTGCATCCCGGAGCCGTTGATCCCGAAGATCGGCTTGGGCATGAACGTGGCGTACAGGCCGTGCAGCTGCGCGATCGCCTTCAGCGTGAACTTGAAGGTCAGCGCGTTGTCGGCGGTCTTCAGCCCGTCCGCGTAGCGGAAGTCGATCTCGTGCTGACCGGCCGCGACCTCGTGGTGAGCGGCCTCGACGCTGATCCCGAAGGCCTCCAGCGCGTTGACCATGTCCTGGCGGATGTTGGCGCCGAGGTCGGTCGAGAAGTCGAAGTAGCCGGCATTGTCGTGCGGCAGCGGCTTGATCTCGCCGTCCTCGTCCTTGCGGAAGAGGAAGAACTCGAGCTCGGGACCTGCGTTCCAGATGTAGCCGAGCTTGCTCGCGCGCGCGAGCTGGCGCTTCAGCACACCGCGCGGGTCCCCGGCGAAGGCCTGGCCGTTCGGCGTGAAGACGTCGCAGATGACGCGGGCGGTGCCGCGGCTGCCCAGCGGCCCGGAGCCAAGGTCGCCGTGACCGGGCTTCCAGGGGATCTCGGCGAAGGTATCCATGTCCGGCTTCAGGAACTGGTCGCTCTCGGCGATCCGCGTGAAGCCCTCGATGGAGCTCCCGTCGAACCAGGTCCCGTTGCGGAGGGAGCCCTCCAGCTGGTGCAGTGGGATCGTCACGCCTTTGACGATGCCCATGATGTCGGTGAACTGGAGCTCGACGAAGCGGATGTTGTGCTCTTTCGCCGCCTCGATCTTTGCCAGGGGGTCCGCCGACTCGATCTCGATGACCAATGCCCTCTCCTTTCCGCGCGCCATTCCACGGCCCTCTCGTGGTCTGGGATGGGCGCTCTGCGATCCTCAGGACCAACCCATGGCATGGCCGTGGGCGGGTCTGCACCTGGACCTGAGTCTAGACCGGCGTCGGTCGCAAGACGGTGTCGAGCCCGTCGCGGGAGGCCACTGAATCGGACCCCGTTTGGGAGCGGCCGGCACCGTCGGGGCGCACGTGCTCCATGCCGGCAGGATGACGCTGGAGAGGTACGCCCGGCTCTCTCCGGATCATCCGCCGCCCTGGACCGGGCGGTCCCCGGTCCGTGCCCCGACCGCGTCGAGCAGCTCTCCGAACTCGCGTCGCGCGTCGACGTAGCGGTCCGCCAGCATCGCCAGCTGGATGCGACCGTCGGCGAAGCGCGCCCAGACCCGGCGCCGCGGGAAGTAGAACGACAGCAGCAGCCCGGTGATGAGGCTCGCGAACGCGATCCAGATGACGTTCTGGCCGGGGTCGTTCTTGACCACCATGCCGGTCCACGCTCCGGCCGAGGTCCACGTGATCGTGTAGCCCGCCGTCGCGGCGGGCGCGGTCGACGCGCCCAACCCCAGGCGCACCTGGAACAGCAGGGGCGACAGCCCCGAGTCCGGGTCCACGGCCCCGACCCCGATCAGGCCCAGCACCGGGACGCTGTCGATCGTGCGCGCGAGCACGAGCTGGACGCCGAGGTCCGAGCCCGGGATCGTCTGGAACGCCGAGGGAAAGCCCGTGTCGGGATCCTCGGTCAGGATGATCGGCCCGGTCCAGACGAGCGCCCCGGTGGCGTCGCGGATGTCCACGCTGGCACTCGGCCCGAACGTGTTCTGGTGGAAGACGAAGCCGTCGACCGTGAGCGGGTCGTTGACGCGGATCGTCTTGCGCGCCACCTGCTGGCCGTCCCGGTAGACCGCGAGGTCGGTGCGGAAGTCCTCGAAGGAGCCGTCCGGACGGGTGGGCGCCTCGAAGTTGACGTTCTTCACGAGGAGGTTGTGCGGCGTGCCGACGGGCGCGACCGGCGCGGTCTGGCCCTCCCCCACGAACAGGACCGTCTCGAAGCCGAACGCGGCGGTGATGGCGCCGCCCGCCAGGAAGAGCACCAGCCCGAGGTGCGTGAACAGCGTGGCGAGCTTGAAATACTGGTTGCGGTCCCCATACACCCAGGCGACCTCCTGGCCGTCCGCCGCGGTCGCCCGTCGCACCTTGAACCGCTTGGAGCGGAGGATGCGTGCGATGTCGTCGGGGGCGGCCGTCCCGTGCTCGGACACGGCGCGCTCGGAGAGCCTGATGTCGAAGAACGCCGCCGGCTGTTCCACCTTGACGAGGCGTACGCCGCGCCAGAGCTTCGGCGTCCGGTCGAGCGTGCAGCAGACGATGCTGATCACGAGCACGGACAGGCACAGCACGAACCATGGCGCGCTGAAGATCCGGAAGAACCCGAGGCGGTCGAACACGTCCACCAGGAGCGGGCCGAACGAGAGCCCGCCGAGGCCCATCGCGTCCCAGCGCCGGTGCATCTCGGCCACCTGCTCGGCGTATGCGCCGGGATCGTGGAGCGAGAAGGCCGGGAACTGGCGAACCAGCGTCCCGATCAGGCCGCTGATCGTGATCACGATGATCTGGAGCACGGCGAAGCGGACCGACGTCAGGGTCCGCCACGCACCGCGGCCGAGCCGCGAGAGCGGGTCGCTCAGGGAGGGGCTGCCCTCACGGGTGCGGATGCCGATGGTAGCGATGAACGAGTCCTCTTCCTTCGCCGGTGCGGCTCCGCCGCCGGCTGCGCGATGCTCTCTGCTCCGCCCGGGCCCCCTGCTGCGGGGCTGCGCGCACGGCCGCCTGCGATCTCCTGTTCCTGGTCTGAACGCCCCGGCGGCTCAGGCCACGAGGGCGGTGGCGCGCGCGGCCGCCAGGCCCGCGGCCAGGTCGACGGCCAGATCCTCGATGTCCTCCAGCCCCACGGAGACGCGCACGAGCCCCTCGGGGATCCCCGCGGCCGCCAGCTCATCCGCGCTGAGCTGCCGGTGGGTGCTGGACGGTGGATGCACGGCGATCGTCTGGATGCTGCCGAGGGACGCGGTGCGCGGCGGGATCGAGAGCGCGTCCAGGAACGCGGACGCGGCGGCGCGGGCCCCAAGGTCGAGGGCAAGCATGCCGCCGCCGGCGCGCAGCTCCCGCTGCACGACCTCTGCCTGAGGATGGCTCGGCAGGCCCGGATACATCACCGACAGGACCTCCGGGCGGCCCTCGAGGTAGCGCGCGAGCGCCAGCGCGTTCGCGCAGTGCCGCTCCATCCGAACGTGCAGCGTCTCGATGCCGCGGAGGACAAGGAACGCGCTGAACGGCGCCGCGATCGCGCCGGTGTCCACCTCAACGGCCCGGATGGCACCGATGAGCTCGCGGCTGCCCGAGACCGCGCCCGCGATCACATCTGAATGGCCGCCGATCCACTTGGTGCACGACTCGATGACCAGGTCGGCGCCGAGCTCCAGGGGCCGGCAGAGGAACGGCGAAGCGAAGGTGTTGTCGACGACGACCGTCGCGCCATGTCGGTGCGCTCGCTCCACCAGGTCGGCAAGGTCCGCCACGATGATCGTCGGGTTCGAGATCGTCTCCAGGTAGAGGACGCGCGCGCCGGGCGCCAGCGCGGCCTCGACGGCGTCAGGATCGGTTGGGTCGACGAAGACGATCTCCACGCCGAACCGGGCGAGGATGTGCGTCATGAGCTGCCGCGTGCTGCCGTAGACGGCCCTCGTGGAGACCACGCGGTCGCCGCTCCGGAGCAGCGACAGGAGCGTGCCGTGGATCGCCGCCATCCCCGACGCGAAGCTGAAGGCCGCCTCGGCTCCCTCGAGCTCGGCAATCGCGTCGGCCATGGCCGAGGCGGTCGGATTGTCGATGCGGGCGTAGGCGTAGCCGGGCTTCCGGTCGGACAGGATGTCGCCGAGCTCGGCCGAATCCTCGGCGGCGAAGGTGGCCGCCTGGTAGATCGGGACCGAGTTCGCGACCTGCCGGACCTCGGGCGGCGTGCTCGCCGCGCGGATCGCGCGAGTGCCGAAGCCGAGCGGGCCCTGCGCTGGATCGATGGGCATGGCGGAGACTCTACACCGGACTCCGCGGCGCCTCGGCTGGGGCCTCAGCGCTCCGTGTCGACGACCGGCTCGTTCGCCTGCCCGGTGGCCTGCGGCCTCTGGACGTGGATCGCCACGTAGCTGCGTGGCTCACCGTCCGCGCCTCCCGGCGCGGCCGGCGCCGTGCTGTCCCAGGCGGGACGCAGCGTTTCGTCGCTGCGTCGCGAGACGGGCCGTCCACCCATGGAGGCCGTCTCCGGCCGAGACCCTGTCTCGCGCAGAGGCGCCCCCGGCGGCGGCCGCGACGGCTCGCGGGCAAGGATCCGGGAGGGCTCGCGTTCCATCGTCGAGCTCGTCCTGGGGGGCGTGACGGGCGTCGCGACCCGCTCCGTGCGCGTGGTGTAGCCGACGATCTGGTTCTTGCCGCGACGCTTGGACTCGTACATCGCCCGATCCACGTCCGAGATGAGCGACTCCACGGTCGTGCCGTCCTCGGGGTACGAGACGAGGCCGACCGAGACGGTGGTGCGGGCGGGCCGGTCCATGGACCCGACCGCGACCTGAGCGATGTCCGAGCGCAGCTTCTCGGCAACGGTGTGGGCGCCCTGCGCGTCCGTGTCGGACAGCAGCACGACGAACTCGTCGCCGCCGTATCGCGCGGCGATGTCCGTGCTCCTCAGGTCCTTCTGGATCGTGGAGGTCACCCCGCGGAGCAGCTCGTCACCCTGCTGGTGGCCGAAGGTGTCGTTGACCGGCTTCATGTCGTCCAGGTCGATCATCAGAACGGCGAAGTGCCCGCCACTGCGAGCCGCGCGCCGGATCTCCTGGTCCAGCACCGAAAAGAAGTAGTTGCGGTTGAACAGGCCGGTCAGCGGATCGAAGCGGGACAGGCTGATGGCGGCCTCGCGCGCCCGTCGCTGCTCGCGACCCACGACGCTCGCCAGGAAAGCGAGCAGGGACAGGCTCACCACGTTGAAGCCGAGCCAGGCCAGCGTGCCCGCCCCCAGCTCGTCCGGCGCGGCCACCGCGACCCCGACGAGGGCGTAGCTGCCGGCCGCGAGGAGCGCGAGCAGGAGCGGCGCGGCCTCCTCGAGCGACAGCGATGCTCCGGCGACGACCAGGAAGAAGCCGACGAAGAAGGGGCTCGAGAGCCCGCCGGTCAGTCCGGTCAGGACCGCGACGAAGCCGGTCGCCAGCGCGGCCTCGATCCAGCGGCGGCCCTGCCCCAGCGCCGCGGTCGGGAGGAGGTCCTGGAGGAAGACGACGGCCAGGATCCCCGCCGAGACCAGCAGCTGGATGGCGACCTCGGTCTCCGGGTACGCCCGGCTCACCAGGACCACCGTGCCGACGGCCGCGAGGAACAGCAGCGAGATCACGCGGACGACCCGGTCGAACTGGGGCCCGGCCACGCTCGTCGCGGGGTCGTCCGTGGCGGACCCAAGCCGCGTCGAACCGGCGACCAGCGCCGCCCCGGCGGGCGTGCGGGCAGTTGAGGCTTCTGACCGTGCGGTCTGGCGCCATGTCACCCACGCCGCGACGACCACGGCGGACAGGCAGACGACGGCCACGAAGACCACACCGAGCATGACGAGCACTTGTGCCATTGGCACGCCGTTCCGGAGCTTGGCGCCGCGGTCTGGGACGCGGCGGGGGAATGAACCTGAGCACCCCTCGGGGTTCGAACCCGATGGTACTAGCGGTCTTGGCCCCTAGGTACTGCCGGCGGCCTGATAGTGTGGACCCCATGCAACAGGCAGCGCGCCCGTCGCAGCCCCGAATCCCGGACGACCTGTCTGAGCTGGACCTCCAGATCGTGGAGCGGCTCCAGGAAGACGGGAGGCGTCCCTTCACCCGCATCGCCTCCGAGCTGGGCGTCAGCGAGGCGGCCGTCCGCGCCCGCACCAACCGGCTCATCGAGCGCGGCGTCCTCCAGATCGTCGGAGTCGCCGACCCGCTGAAGCTCGGCTACGACCAGATGGCACTCGTCGGGGTCCGCTGCGAGGGCGACCGCCTGCTGGAGGCCGCGGCGAAGATCGCGGAGCTGCCGGAGGTCATCTACGTCGTCGTGACGGCGGGTGCGTTCGATCTCCTGGTCGAGACGGTCTGCCAGGACAACGAGGCGCTGCTGCACTTCCTGGCCGAACGGCTGCGGAAAGTCCCCGGCGTCATGACGACCGAGACGTTCGTCTACCTGCGGATCGTGAAGCAGTCGTACCACTGGGGCTCGCTCTAGAAGGTCGCGAGACCCGCGGTGGGCGTGCCCCGGTCGCCGCGAGGTCAGTCGCCCCGACTCAGTCGCCGCGCGTCAGCATCCCGAGGATCATCTCGAACGGGAGCGCGGTGCGGCGCTCCACGAGGCGTGCGATGCGGGCGGCCTCTCCCCGGGTGCGCCGGAGCTTCCCCGGGTCGAGCCGCGGCCAGAGAGCAAGGGCACGTCGCCGGTAGTCCTCCGTGCGCGTCGACGCAGTCCGCAGCGCCCGCTTGGCACCCTGGGCGGCGGGCGCCGCCGGGGCGGGCGCCGCCGGTGCGGGCTCGCCCGTCATCACGGCCACGGGCCGGCCATGGATCCCGAGCCGCCACGAGCCTGGGGAGGCGGTGGGTCCGATCGTCGTCGCGTTGCTTCCGATAGGCCCTTCGGAGGGCGTCTCGACGGGAATTGCGACCGCGCCGGAGCGGCTCATCGAGCGCCCTTTCGAGGGTGAGCGAAAGAAAGGGTTCGTGACGGGAACTCCATGTGGGCAGTTCATCACGGGGTGCGCTACGACCGCCGGACGGGAGTCCCGATGACGTTGCAGCCGCCTTGCGACGCTGGGTTTCGTAACCCGTTGCGGGCCCGCTGGGCGTGCGCCGGCGCGCAGGACGTGCGTCGCAACGTGTCCGATATGCCGCGCGAACCTCCACCATCGCGGCCGCCTCCGAGCCCGGCAGAAGCTCACGATGATGGAGCGTCGGATCGATCAGAGCCGTGACGCGATCGAGAAAATCTGGGGCGCGCGAACGCCGCACCATGGGCCGTGGCCCGAGCGTGAGGATTGGCGCACGAGCGAGGCCCCGGATCGGTGGGTCCAGTCGGCATGCGTGCTCTGCTCCGCCGGATGCGGGCTGGACATCGGCGTCAGGGACGGGCGGATCGTCGGCGTCCGCGGCCGGACGGAAGACCGCGTCAACCGAGGCCGTCTGGGGCCGAAGGGCTTGCACGGGTGGGAGGCGAATGCCAGCCGCGACCGCCTGACGACGCCGCTGATCAACCGCGGTGGCCACCGCGAGCCGGTGAGCTGGGATGAGGCGATGTCGCTGATCGTGGAGCGCACCGGCGACGCGATCGAGCGGTACACGCCGGGATCGGTTGGCTTCTACAACACCGGCCAGCTGTTCCTGGAGGAGTACTACACGCTGGCGGTGGTCGCCCACGGCGGCATCGGCACCGGGCACGTGGACGGCAACACCCGTCTCTGCACGGCAACGGCCGCGGCGGCGCTGATGGAGTCCTTCGGCACCGATGGAGCTCCCGGGTCGCTGACGGATTTCGACGTCACAGACGCGGTGATGCTGTTCGGCCACAACATGGCCTCGACGCAGACCGTGGTGTGGTCGCGCATCCTCGACCGGCTGGCCGGTCCCAATCCCCCGAAGCTCGTCGTGGTCGATCCGAGGCGGACGGTGCCCGCGAAGCATGCCGACGTCCATCTCAGCCCGAGGATCGGCACGAACCTCGCGCTCCTCAACGGCCTGCTGAACCTGGTCATCGCGGCCGGCCACGTGGACGCGGAGTTCATCGAGCAGCACACGATCGGGTTCGAGGACCTCCAGCGCACGGTGGCGCGTTACCCGGTGGCTCGCGTCCAGGAGATCACCGGGATCCCGGCCGCCCGCATCGAAGAGGCGGCCGAACTGCTTGGGACGACCCCGACGCTGGTCTCCACCGCGTTGCAGGGCGTCTACCAGCAACTCCAGGCGACCGCCTCCGCCGTCCAGATCAACAACCTGCACCTGGTCCGCGGCCTCATCGGCAAGCCCGGGTCGACCGTGTTCCAGATGAACGGGCAGCCGACCGCGCAGAACACGCGTGAATGCGGCGCGGACGGCCAGCTCACGGCGTTCCGGAACTGGGCCAATCCGGAGCACATCCAGGACCTCGCGCGCGTCTGGAACGTGGATGCGGCCAAGGTGCCCCACTGGAACCCGCCGACGCACGCCATGGAGCTGTTCCGGTACGCGGAAACCGGCTCCATTCGGGTGCTCTGGATCATCGGCACGAATCCGGCCGTGTCGATGCCCGAGCTGCGGCGGATCCGCTCCATCCTGGGCCGGGACGGGCTGTTCGTGATCGTCAACGACGCGTTCATGACCGAGACGGCGGAGCTTGCCGATGTCGTGCTCCCCGCGGCACTCTGGGGCGAGAAGACGGGCTGCTTCACGAACATCGACCGGACGGTCCACCTGTCCCACAAGGCCGTGGAGCCGCCCGGACAGGCGCGTTCCGACCTGGACATCCTGCTCGACTTCGCCGCGCGCATGGACCTTCGCGACAAGGACGGCGCCCCGCTCGTGAAGTGGCATGACGCCGAGAGCGCGTTCGAGGCGTGGAAGCGGGCGACGGCGGGCCGGGTGTCCGACTACACCGGCTTCACCTACGAGAAGCTGAGCGGCGGCTCGGGCATCCAGTGGCCCATCGACGCCGAGCACCCCAACGGCACGGAGCGGCTCTACACGGACGGGGTCTTCAACACGCAGGCAGAGCGGTGCGAGACGTACGGCCACGACCTGCTCACGGGCGCCGCGGTGACGGCCGACCAGTACCGCGCGGTCAACCCCGACGGCAAGGCCTGGATCAAGGCTGCCGACCACGTCAGCCCGCCCGAGTCGCCCGACGACGACTATCCCCTCCTGCTGACGACAGGGCGCGTGGCCTTCCACTTCCACACGCGCACGAAGACCGGTCGAGCCCGGGCGCTCGAAGCGGCGGCGCCGGCCGCGTTCGTGCAGCTCTCCGACGAGGACGCCGCGCGATTCAGGATCGCTGAGGGCGACATGGTCGAGGTGACCTCGCGTCGCGGGTCCGCCCGCGGCCGGGCTCGCGTCGGCGGCATCGAGCCCGGGATGGCGTTCATGCCCTTCCACTACGGCTCGTGGGACCGCCCCGGGGCGCGCCAGGCCGCGAACGAGCTGACGCTGACCGGCTGGGACCCCGTCAGCAAGCAGCCGTTCCTCAAGTACGCCGTCGTGCGGGTGGCGGCGGTGGCCGACGACGGCGAGCCGCTGCCGCGGAGCGCGGCTCCCGACGGAGCGTCACGGTCTGACGAGTCGGACACGGACGTCGGAACGGTCCCGGCCGGTGCTCCCCGTTCGGACGGCGATCCCGTCGCCGGAGGCGCCAGGTGAGCGCGCCCCCCGCGGCATCCAAACCGAGCCCGCGGCCGGTGGCCGGCGCCGCCGAGGTCCCGGCCCGCACCGCCGCACAGATCGCGCGCTGGCTGGGCATCACCAGCGGCGGGGAGCAGCAGCTTCGGGACGCGTTCCTCCTGATGGCCTCTCGTCACGGGAGCGAACCTCAGATCAGCGGCCTCGCGCGCGTCTTCGCCGGCTGGTGCGAGCTCCACCTCGGACATCTCGAGCGGCTCCAGCGCCGCTTCGGCGCCGTCCCGAGCGAGCATCCCGAGCGTCTGAGGAGCGCCCTGTTCTACGGGACCCGCGTCGGCGGCATGGGCCTGCTCCAGGACCTCCAGGACCTCCTGGTGCTGGCGACCCAGGTGCGGAGCTCATGGACGGTCGTCGCGCAGGCTGGGGACGAGCTGCACGATGCCGAGCTTGTGACGGCCGCGGATGAGGCGGGACGCGAGCTGGATCGCACCCTCACCTGGATCGATGACCAGCTCAAGGAGGCCGCCCCGCAGACGCTGGCCGTCCCGGTCGATCCGGCTCCGGAGCTGGCGGCGTCGCTGCCGCGAACGCCACGGATCTCCAGCGTGCCCGACCCGATCTGGGCGCCCGCGGCCGGCGCGGGGCTGATCCTCCTCGTCGGGGCGATCGGGCTGGTTTTGAACCTGCCGATCCTGATGGCCAGCCTCGGCCCGACGGCCTATCTCCAGGCGGACAACCCGGCGCATCCCGCGTCACGGCTCTGGAACATCCTCCTCGGCCATCTCTCCGGCGTGCTCGGCGGCCTTGCCGGCGTCGCCCTGTTCACGGCCTGGGACGCGCCCGCGCCGCTGTCCGACCACGTCCTGGTGGCTGCGCGGGTCGCCGCAGCAACCGCCGCCATCGCGATCACGATCCTGCTCGCGGCGTTGCTTCACGCGTCGCATCCTCCCGCCGCGGCCACGGCGCTGCTGGTGGCGCTCGGCGCGCTGAAGACGCAGCAGGACCTGGTCAACCTGGCGATCGGCGTGATCGTCGTTGGCGTGGCGGGCGAGCTGGTTCGGCGGGCTCGCCTCAAGGGCGTCATCCGCCAGTCGCCGCGGCGCGCGATCACCTCCGCTTCGAACCTGGTGACGAAGGAGCCCCTGGCTGCGCCATAGCGTTGCCGCCTAGAAGTACGCGGCTCGATCGGTGAGGCACGCGTAGACCCTGCCGTTCGTGGTTCCCCTGCCCCAGGTGTCACCTTCGCGGGCCGCGATCTTGCCGCTGGGTGCGAGGATCAGGACATCCGGCTTGAACCGGACCGTGTATCCATCCGGCCACTGGGTGGGCAGCCGGTGACCGCGGGACTCGAGCCAGACCAGCAGCGGGTCCTCGCGATCCGCTCGCAGGGTCCAGATGTGCTCCATGGCCTCGTACCCCACGTCACCGCAGGACAAGGACTGATACCCGCCTGGCAGCGCGTAGACGCCGGCCGGGAGGCGTGGATGGAAGACGAACACCTCGGATCCCATCGACCCATCCGGAGCACGGCCGCCCCACAGGTAGAGCTGCCCATGCGACCACCACGAGACCGCGCCGGTCCGCGGGCCGTCCACCCGCCCGAGGTCCGCGGACATGGACTCCCAGCGCTTCTCCACGAAGTCGTACGCCACGAGCGCGGCGGGACTCACGACATGGTCGGGCGTGAGCGCGAGGCCGGCGTCTCCGACAGCGGCCGCTGGAGCGCCGCCGATGACATGCGTCGAGCGCTCATCAGGATGGGCGACCACGAGGTACGGCCCGAGGACGTCCGACTCGGGCATGCTCGACGTCGCCTCCCGGATCCAGGCAAGCGTCAGGCTGGTCACCGTGCGCCCGGACACCGGTCCCGGACCTGGCCCTGCTGACAATGGGAACGTTCCGAGCTGCTCCCAGTCCCCCACGTGGGGATACTCGTTGTCATACGTCGCCGCTGCCGCGAAGCCCGCATCCGAGATGCTCAGGATCGTCGCGCTCGAGGACGTGTCCTCGCAGCAGTAGAAAAGCTCGTACCGCGCCCGCGGTGGGAGCGGCACCTCCCCGACGTCCTCCCAGCGCATCTCGAAGTTCGAGCGGCTCAGGATCGCGAGGTGGCCGAGGCCGCTCGCGGGGTCGCGTGACACGACGAACACGTCGTTGAGGTCACCCGCCATCCGGGCGGGCCCGGGAGGCAGGGGCCCCGGCGGAATCGCCGTCCAGGTGCCATAGGTCACCGAGAACGCGGCGCCGTCGTTGAGCGGCGTGCCGGCGGCATCGACGCCTCCGTAGATCAGGAGGCTCTCGCCGTCGAAGGTGTAGCCGAAGTCTCGCCGAGGGCAGATCGGCGCCTGTGGGAGCACCCGCGAGCGCAGCGTCTGGCGATCGATGGCGACGCCGTCGTTGAGCAACATTCCGTTCGCGTCCACGCCGCCCCAGATGAGGACGCCGAACGCCTGGTCGTCCACGTTGACCGACACCGCATCCGTCCGTGGCGCGATCGGCGCCTCGCCCTCCGGGCTCCATGAGCCGGCCCAGCGACCGGCGGCAGGCTCTCCGCCGGCGCTCGTCGTGGAGGTCGACTGCCCAGCGCTCGAGGCGTCGGCGGGCCAGGCGACGCCGAGCGCGGACGATGGGCACGGGCTCGGGCTGGGTGCGACCGAGGGTCCTGGGAATGGACTCCCCGGCGGTGCCGGAGTTTCGGGCGGGGCGGTCTCGCCGGGCGAGGGTCCTCCCGGGGCGGTCGTCGGTGCAGAGGTTTCAGGCGGCGCTGTCTCGATCGCCGGGGTTTGCGGTGCGCGGGAGGATGACGCCGCAGCCGAAGGGCTGGCAGCCGCGGACGGCGTGCCGGCCGATGGCGGCACCGCCGACGAGCAGCCTGCCATCACGAGAACCAGGAGAGTCAGCGTGCGAAAGGAAACACCGGGCATTGGGCGACCATTGAGACGGACGCGGGCGCCGGATGTGATGGTCCCGCCTCGAGGCCTCAGTCCAGGCGCGGCACAGTTGGTCGGGGCGGCGGGATTCGAACCCGCAACCTCGTGCTCCCAAAGCACGTGCGCTGCCGTTGCGCCACGCCCCGACGGGTCCGCATCATACGGCCGGTCCAGCGGCAGAGCGGCTGGACAGCAGCGCGCCGGTGCGGCGGCACAGGAGCTCGACGGTCGTGCCCTGGACGGCGAGCGTGAAGAGCACGATCCCGAAGGTGATCTCCTGGAGCAGCGCGCGCTGCGGGAAATCGAGTGGCAGCGAGAGCGCGATGGCCACCGCCACCGCGCCCCGCAGGCCCGACCAGAACAGGACGTGCAGCCATGCGGTGGGGAGCGCCGGCCTGCCGGGACCGGAGCGGAGGCGGGAGGCGCCGCCGAGCACCCCGTAGATCACCACCGCGCGCCCGACCTGGGCGCCGAGGATGCCCCAGACGATCCACGGCAGCGCGTCGACGAGCCGCGCCAGCGGGATCGCCAGTCCGATCAGCAGGAAGACGGCCGCGGTGAGCAGGAAACCGACAAACTCCCAGACGGTGTCGATCGCTTCGCTGGACTTTGCCGACATTCCGTGACGCCGGCCGTAGTTGCCGAGCACGACACCGGCCACGACCGTGGCGATGATGCCGGACTGGTGGATCGCGTCGGTGACCATGTACGTGCCGTAGGCGGCGACCAGCGAGATGGTCAGCTCCAGCAGGTGATCGTCGACGAGCGCGATCAGCCGCGAGGCGACAAAGCCGGTCACGGCCCCGATGGCGCCCGAGACGGCAATCGCCACGGCGAAATCCAGGACCGCGCCGCCGAGCGTGACGCCGCCGGTGACCACCTTGACCGCGATGGCGAACGTGACCAGCGCCGTCCCGTCGTTCAGCAGGCTCTCGCCCTGCACGAGCGTGTTCAGGCGGCCCGGGGTGGGGAGGCGCTGGAACGTCGACACCACGGCAGCCGGATCCGTGGCCGCGACGATCGCCCCGACGACGAAGCCGATCTCCAGCGGCATGCCGGTTCCGACGTTCAGGGCCACGGCCACGATCGCCGCCGCGACCAGCACGCCGGGCGCGGCGAGGAGCGCGATCCCGCCGAACGCGCCGCGCAGCTCGTCCAGCTCCAGCCGGTAGGAGGCCTCGAAGACGAGCCCCGGGAGCAGCACGATCAGGATCAGCTCGGGTGTCACGTGCCCGTCCAGGCCGGGGCACGCGGCGCCAACGATCAGCCCGCACACGACCAGCGCCACGGAGTACGGCAGCGCCGGGATGGCGAGGCGGTGCAGCACGAGGCCCACGACGGCCATGAGGCCGATGAGGACGACGAAGAGCTGGACGGTGGCTACCGTCTCCCCGGGAGGCATGCCCGGCAATGCTAGAGGCCGGCGGCACTCGCGATCTCAGCGCAGGGACCGAGCCGGCTGCTAGCCTGAATCGACTCGAAGCGGGAGGTCCGATGCGGCTCGGCGTCAGCGCCGCGATCTTGAACGGTGAGCTCGTCGATACGGACCTCGAGGTGTGGGAGGGCCGGATCAGCGGGGTGCGGAGCCCGGCAGGGGGGACGGGCATCGCCATCCCCGGGCTGGTGGACCTCCAGGTCAACGGCTACGGCGGCGTGGACTTCATGACCGCCACGCCCGAGGACCATCGCCAGGCGGCCAGAGCCCTGCTGCAAACCGGTGTGACCGCCTTCCTGCCGACGATCGTCTCCGCCCCGGTCGAGGACATGATTGCGGCGATGGAGCGCATCGCGGCCGCCCTGCGGGCGCAGGTCCGCGGCGGCACGGCCGGCGGCGGCACGGCCGGCGGCGGCGAGGCGGAGATCGCGGGCATCCACGCCGAAGGCCCGTTCCTCTCACCGGCGCGCCGCGGCGTCCACCCGGTCGAGGCGTTGCGCGACCCGGATCTGGAGCTTGCCGAGCGATTCATCTCGGCGGGGCCGCTGGCCCTGATGACGCTGGCCCCGGAGCTGCCCGGTGCGCTGGAGCTGATCGAGGTGCTCGTCGCTCGCGGCGTCGTGGTCTCGTGCGGGCACACGGACGCGACGGCCGAGGTCGCGGGGCAGGCGTTCGACCGCGGCGCGAGGACGGTCACGCACCTGTTCAACGGGATGCGCCCGATGGGCCACCGGGACCCGGGGATCGTCGGCGCGGCCCTGTCCCGCGTCGACGTCACGATCCAGATCATCCTGGACCACGTCCACCTCGCCCCGGACATCGAGCGACTGGTCTGGCGCGCGGCCCCGGGCCGCCTGGCGCTGGTGACCGATGACGTTCCGGCAGCAGGACTCGCGGACGGCAGCTACACGCTCGGGCCATCGGCGATCACCGTCCGGGACGGCGTGGCAACCGGGCCCGCCGGCCAGCTCAGCGGCGGCATGAGCACGCTGCTGGAGTCCGCGGCACGGCTCCAGAAGCTGGGTGCGGCCCTGGCCGAGGCCGTCTCGACGGTCACGGAGGTTCCCGCGCGGCTGCTCGGGCGGGACGACCTTGGAAGATTGACGCTCGGCGGCCCGGCCGACCTCGTCGTCGTCGACGGGGACCTCTCGCTCCGTCGCGTCCTCAAGGCCGGGGTCCAGGCCGGCTGACGAACGGGAGAAACGAGGAAAGCGCCGGTCCGGTGACCGACGCCTTCGAGTTGACGATTGTGGGAGGCCCCTCCCTCGAAGGGCCCTCCGTCAGATGCTTGCGCCGACGGTCGACAGGATCGAGCTGATCTGCGTGCCCAGGAAGACCAGGGCTGCGATCGCGATCACCGCGATCAGGGCCAGGATGAGCGCGTACTCAGCGAGTCCCTGCCCGCGCTCGTCGCGGACGGATTCGATCCAACGGGTGATGAAGGTCATATGCTCGATACCTCTTGATGAAGGGCGTGACGGTCGACCCAGAATCTGCGGCCGGGGAGCCTCAGCGTCCATCGCCCGATCGGGCCCCCCGGTCATGACCCATGCCGATCCGTTGCTGCAGCAGTGCGCCCCGGACCGCACACGCCGCTCTCTCCCGGACCGGGCTGAGCGTCACGTGGAATCACGCGGCTCCCAGCCGCCACGGGCGTGGAGATAGCGGGACATCGCCCGCGCAGCCTTGGCCCGGTGCGAGACCCGGTTCTTCTCCTCGCTGGACATCTGGCCGACAGTGCGACCGCCCGCGGGTTCGCCCGCCGGCTCGAAGATGGGGTCGTAGCCGAAGCCGCCCGCTCCGCGGGGCGCGGCCGCGATGCGCCCTTCGAAGCGCCCCGAGCGCGTGACCACGGCGGGCAGGCGGTGCCGTTGCGCTCGATCCGGGGAAACGTCGCCGGGATCCACATACGCGAGGACGCACCGGTAGCGCGCCGTGCGACGCTCGGGGGGTAGCCCGTCCAGCGCGGCCAGCAGCTTCGCGTTGTTCTCCGCGTCGGTCGGGTCCGGCCCCGCATAGCGTCTCGTCCGCACACCGGGCGCCCCATCGAGCGCGTCCACCTCCAGCCCGGAATCGTCCGCGAGCGTCGGCAGCGTCGAGCGGGCCGCATAGAAGCGAGCCTTCAGGATCGCATTGCCGCGGAACGTGCTCGCATCCTCGACGGCCTCGTCCTCGATGCCCACGTCGTCCAGCGAGACCAGGTCCGTGCCCGGCAGGGTCAATAGGGCCCGCAGCTCGTCCAGCTTGTGCCGCGAGCGCGTCGCAACGAGGATGCGGCGCCTGCCGCCTGACGGGCCGCGGCTCATTCCTTCGCGGTGGCGCGCGCGATCGTCTCCGCCTGAACCTCGAACAGGCGCTGGAGCCCAGAGTCCGCCAGGCCCAGCAGGCCGTCCATCTGTGCCCGCGTGAAAGCCTTCCCCTCGGCGGTGCCCTGGACCTCGACGTACGTGCCGGCGTCCGTGCCGACGACGTTGAAGTCGACCTCGGCGCGGGAGTCCTCGGAGTAGTCCAGGTCGAGCAGGAGGGCGCCTTCCACGATGCCGACGCTGACGGCGGAGATCCGGCCGGCCAGCGCACGCTCGAGCCCCCGACGCTTCAGCGCGAGTGCGAGTGCGATCCAGCCGCCGGTGACCGAAGCGGTCCGCGTCCCGCCGTCTGCCTGGAGCACGTCGCAGTCCACCGTCACCGTGCGCTCGCCGAGCGCCGCCGTGTCGACCACGCCCCGGAGCGACCGTCCGATCAGCCGCTGGATCTCGTGCGTCCGGCCCCCCAGGCGTCCCTTGACGGACTCGCGCTGGCTGCGCTCGGACGTGGCGCCGGGGAGCATGGAGTACTCGGCCGTGACCCAGCCGACGCCCTTGCCGCGAAGGTGGGGCGGGATGCGCTCCTCGATCGTGGCCGCGCACAGGACGTGCGTGTCGCCCATCCGGATGATGCAGGACGCTGCGGTCCATTTCTGGACGTCCAGCGTGACCGAGACGGGGCGCAGCTGCGCCGGCGTCCGGCCGTCGGCGCGGAAACGGGATCCGCCGCCGATGCTCATGCGGCCGTTCCCGCGGAGGCGGCCATCTCGGCGCTGGCAGAGGCGTCCTTGCCGGCGGCCTCCTGGTCCGCGGCCTCCTCGCGCTTGGCCTCCTGCCAGAGGTCGTCGAGCGCATCCAGCCCCAAGGCACGCAGCTCCAAACTGCGGCCGCCCGCGAGCCGCTCGACGCGCGCGAAGCGGCTGGCGAACTTCCGGCTGGCAGCGCGCAGCGCGGACTCTGGATCGACGCCCAGCTTCCGGCCCATATTGACCATCACGAACAGCAAGTCTCCGAACTCCTCCCTCGTTTGCGCCTCGTCGGTTGCCGCCAGCAGCTCGGCGGCTTCCTCGGCGATCTTGTCGATGACGCCCTCCAGGTCCGGCCAGTCATATCCGAGACCGGCCGCGCGAGACTGCATCTCGGACGCGTACGCCAGAGCCGGCAAGGACCGCGACAGGCCCTTGAAGGCAGCGGGCATGCCGGCGGAGGCCGCATTCGCGGCAGAGCCGGCAGGGCCGTCCGCGGTCGTGGGCTGCGCGGCACCGTCCGCGGCGCGATCCGCGGCACGCTCCTCGGCCTTGATGGTTTCCCAGTTCCGCACGACGTCGTCAACCGAGCCGACGGTCACGTCTCCGAAGACGTGAGGATGCCGGCGGACGATCTTCGTGAAGATGCCGCGCTGCACGTCGGCCAGGTCGAAGACACCGGCCTCCGCCCCGTACTGGGAGTGCAGCACGATCTGGAGGAGCAGGTCGCCGAGCTCCTCGGCGAGGTCCGGCGTCGAGCCACCCTCGAGCGCGTCGTAGACCTCGTACGCCTCTTCGAGCAGGAACGGCCGAAGCGATTCGTGGTCCTGCTCGGCATCCCACGGGCAGCCGCCCGGCCCGCGCAGCCGCGCGACCAGCCAGGCCAGCGCGTGCGGGCTCGACGCGTTCCAGATCCCGCGAAGCGGCGGCAGGAAGACGGCGCGCGACGCGAGCGTGGATGGGTCGAGGGACTCGATCGTTGTGTCCGGTGCGCCCGACAGCCCGACGACCGGGTGCGCGGCCGGATAGAGCCGCCTCAGGAGATCGAGCGGATCGGCGCCGTGCCCGTGGCGGCCGGGAAGAACCGCCGGCTCGAATTGCGTCTGGTCGCCGGGACCGCCGGCCGCCGAGGGTTTGCCGGCGTCGTCGGTCGCGATCAGGAGGAGACCGACCCCCGGGTCGAATGGCCGCCGGACCAGGGCGTCGAGCGGCAGCACCTGAAGCCCCGCGTCCACGGCGGACGGGTCAAGGGCCAGCAGCGCCTCGATGGCGGCCGCGGCCCCAGCGGCCGTCGGTGTCGATGCCATCGTCACCACGAGCGCTTTCGGGCCCAACTCGGCGAGGCAGGCCACGGCCGGCCGACACGCATCGTTCGATTGTCGACAGGGCCGACATTCCGGGTGGGAAGCGCGGCGTTCCGGGCAGAGATGGCTTCGGATCCGCTGGTTGAAGCCGCGGTGCCAGCGATAAGACGCAGTTTCGACGATGGCCTCCACACGGCCGGCGTGAACCAGGGGCGGCGGGCGGGCAGCACCCGCTGCGCAGGGAAGATCGGCGACACCAGCAGCGTTCCGTCCATCCGCCTCAGCCTACGCCGGTTCGAGGTAGCCGCGCGACTCCAGCTCGGTGAGGACGAGGCGCGCGTTCGCCGCGGGCGTCGTGTCGGTCGTGTGCAGCGTCAGCTCCGGCTGGAGCGGCGGCTCGTACGGATCGTCGACGCCGGTGAAGCCCTCCACCTCGCCGGAGCGGGCGCGGGCGTACCAGCCCTTCACGTCGCGCGACTCGCACACCTCCAGCGGCGTGTCCACGAAGACCTCGAAGAAGCGTCCGGTGCCGACCATGGAGCGCACCTCGTCGCGCGTCTGCCGGTACGGGCTGACGACTGCGGCCACCACGAGCCCCCCGTGGCGAACGACCTCCGCCGCCACGTACCCGATGCGCCGCACGTTGGTGTCGCGGTCCTCCTTGCTGAAGCCGAGGCCTCGCGACAGGTGGGTGCGGACGGCATCCCCGTCGAGGACGGTCACTTCGCGGTCGTCGGCACGGAACAGGTCCACGAGTGCCGCGGCCGTGGTGCTCTTGCCGGACCCGGAGAGCCCGGTGAACCAGACGCAGAGCCCGCGCCGCCCGGAGGCCACCTCAGCCCGCCGAGAAGATGGACTCGTCGGTGACGATCAGCTTGGCCTTGACCGCGTCGGCCTTCTTCGTGGTGTACCAGCCATCGAACGCCGTTGCGGCGATCGTGGCGGCCTGCTGCCCGTCCGGCGGGCGGCTGGCCTTCTCCTCGACCTTCTCGATGTAGAAGCCCTCGTCCAGCTGCACCGGTGCCGTCGTCGCACCGACGGCTGCGCTGAACGCGGCGTGCGCCACGTCATCGGGGAGCTGGGCCGCGGTGCGCCACCCGAGCTCGCCGCCCTGAAGCGCCTGCTCGCCGTCGCTGTTGTCGCGGGCGATCGCGGCAAAGTCGGCACCGCTCGCCGCGAGCGCATCACGGACGACCTTGAGCCGGTCGTTCGCGGCCGGGATCCGCTCCTGGAAGAGGATCACGTGGTAGCCGAACTGGCTCTTGACGGGTCCGACGATGTCGCCCGGCTTGAGGTCGGCGTTGTCGAAGAGCGGTGTGGCGAAGTCCTCGACCATCGCCTCACGGGTGAACGTGCCGAGCTCGCCGCCGGCGGCCCCGCTCGTCTTGTCGTCGCTCTCGGTCTTGGCGACCTCCTGGAAGCGCGTCTGGCGCTGGGCCGCGTCGGCGATGGCGCGGAGGTCGTCCGCGGCTTTCTGTGCCTGCTGCTTGGCCGCTTCCCACGCCGGATCCTCGGGAGCCAGGCTGGCCAGGTTCTGCGGGTCGTCCTTGGGCGAGTAGAGGATGTGGCTTGCGTGCACCTGGACGTCCTTCGACGGGTCGGAGCCGTTGATCGCCACGAAGATCTCGGCCAGGCGCACCTGGTCGGACGTGGTCGCGAGCGCGTCCGCGACGACCTTGTCGGAGAGCTTGGCGGCCAGCGCCTCCAGGCGGACCTGCTCGCGATAGTTGCCGTCGCCGACGGCCTCGACGGCATCCTGCCGGTACGACGGGTCCTCCGCGCCCGGCTTGATCTCCGTGACCCGGCCGATCCGGTACGCCTCGTCCTCGCCCTTGATCAGCGGCGTGGTGCCGTCGACCGGCAGCCGGAAGAGCGCATCGACCCACGTCGTGTCGGTCGGGTCGTCCGAGGTGAGGAAGCCGAGGTCGCCGCCGGAGTCCTTGGCCGCCCCGGTGTTGTACTGCTGGGCGACCTGCTCGAACGGCGTGCCCGCGGCCAGCGCCGCGACCGCCTTCGTGGCGTTGTCGTAGGCCTTCTGCTTGTCCTCCGTCGTGGGATCCGCACCTTCCACCGCGGGGACCGGCTCGATCACGATCGCGAGCACGTGGCGCTGCTCCGGGGTGGAGGCCTCCTTCGTCATCTGGGCCTGGATGTCCGCGTCGCTGACCGTGAGGCCGGCCTCGCCGGCGAGGCGCTGCTTGTACAGCAGGTCCACCAGGTCGTTCGCGGACTGGCTGGCGACGGTCTGGGTCGCCTGCTTGGCCTGGATGTCCGCGAGCAGCGTCTGCCCCAGCTCGGGATCGATCTGGCCGCCGTTGATCATCGAGCGCAGGCGCCGCTCCTGGAAGCCCAGGCGGAACTGCTCCAGGCGAATCCGGTCGGCCCACTGGTCGCGGGTGACACTGGTCTCGCCGACGTTGGCGATGGGCTTGAAGTGGGAGTTGTAGTAACCGATCCCGATGGCGGCCACGAGCACCAGCCCGACGGCCACGATCAGCACGATGAAGCCGATCGTCACCCAGAATTGGAAGCGGTCCTCGGAGTCAGCGCCTCGCCGGCGTCGGGGTCCGGCAGTCGGTCTCAGCCGTACGGTCATGCTCGTTCCGAATCAAAGGGGGATGGGATGCGCCTGAGGGCGGCGGCCGGCAGAGGTGGGCTGCGCTCCGGTGGCGGCGACGTAGTCTAGCGCGACTGGCCCCCGGCCGCCCCGCTGCCGAACAGCCGGTCGAGCTGGCCGGACTCGATGCGACGACCGAGTCGCTGGACCAGGGCGGCTGCCACGAGGTCGGCCGGGGTCTCCGGTGCCGTCACCTCCGAGCCGTGACGCAACCACCCAGCGGGCCGGCCGCGCATCCGCCGCGCGGCCAGGTCCAGCCCGAGCCGGACGAGCGACGCGGAACGCTGGAGCCGGCCACGGCCGAGATCCACCCCGAGCTGGCGCAGCGGCCCGTAGAACAGCACGGTCCGGTGTCGCGCGATGGCGGCCGGCGAGCGCACGATGGGATCGGCCGCTGCCGCATCGCGCCGCGCGAGGCCGAGGACGAGGTCCGCATCCTTGCGTGAGGTGAGCTCGCCACGAGTCACCACGGCGACCATCCGGCGCGGCTCCCTGGACCCTGCGTAGCCGAACGCGCGGAGGTAGTCGCGGCAGACGAGGGCGGCCAGCTTGCGGTCCTCCGCGGAGAGCTCCCCCTGCCATGCTCCGGCGCGAGACGCGTCCAGCGGCCCGGTGGAGCCGCTCTTCCACCACTCGTGGCCTGCGACGAGCTCGCCGGCACCGGCCCTGGCGAGCATCTCCGGCTCGAACGCCTCGCCCAGGAACTCGCAGACGCGGCCCAGCGTCGCGGCGGGTTCCCCGAGGAGGTCCTCGAACCGGACGGTGAGCGCTCGGTCCTCGCCGGTGAACAGGCGGCGTGTCAGCCGCTCATGTCGCGCGATCTCGAAGAGGTTCACGTCCAGGTCCGCGGTGCCGAAGGGGACGCGCGTCAGGGACAGGGCCACGTCGCGCGGGTCGCGCACGATGCGGATGAGCCGCGCGTCCGGCCACGCCTCCCAGATGCGGTCGGCGAACAGGATGTGGCGCGGCGTCTTCTCCGCCCAGCGCCGCTTGCCGCGGCTGGCCGCCCGTGCTGCGGTGAGCGACTCGAGCAGCGCGGCAACGGACGGAGACCGTGCGGCCAGGAACCGCTCGACGTCGGCGCGCTCCTGCTCGAAGAGCTGCGCCACGGACGCATCCGCGAGCCGCAGTGACATGACGAAGTCCACGCCCGCCACAGGCCAGGTCTTCGGGTCCAGCACCCGCGCCTGGTCGGCCTCGGCGAGGCGGGGAAAGAAGAGGGTCTCCGCACCGCTCGCGATCTGGGAATGCGCGCCGAGCATCGCGGCCAGCAGGGTCGTGCCCGAACGGGGCAGGCCCACGATGAAGATCGGCGAAGTGCTGGAACCCGCGCGGATCGGCGGGCGGTCCGCGGCCGCAGCGCCCTCGTCGGGGCGCGGCCCTGCGTCCGTCGGACGTGTCACTCGCTCGATGCTACAGGACCCGCCGGGCCCGAGGCCCGACCCGAGGTGGGCCGGAGGTCAGGAAGGCCGTCCAGCCGTCTCCGAGGGTCCGACGTGCTACCGTCCCGGTCCGAATGCACGTCGCGCAAGCCAACGAGGCCCCCAACCACTTCCGCAGCAGCGCGGCACGTCCCAGCTCCCTCACGCTCCTCCGCACGGCCGTCGCGGAGGTGCTCTCCAGGCGCCATCTGATCCGCTACCTGCTGCGCGCCAACCTCAAGAAGCAGGGCACCGACACGATCCTCGGGAACGTCTGGTGGCTGCTGGATCCGCTCATCTCGATGGTCATCTACGTGATCGTGATGACCTACATCTTCCAGCGGCGCACGCCGGACTTCCCGCTCTTCCTGCTGGCCGCGATGGTGCCCTTCAAGTGGTTCACCGGCAGCATCTCGGGAGGCGTCGGGTCGATCACGGGCAACGGCCAGCTGATCAAGCAGATCCAGTTCCCGAAGCTGGTCCTGCCGCTCACCGCGGTGGTCGCCGAGCTCGTGAACCTGGTCTTCGGCATCGTGATCCTGCTGGCCATGCTCGTCCTGGTCTACCCGGCCCACGCCTCGTTCCTGGTGCTCTGGATCCCGGTGATCGCCGTGGTGCAGCTGTTCTTCACGCTGAGCCTGGCCATCGTCCTGTCGGCGGTGACCGTCTTCTACCGGGACATCGGCAACCTCATCAGCCACCTCATGCGGCTGCTGCTCTACACGGCTCCGATCATCTGGAGCTTCGATGACGTCCAGGGCCGCGGCAGCCAGCTCGAGGCGGCGATCGGCCACGCGGGCTTCGTCATCCTCAAGGACAACCCGCTGGCGATCCTGCTCGAGTCGTACCGCCACGTGATCTATGGCGTGGCAAACGGCACGGAGTGGTTGCCGCCCGTGCCGCCCGACCTGATCCAGCTGGGCATCATCCTGCTGGTCTCGCTCGGGCTGTGCGCCCTCGCGATCATCCTCTTCAAGCGGCTCGAGCCTGCGTTCGCGAAGGTGCTGTAGTGGCGAAGTCGATGGCCCCGGCCCCGCCGGGCGAGCGAACCGCGTTGGACGTGCGGGGCGCCGGCGCACCGAACCCGAGACCGGCGAGCGAGATCAGCGCCGCGGCGCCCGCGCTCGCCATGCAGGCGCGCAACCTCGGCGTCCAGTACAACCTGCGGTTCACCCGGAAGACCAAGCTCCGGACGTCGTTCCAGAACATCCTGAAGCGGCGGCGGCAGGGGGACTCGCACTTCTGGGCGCTGAAGAACGTCACCTTCGACCTCCAGCGCGGCGAGTCGCTCGGCGTCATCGGTCCCAACGGCGCCGGAAAGAGCACCCTCCTGCTGGTGCTCGCGGGGATCATCCTGCCGTCCTCCGGCAGCATCGAGGTCACGGGGCACGTCTCGACGCTGCTGAGCCTCCAGGCCGGCTTCGACCAGGAGCTGAACGGCCGGGACAACATCTCCCTGGCCGGGGCCCTGATGGGCATCGACCGCCAGGTGGTCGATTCGCTGATGGAGGACATCATCGACTTCGCGGACATCGGCGCCTTCATCGACGCCCCGCTGAAGACGTACTCCTCCGGCATGCGGGCGCGGCTCGGCTTCGCCATCGCCACGGCCGTCGACCCCGACATCCTGCTGCTGGACGAGGTGCTCCAGACGGGCGACGAGGTGTTCCGCGAGAAGAGCCGCCAGCGAATCATCGAGATCCTGCGCGCCGCCCGGGCCGTGGTCCTGGTCACCCACGACATGCGCTGGGTCCGCGAGTTCTGCACGCGGGCGATGCTGATCGAGAACGGCCGGATCACGGCCGACGGGAGCCCCGAGGACGTCGTGAAGCTGCACCTCGAGCACTCCGAGGAGCGCAAGCGGGAGCGGGCCGAGAAGATCGCGGCCATGGCCCGCGGCGAGATCCCGGTGAGCAGCGTCCGGCTGCGCCGCGGCCGGAAGGGCAGTCAGCGCCCGGTCGACTAGCCCCGGTAGAGCGCCAGGGTGGCGCGCGCGATCGTGCCCCAGTCCAGCCGGCGAGCTCGCTCCAGGTTCCTCGCGCCCATCGCTTCCAGGTCCGAGGCGAGCGCTGTGACGATCGCCTCGCCGAGGGCTCCCGGCGCCTGGGCGTCGTAGAGGACGGCGCCGTTCGGGTCGAGCGCCTCCGGCAGGCACCCCAGCGCGGGAGCGACCACGGCGCGGCCGTAGCTCATGGCCAGCACCGCCGAGCCGGATGTCAGCACGTCGCGGAACGGCAGAACCACGGCGTCGGCCGCACCCAGGAGGACCGGCAGCTCGTCGTCCGGGACGAACCCGAGGCGCAGCGAGATGCGACCGTCCGCGGACGCGGCCTCCTTGAGCTCCTGCGCGAGCTGCCGCGTTCCCGCCCTTCCGGCAACGATGAGCTGGGCATCGGGCCCCGGGACGTCGCGGAACGCCGCGATCAGCTCGTGGATTCCCTTGTACGGCCGGATCGCGCCAACGAACACGAGCACCTTCGTCTCGGCGGGAATGCTCAGGCGCCGGCGCGCGTCGCCTCGCTCGACGCCGGGACCGTAGACCCCGACGTAGCTCCCGTGCGGGATCACGTGCAACTTGCCGTGATCCCCGGCGCGCAGGCCGTACGTCTCCGTGACGGCGTCCACGCCTGCCACGCAGTGGCAGATCACCGCGTCCGCCAGGCCGACGAGCTTCCGGTGCACGGCGACCTCCTGCGCGTCCCGCGCGCCCTCGTGGTGGCCGAGGTTGTGGATCGTCCAGACCAGGCGGACGCCGAGGCCGCGCAGCAGGCGGAGCTGCCCGAGGAAGAGGGCCGCGCGAATGGCGCTCCGCCGGCCGCGCGGCGTGCTCTCCGCGTCGGCGACGCGCTGGCCGAGGTAGCTGTGCGTCCAGTGGAGGTGCAGGACACCCGGCCGTCCGTGCGCAACCCACGCCCGAACGACGGAGAGCGGGTCGCGGCCGGGCGGCCGGGCGCCGGAGACCACCACGCCCAGCCGCTCCAGGCCAAGGCGCAGCTCACGCTGGTACGGGTTCGCGTCGCCGTAGTCCGGCAGGAACAGGACCCGGGTCGGCTGCTCTGGATCCCGGTCCTTCTGTAGGCCTCGTCGGGTCAATTCAGGCCCCGGCCCGTGTGGGGAGGAGCGTCTGGATGTCCGCGTCCGTGGACGGCCCGGTGTCGCCGAGCAGGATGGCCGCGATCCGCCGCCCGGCCCTGCCGTCCCAGAGCGGCGGCCCGTCCCCGCGGCGCGCGAGGCCACCGGAGAGCGCGACGTCCAGTGCCGGGGCGAGGGTGTCGGCAGTCACGAGGCGGTTCGTGCCGTGGGAGATCGTGATGGGCCGTTCCGTGTTCGGCCGCAGCGTCAGGCACGGGACGTCCAGGATCGTGGTCTCTTCCTGGAGGCCGCCCGAGTCCGTCAGCACGACGCGCGCGCCGCGGACGAGCGACAGGAAGTCGAGGTAGCCGAGTGGCTCGACGACCCGCAGACCCGAAACGTCCAGCAGGCCGGCAGCTTCCAGGGCCCGGCGGCCACGCGGGTGGAGCGGCAGCACCGTGGTGAGCCTCGCCGCCAGCTCGCGCAGCGCGCCGACGACCCGGTGGGCGGCGTCGGGCGCGTCCACGTTCGCCGGCCGGTGCAGCGTCGCGACCGCGTACGGCCCCTCGACGCCGAAGGTCGCCGTGACCGGACCCGGATCGAAGCGCTCCAGGTGGGTCAGCAGCGTGTCGATCATCGGGTTGCCCACGAAGTGCGCCGCCGCGGGATCGATCCCCTCCCGTGCGAGGTTGTCCAGGCCCTCCGGGCTGGTCACGAACAGCTGGTCGGAGAGGGAATCCGTGACGCGGCGGTTGATCTCCTCCGGCATGCTGTCGTCGAAGCTGCGCAGCCCGGCCTCGACGTGCGCGACCGGGATCCCGAGCTTGGCGCAGACCAGGGCCGCAGCGAGCGTCGAGTTGACGTCGCCGTAGACGACGACCCGCGCGGGTGGCCGCTCCAGGAACTCACGCTCCAGGGCCACGAGCAGCGCCGCCGTCTGCGTTGCGTGGCTCCCCGACCCGACGCCCAGGCTCACGTCGGGCTCGGGCAGCTCCAGGTCCCGGAAGAAGACGTCGGAGAGTAGTGGGTCATAGTGCTGGCCCGTGTGGACGAGGCGCTGGGGCACGCCGGCGGCGGCCAGTGCCCGGAGCACCGGAGCGGCCTTCACGAAGTTCGGGCGAGCCCCGACGACGTGGACCAGCGGCTCTCGCGACGGGTCGTGCACCATTGCGTCAGGATGGCATCTGTGACACGCGTCGGCATCATCGGGCTCGGATACGTGGGTCTTCCGCTTGCCACGGCGTTCGCCGAGACCGGCGTGGACGTCCTGGGCGTGGACGTCTCGGCCGAGAAGGTCGGGGCGATCAGCGCCGGCATCTCGTACGTCGAGGACGTCGATTCCGGCGAGCTGGCGCAGCTCGTGGCGTCCGGATGCCTGCGGGCGTCCACCGACCCGAGCGGCCTGCGCGCGTGCGACGCGATCCTGATCTGCCTCCCGACGCCGCTCGACGAGCACCGCAACCCCGATCTCAGCTACGTGATCGCCGGCGCGGAGATGGCCGCCGCCAACCTCGGGCCGGACGCTCTGGTGGTGCTGGAATCCACGACCTATCCCGGCACCACGCGCGAGGTCCTGAAGCCGATCCTCGAGCGCGAGGGCCGCCGTGTCGGCGAGGATCTCTTCCTGGCCTTCAGCCCCGAGCGCGTCGACCCGGGCAATCCGCGCTTCGGCATCCGGAACACGCCGAAGATCGTCGGCGGGATGACCGACGAGTGCACGCGCCGGGCGAAGGCGCTCTACGACCAGATCTGCGAGGAGGTCCACGTGGTCTCGTCGCCCGAGAGCGCCGAGATGTCGAAGATCCTGGAGAACACGTTCCGGGCCGTGAACATCGCGCTGGTCAACGAGATGGCCATGCTCTGCGACCGGATGGACATCGACCTGTGGGAGGCCATCGGCGCGGCCTCCACCAAGCCCTTCGGCTACATGGCGTTCTGGCCGGGGCCCGGGCTCGGGGGCCACTGCATCCCCATCGACCCGTACTACCTCACGTGGCGCGCGAAGGCCTACGACCTGACCACCGAGTTCGTGGAGCTGGCCGGCCGGATCAACGGGCAGATGCCGTACTACGCCGTCCAGCGCGTGATCCGGGCGCTCAACCGCGACGGCCGTGCCGCCAACGGCAGCAAGATCCTGCTCCTCGGCATGGCCTACAAGCCGAATGTCGCGGACATGCGGGAGAGCCCCTCGATCAAGCTCCTGGCTCTCCTGCGCGCGGAGGGTGCCGACGTGGAGTACCACGACCCGCATGTGGCCACCCTTCCCGACGTCGGCCTCGCGTCCGTGCCGCTGACGGTCGAGCGGATCGCGGCGGCGGACTGCGTCGTGATCGCGACCGACCACCGCGCCGTGGACCTCGCGCCCGTCCTCGACCACGCGCGGCGCATCGTGGATCTGCGCAACGCCGTGCGCCGGAGCCTCGACGGCGGACCCGCCGGGCCCGTGCCCTCCAACGTGGACGTGCTGTAGGCGCTTTGCCGCCATAGTCGCCGCGTGGCAGCAACGGGTCCCGTCTGGATCGACCTCACCAACTCGCCGCACGTCCTGTTCTTCCGGCCGATCCTGCGGCGGATGGCGGACGCCGGCGTCGAGACGGTCGTCACCGCCCGCGACTTCGCGCAGACGCTGGGGCTGCTGGAGCTGTACGGGATCCCGCACACGGTGATCGGCCGCCACGGCGGAGCGGGGCTCGGCGGCAAGGTGGCCGGGATGGCCAGGCGGTCTAGCGCGCTGCTGCGCTTCGGACGAGGGCGGCGCTTCCGCCAGGCGGCCAGCCACGGCTCCAACGACCTGGCGGTGGCGGCGCGGCTGCTCCGGATCCACAGCACGGTGCTGCACGACTACGAGGGCGCGGCGACGATGCACCGGATCAACTTCCGGCTGGCCGACAAGGTGATGGTCCCGGACGTGATTCCGTTCTCCGCGCTGAGTGGCTTCGGCCTGGACGAGCGGCGCTTCCGGCCCTACGCGGGCATCAAGGAGCAGGTCTCGCTGGCGGACTTCGAGCCGGATCTCGGGGTGCTGCGTTCCCTCGGCCTGGACGAGGAGCGACCGGTGGCGGTGCTCAGGCCTCCGGCGACGATGAGCCTGTACCACCGCGGCATCGCCAACGAGCTCTTCGACGAGGTGCTGGAGCACCTGCGGACCAGCGAGGCGCAGACCGTCCTGTTGCCCCGGACCCCGGATCAGGCGCGCGAGTTTGCCGGTGCAAAGGGTGTGACCGTCCCCGATCGCCCCGTGGACGGCCCCTCGCTGGTCTACCTCGCGGACGTGGTCGTCTCGGCGGGCGGGACGATGAACCGCGAGGCCGCGCTGCTCGGGACGCCAACCTGGACGACGTTCGCGGGCTCGATCGGCGCCGTCGACCGCTCGCTCATCGAGAGCGGCCGCATGCAGATCCTGGAGCGACCGGACCAGCTGGTGCTCCGAAAGCACGTGCGCATCACGCCGGACTTCGAGGCTCTGGCCGACGCCGTGACCGCGGAGATCCTCAGGAGGTGAGGCGCAGCCCCGCATACAGCGCGCGCAGCGTCTCTGCCTGGCGCTCCCAGGAATACGGACCTCTCGCCGCCGCCAGGGCTGCCTCGCGGTAGGCGGCACGCCGTTCCGGCGGCGCGTCGAGGACCCGCTGGATGACGCGGGCGATGTCCGCTCGATCCGTGGGGTCGCAGAGCTCGCCGCAGCCCGTCTCGCGGACGATCGGCGCCATGCCGGGCAGGTTGCTCGCCACGACCGGGACGCCCGCGCCCATGGCGTCGAACAGCTTCGTGGGGGTGGTCAGACGGTGGTTGAGGGTGTCGCCCTGGATGAGCATCGCGGAGACATCTGCGGCCGCGGTGAGCGGCAGGATGTCCTCGGGCGCGACGCCACCGGTGAAGTGAATGCGGCCGCTGTACGGCTTGGCCGCAGCGAGGGCGTTCAATCGCGCCTCGTCCGGCCCGTAGCCGGCCACGACCAGGACGCTGTTGGGGATCTCGCCGATCGCGTCGATCAGCTGCTCGATGCCGCGGCCGGGCAGCAGCAGCCCGAGGTAGAGCACCACGCGCGTGCCGGGATCCAGGCCGAGCCGCTCGTGCCAGATGTGGTCTACAGGATCCGGCGGCGTGAAGTCGGGCGGCCCGTTCATGACGATCGTCGCGGCGCGCCCGAAGCTGCGCTCCAGGACGTCCGCGTACGGGCGGCTGACCGAGATCAGGGCGTCGACCGACCGGGCCCACGCGCGCTCCCGCCGCTCCAGCAGGCGCCGCCAGGGTCCCGGCAGACGGGCGAAGCGGGCGCTCTGCACGTCCAGGTCGCGCGAGTCGTAGACGGCCAGGCCGCCATGGCGGCGACGCAGCTCCACGGCGACCGGCAGCGCGACCAGCCCTTCCGCCTGCCAGACGTCCGCGTACCCGACGGCGCGCGCGATGTCCCGCGCCCAGAGCCGGGTCAGGCGGAGGTAGCGAGCAGCCTGTGCGGCGCGGCCGACGGTCCCGGAGACGATCCCCCGGATCCTCGCACCGGCCGTCCGCGGACCGGCGGTGGCCGCATCGTCGCCGCTCGGCAGGCGGGGCGACGGCAGCCATGGGAACGGTTTCGGCTGCTCGACCCGCACGATGCGGAAGCGGTCGCCGTCCACCGTGACGGGGAGGCCGGTTTCCGCGCGGGCCACGACCGTGACGTCGTAGCCGGCCTCTCCCAGCGTCCGGGCCATCTTCCAGGCCCGCGAATCGGCCACGAACGGGTTGTTCAGCAGCAGCGCGACCGTGCGAACCGGCCGATCCGCTCGGTCCGAGGAGGAGGCAGCGGCGGGAGCGGCGTCGGTCACGGCGTGACCGGTCGCGCCGTCTTCCCTGGCGTCTCTGCGAGGCGCCGGTAGAGCGCCAGCAGCCCGGTCGCGTTGAGGTCCCAGGTGTACTTCTCGAGCGCGACCATCCGGCAGTGCGCCCGGAGCCGCTGCCGCTCGAACTCCGGTGCGGTGAGGAGGCCGTAGATCCCCGCCGCCACCTCCTCGCGCGAGTCCACGTCCACGCACGTGCCGACCCGTTCGGCCGTCACGAGCCGGCACTGCTCGTTGTCTCTGGCGACCACCACCGGAACACCCGCCATGAGGCTCTCGAAGAGCTTGTTCGGCAGGTTCATCCGATGGTTGAGCGTGCGTGGGGGCTGGCCAACGAACGAGACGTCAGCGCCGGCCGTCCACTCGAGCAGCTCGTCCACCGGGACCGCCGGCAGCAGATAGATGCGATCCTCGTTCTCCAGGGCCGCGTCGCGCAGGTAGCCCTCCAGACGGCCGTAGCCCATGAAGACGATCGCGGCGTCGAGCCTCCGCAGCCGTGGGTCGGCGGCCGCCGCCACCAGCTCCTCGATCCCGCGGTCGACGCTGAAGCCGCCCTGGTAGAGGACGATCGGGCGCTCCGGCGGCAGGTCGAGCGCGTCGCGGATGCGCGTGCTGTCGATCGGTGCCGGGTGCTCCGGCCGCCAGGCATGCGGGCAGTTCAGCAGGATCGCGGGCCGCTCCACGTCCCAGCGACGCTGCACCAGGTCCGCAACCGGATTGCTGACCGCGAGGAAGCCGGCCGCGTCGCGCGCCCAGGTGCGCTCGCGGCGCGCGAACGTCCGGCGCACGAAGGACGGCATGCGGGCAAGCCGCGCCGCCTCCGTGTGGTAGTCGGCCACGTCGTACACGAACCGGCCCCCGAGGCGTGCCGCGGCGCCACGCACGACCGGAAGCACGATCAGCGACTGCGCGTGGAACACGTCGGTCTCGGGGGCCGCGGCCAGGACCGCGTCGGTCCAGGGTCCGACGCGTCGTGCGTTGGCCGCCAGCTCCAGGAGGCGGCGGATGGGATGGCGGAGACGGTCGAATCCCCGCGGCCGGTCCGGAGGGAGCACGGTCGCCGACGGATCGAGCCCGAGGGCGCGGGAGAGGAGCGCCCGCAGCGGTGACGGCAGCGGGCGCAGCGCCGTCGAGATCCTCCGGTCGATGTCCAGCCGGCGCAGCTGGACGCCTGGCGCCAGTTCCTCCTCCACGGGGAGTCCCTTCCCGGACCAGCCGAGGATTCGCAGCGTGTGGCCGTCGGCCGCGAGGGACGTGGCCGTCCGCAGGAAGCGCGAGTCGAACTCGAATGTGTTGGCGGCGACGATCGTGACCCTCAGCCCGCGCCGCCGCGCAGGGCCAGAAGCCGCGTCCTTCGGACGAGTTGCTGGAAAGGGCGGAGCCGCGGCTGCGGTGGAGGCCTCCTCGTGGCCGGTCGTCACGCGGTGGGTCAGCGGCGCCGGAGGATGCGGCGCAGCAACACGAGAGCCAGGAAGCCGAACGCCGCTCCCCGCCAGTCCACGATGGCGCGGACGCCGGTGGCATTGAGCGAGATGACGATGAACGCGCTGCTCTCGCGGGCATCGACCCGCCTGGCAACGATGGCGAAGGCCCCGGACTGCTCGAGCCTGACGCGGTCGGCCTGCACGAGAGCTCCGCCGCCCTGGGTGATGGTCACCTCGCGGGCGTGGACGGACTGGGCGCCGCCCTGGTGGATATCGACCTGGTCGGCATACACGGCGCCGTGCTCGGCGGCCTCGGCCGCCACTGTCTGGGTCTCGGCTTCGGGTTCCGGCTCGGGCTCGGGCTCCGGTTCCGGCTCGGGCTCGGGCTCCGGTTCCGGCTCGGGCTCCGGTTCCGGCTCGGGCTCGGGCTCCGGTTCCGGCTCGGGCTCCGGTTCCGGCTCGGGCTCGGGCTCCGGTTCGGGCTCGGGTTCGGGCTCGGGTTCGGGTTCGGGCTCGGGCTCGGGTTCGGGCTCGGGCTCGGGCTCGGGCTCGGGTTCGGGCTCGGGCTCCGGCTCGGGCTTGGGCTCAGGTTCGGTGGCCGGCTCGGGTTCAGGTTCGGTGGCCGGCTCGGGTTCGGGTTCGGCGCCAGGCTCCGACTCGGCCTCTGGCTCGTCGGCAGGCCGTGGCTCGGCGTCGCGCGTCCATGCCTGCGGTTCCGCGGCGGCTCCCTCGTCGGGCGGCGCATCAGGCTCGCCGGCAGGAGCGGCGTCGGCGGCCGCACCGTCTGTCCCAGGGTCCGTCTCGTCCCCGCCGTCGCTCGGCGGCGTCCAGGGAGCATCCGCGGACGATGCCTCGGCCGTCCATCCGGGGCCTTCGTCGTCGTTGCCGTTCTCGGCTTCCACAGCCGCCTCGACCGCGGCCAGCTCCTCGGCGCTGTCGAGCGTCTGATCCCCGTCCGGCTGTCGGTCCTTCCTCGCCACGCCCCGTCCCTTCCTCGTCCGTGCCCCGAGCGGCGGCTCGTCAGCCGCGGGCCGGTAGCCTAGCAGGACCCTCCGCGGCGGCGGCATAGACACGCCGCGTCTCCTCCGCGACGTCTGCCCATGTCCGGCGAGGCGCTGCCGCCCGGGCAGCCGCGGCACGGGTGACCTGCTTCGCGACCGCGCCGTCCTCCCAAAGTGCCCGAATCGCCGTGGCGAGCCGCGCAGGGTCACGCGGTTCGACCACGATCCCGGCGGTCCCGACGATCTCCGGCAGCGCCCCGACGCGTGAGCAGATGGCGGGCGTGCCAACGGCCAGGGCTTCCAGGACGGCCAGCCCGGTGCCGTCGGACAGCGAGGGCTGGACGTGCCCGATCGATGCTGCTTCGAGCGCGGCCAGCTCAACCGGGTCCAGGCGCGGTGTCAGGCGCACGATGTCCGCCACGCCGGCGCGCCGCGCGGCTCGACCGACAGCCGGCGCGTCGGCATGCTCGTCTCCACCGGCACCAGCCAGCACCACGATGGGCGGCCAGGCGACGCCGCGCTCCGCCGACTCGGGGACGGGCTGGCGCGCGGGCGGACCGGTCCGCTGGCGCGCGGCCGCTCCCCGGGGAGGTGCCTCCTCCCGCAGGGCCGCAAGCGCCGCGAAGAGCGTGGCCATGTCCTTGCGCGCGTCGTAGCGGCCGGCGAACACCAGGTAGCGCTCAGGCAGGTCGAACCGGGCGCGCAGGTCGGCCACGGTCGCGGGATCGGCCGCGCCCGGGTGGAAGGCCGGATCGGCGGCCAGCGGCACGACCACGATCCGCTCCGGGTCCAGGTGGAGCAACGAGACAGCCGCTGCCGCGGTCTGCCTGGAGCAGCAGATCACGCGTCGCGCATCACGGAGGCTGCGCGCGCGCAGCCGGTGCCCGAACCGGGCCGCCGCGCTCGCCGCGTATCGCTCCGGCAGCTCCCACGGGGCAAGGTCCAGGAGCGTCGCCACCACGGGGACCCCCGGCGCGATGGGGACCGCCCCTCCCGCCGTGTGGAAGACGCTGCCGGCCGCGCCCGACTCACCGGGATCCGCCGACCCCCGGATCGATGCGCCACGCAGCAGGAACGAATCCACCGTGAGGCCCGCGGACCGGAACGTGCGGCTCGTTGGTGGCAGCTTGCGGCGCGCAGCAACCGCCAGGCCGCGCTCCTCGAGCGCTTCGGTCGGATCCTCGTGCAAGAGCCGCAGCAGCAGCAGGAAGCTCTCGCCCGGGAGCGGCTCGTCCGCGTAGGCACGGAGCAGGCGGTCCAGGTACTGCGCCGTGATCGGCGCCCGCGCCGGCTCCTGGAGCGGACGCGCATCGAGCAGCACGCGCACCCCGCGGGCCCTCGCCTCGGGAGTGCGCAGGTCCGCCAGTCGCGCCATCAACCTCCCGAGCCGTCGGCCGCGCCGGCGACGTCCGAGGCCTGTGGCCGCAACGCATCGGACCGCGTGGGACCTCGGCCCCGCATCTCCTCCCAGCGCAGTCGCAGGACCACGACGAGCGCCTCGGCGATGATCCGGCGCGACATCTTGCTGACGCCCACGCGGCGGTCGGTGAAGACGATGGGCAGCTCCGCGACCCGCGCGCCGAGCCGGCTGGCGAGGTATGTCGTCTCGATCTGGAAGACATAGCCGCCGGAGTGGACGCGGTCCCACGGCACCACCGCCAGGCATTCGCGCCGCCAGGCCTTGAACCCGCCGGTCAGGTCGTGCGGCACGAGGCCCAGCACGATCCGCGCGAACAGCGAGCCGCCTCGCGACACGAGCCGCCGCAGGAACCCCCAATCGCGGACCTCGCCGCCCGCGACGTAACGGGAGCCGATGACCAGGTCCGCTCCATCCCCACCTGCGCTCGGACGGAGCGCATCCACGAGCGAGGGGAGGTAGCCCGGGTCATGCGACCAGTCGGCGTCCATCTGCACGATGCGCTGCGCGCCATCGCCGAGCGCGACGCGGAAGCCGTCCACGTAGGCGCGACCGAGGCCGAGCTTGCGCGAGCGGTGCTGCACGCGGACGTGATCGTTTTCGGAGGCCATGCCGTCCGCGAGCGTGCCTGTCCCGTCCGGCGACGCGTCGTCCACGATCAGGACGGTGGCGCCGGGAAGACGCTCGAGGATGGCGGACGTGATCCCTGCGACGTTGTCCGCCTCGTTGTAGGTCGGCACGACCACCCACGTGTCGGCATACGGAGCGGCCCGATCAGTCATCTGATCCAGTCTATCCGGCGTCGCGGGCAGCCTTTCCGACGCCTCCCGGACGGCAAGTGGCCCGGCCCCTTGCGGGACCGGGCCACCGGTGCGTCTGACATCCCTTCCCCACCGCTTCATGGGGTCGGAATCTGCCGTGCGTTGGCTTAGCGGAGCGTCCAGTTCAGGGTTCGGGTGTCGACGCCGCCGCCGGTGTCGGTGCCCGTGATGGTGACCTTGATGGTCCCCAGCGCGCCCGGCTTGACGGTCCAGGTCGCGGTGAACTTGGAGGGCGAGTACTTGACCAGGTAGACCGAGTACTTGGCCATGCCGGGCTGCTTGATGCTGACCTTGGGCCAGCCCGTCTGAGGCTCGGCCGTGATGAAGGTGAGCTTCACCTTCTGGCCGGCCGTCACGGCGCGACCCGCCGGGGACACCTTGAAGGGTGCGATCCGGGTGTCGACCGCGTGGCTGTAGGTGCCCTTGTCGGTGATGGCCGTGAGGAGCATCGTGTAGACGCCGTCCGGCACGTAGGCGCCGACATCGTCTTTGCCGTCCCAGGTGAAGCTGACCAGGCCCGGGTCGTGCGGCTCGGCCGTCATCACGGTCCGGACCGGGGCGCCCGCCTTGGTCGTGACGAGCCAGCTGAGCACGGCCGGCTTGTCGAGCGTGACGGACTGGGTCTGGGTCTGGGCCAGCGCGTCGTCGTCGCTGGGGTTGAACAGGGCGGGCGACAGAGCCGGGGCTCGCATCGCGGTGAGGACCATGACGCTGGTCGAGGCGGGCTCGCCGACGTTGCCGGCGCGGTCCTTCGGGGTGACCGTCAGCGTGTAGTCGCCGTCGGAGACGAAGTTCGCGGCATCGTTGCGACCGTCCCAGACGTCCGTCGTGGCGCCTTCCTGGGACCAGTTGGTGTACGAGCGCACGACCGTGCCGTCGCCCTTGGCCACGGAGACGTCGAGGTAGGCCGGCTCGGAGAGGGTGTGCTGAAGGCTGAGGGTGTCGCTGAGGCCGTCGCCGTTCGGCGTGAAGACCGGCAGGTCCCCACCGTCGGCAGGCGTCGTGTTCGAGACGGGGCCGGCGGACAGGTCGCTGATCACGGGAGCCGTGGTGTCATCGCTGTCGCCGCTGTCGCGCCACTCGTCGAGGCTGAAGTCCAGGTCGCCGGTGACTGCCCGGAGAAAGCCCTCTGTCGGGGACTCGTCGAGGTGGACGACGGCACCCGGGGTGCGGACGGAGTCGAGGAAGACGTTGGGCTTCCAGCCGACCCAGCCGTGCCAGGGGGCGTACTGCGGGTCGCTGCCGCCGCCATCGGTCCAGCGGAAGAAGCCGTCGACGGTCAGGTGCTTGGAGACCAGGGCCGCGGCCAGGTCCTCACCGGGCTGCCAGCCGAGTCCGAAGACCGCGCGGGCCCCGGCGGCGAGGAAGCCGCTGGCGAAGTTGTCGACCCGCTTGAAGGCGGTGTCCTGGTTCGGGAGCGCCTGGTCCGGCGAGGCGTTGCCGGAGGCGTAGCAGACGTGGTTGAGGAGGACGATCGCGTTGGGCGCGAAGTGGATCGCGTTGATGATCTTGTTCGCGCCGTAGTACTTGACGTTGTAGGTGTTGGTGTCCCCGTCGGTCGGGTTGAGGCCGAGGCCGTCCTTGGTGTCTTCCTGGAAGGCGGACGTCCCGCCGTTCGGGTAGCCGTTGCCATGGCCGATATAGGCGAAGAAGTCCGCGCCGTTGGCGTTGGCCACGACGGTCGCCCACGTGGCGTGGGGCGGGAGGATCAGGCGGGTGTCCACGCCGGCGTCCGTGAAGACCTTGGCGATGGCCTTGCCATACCCGATGTACTTGGCCGTGTCGTAGCCGGTCGGCCCGACGACGATGACGGCCTTCTTGCTGGTCAGCGAGGCCGCGGCCATGGCGCCCTTCGAGACTGCCGCCGACCTGGGGGTCGCAGCAACCTTGGACGTCGCCGTGGAGGCATGCGCTGACGCCGCGAAGCTTGTGAAGCTGAATATGAACGTTGCCGCCATGACTGCGGCAATGACTCCAAATGGCCGAGCTACGCGCCGCCGCGCAGCCCAGACGGGCACTGGGGACTGCATGAGCGTTTGTGTTCTCCGGTCTGGGGCTGGGGCACGCCCGGATGAACGCACCGATGACGATACAGAAGATCGCCTTGAAAGTCATTTGCAACCATGCCAAGAAGGTCCCGTTAGCCAGTAGCCGCATCGTGCCGAGTGTCGCGGGGCGCCCGGGCAACGCCCGTCAGCGGGGTTGCAGCGGTTCCGTGGGGACTGGTGCGGTCCGGGACAGGGCGGGCAGGACGCGGCGCGCGGGAAGTACCACGGGGGTCCCTACGCACGATCCCCGAGGGGACGGGTTACGGAGCTAGCGGCGAAGGGTCGGACTGGGACCTGCGCTGCCGCGAGGCGTGGGAGAGGCGCCCGGCGCCGGGACCGCGACCGATTCGAAGTCGGTGATCACCAGGACGTGCTCCAGGTCGTCGAGATCGGCGGCGGGCTGGATCAGCGCCGTCTGCACGACAGCGCTCGCGTCGTTCTGCACCTCGACCACCCGGCCGATGAGCAGCCCACGCGGAAACGGCGCCTGGCTTCCTGTGCCGAGGTCCAGCCCGGCCGTGACCACGGTGTCATCGGGCGTGACCACCTCGGTCGTCGGGATGTGAGCCATCGCCAGCAGCGCGGAAAGGCGGCCTTGGACTTCACCCGTCGCGCGGCTCGCCTCGTCCAGGCCGATCACCACGGAACGCGTGTCGGAGATGAGCATCACGCTGCTGTAATTGGAGCCGGCGTCGACGACGGCCCCGACGAGCGCGCCGCCTTCGGACAGGCAGGGGTCTCCAACGGCGATCCCCGCGTCCGTGCCGCGGTCAAGGGTGATGACGCGCTCGACCTCCGTGGCCTGACGGCCGATCACCGCCGCGGCCACCGTGCCGTACTCCAGGGTGGCCTTCAGCCCAAGAAGCCGGGACAGACGCTCGTTCTCGCCGCGGAGCGTGGCGTACTGCTGGATCTGGGTCTCGAGCTCGGCCACGCGGTCGCCGAGCTGGCGGTTCTCCCGGCGGAGCTGGTCGATCTCCCCGATGGCGCCGACGATCGAGGTGACCGACCGTGTCGTGCCGGCGAGCGCGCCCTGGATCGGCGACACGGCGAAGTTGATGCCGCGCCGGAGATCCTGGATCGGACCTGCGCTGGAGACGGCGAGCAGGACCAGGCTCACGGCGACCAGCAGTGCGTAGGTGACGACCCAGCGGCGAGTCGCGCGGCTCTCGCGCGGGCCGCGGTTCTGGAGCATGGCTCGACCTCTCCGTCAGAAGGCCGCACCCTGCGGCCGAGGGCACACAGGGATCAGCGCGGAGGGCGGGAGTACGTCTCCGCGACCAGGGTCCGCTGCATCACGGGGGAGTCCAGCTCCTCGAGCACCCGCCCGGTTCCGCGTGCAACGCAGGTCAGCGGGTCGTCCGCGATGTGGACCGGCATCTGGGTGGCCTCCATGATCCGGCGGTCGAGACCCTGGAGCAGCGCCCCGCCTCCGGCCAGCACGATGCCCTGATCCATGATGTCGGCCACCAGCTCGGGTGGTGTTTCCTCGATCGTGTCCTTGATCGTATCGACGATCTGCTGGACGGACAGCTCCAGCGCCTCCCGGATCTGGTCGGCGGTGATCTCGACGGATCGCGGCAGCCCCGTGAGGAGGTCACGGCCACGCAGCGTGACGTGCTGCTCGTCGTGCGCGCCGGGGTAGGCAGAGCCGATGGCGATCTTGATGTCCTCGGCGGTGCGCTCCCCGACGAGCAGGTTGTACTCGCGACGGCCGTAGGAAATGATGTCCTGGTCGAGCTCGTCCCCGCCGATGCGGATGCTGCGGCTGACCACGATGCCGCCGAGGCTGATGACGGCGACTTCCGTGGTGCCGCCACCGATGTCGACGATGAGGCTGCCGGTCGGCTCGGCCACGGGCAGACCCGCTCCGATCGCCGCCGCCATGGGCTCCTCGATCAGGCGCGCCCAGCGCGCGCCGGCGTTGAGCGCGGCATCGCGGACGGCCCGCTTCTCCACCTCGGTGACGCCGGACGGGATGCCGAGCAGCATGCGCGGCCGCGGGATGAGGCCGACGCGGTCGTGCACCTTCTGCACGAAGTACTTGATCATCTGCTCGGTGACATCGAAGTCGCTGATCACGCCGTCGCGGAGCGGCCTCACGGCGATGATGTTCGATGGCGTGCGGCCGACCATGCGCTTCGCCTCGGCACCGACCTCGAGAACCCGCTTGGTCTTGGCGTCGATGGCCACCACGCTCGGCTCGCTGATCACGATCCCGCGGCCCCGCACGTGGACGAGCGTGTTCGCCGTTCCAAGGTCGATCCCGATGTCGCGGGAGAACAGACCGAGGAAAGCGTCGAGCATCGGGTGATGGGTCCTCTCGGGGTCGTCGTCGTTGGGGATCGTCGGCGTCGCGGGTGACGGGCGAAAGTCGAGGCCGGCAGGCGGGCGAAAGGCCGCTGGCCGAAGACGGCCGTTCCGGGGCCGTTGAGTATAGCCGCGCGGAAATTCCGCTCTGCGAACGACGGCTGCTCACGGAGCGGCGGGTCAAGCCTGGCCGAGCATTGCCGCGCCATGCCGAAGCGCCCGGTCGCACGGCCGGTCGCACGGCCGGTCAAGTGGCTGGTCACCTGGCTGGTCACCTGGCTGGTCACCTGGCTGGTCGCCTGTCCGGTCGCCCGGTCGGTCGCCTGGCCGGTCGCCCGGCTGGTCACCTGGCCGGTCGTCCCTGGCCGTATGCATCCAGCGGCTCACTCCACTGAGCGGGTGGCCGGTCGCCTGGCTCGTCCCTGGCCGAAGCGCGCGGCCGGTGCCCGGCCGTATGCACCCGGCGGTTCACTCCACTGAGCGGGTGGCCGCTTCATGCACGAGAGGAATGGAGCTGCACTCCGGTTGCGACGTCCATGCATCCGGCGAATTGACCTGCCAAAAGGCTTGGCAGTTCGATCCGTCCGAAGACTCATTCGGCGACGATCCGCGTTGAGTCAGTCGCTCGATGCATAACCTCACCGGTACCGAAGACGCCCGCGGCGATCCAGTCACGCTCCGGGCCATCGCTTGGACGTCGTCGCGTGCGCCACGACTGCGCGCGCGGACACGAGTAGGAGTGGCGCGAACGCGGGACCGTCGTGCATCAGGAGATGAGGCTCATGGCCGGATCCTGGCCGACCTCCCGCGGGAGACCAAGTCTCAGCGAATCGCCGGGACACGCCGCCAGGTGGACGCTAGCCCTGCCTGTCGAACGTCACGCCGCGATCGCGCAGGCTGACGTACGCGTCGTGGCCGATGATCAGGTGGTCCAGCACGGCGACGTCCAGCAGTCGGCCGGCGGCCACCG
>JAXDKU010000125.1:0-4205 GCA_034667005.1 Chloroflexota bacterium
GGCGGAGCGTATAGTCACGGCGAATCGACCGGAGGGAGGCGGTATGAGTCCGCGTCAACGACGGCTACGAGCGGTTCGCTGGGTCCTGCTCGGTGTGTTCGTGGTCGGTCTCCTGGGGGTGCCGGCGGGAAGCGTGCCGAAGGACCGCCCGGCGCTTGGCGAGGGACTGTCCTTGCACGTTTCCCAGGCGGTTGCGCTTCGCTACTGGGTGGCACATCCCGAGCAGGCGCCGGCGGCATTGGGAGCGCCGTTCGCGCAGATCAGCGAACACTCGAGCGCGGCCCTGCGGCGCCGGACGGCGAAGGTGGGTCGAAGCGCAAGCGCGGGCGTCCTCGCCGACCGCTTCAACGCGGATGCGACCGGGCTGCCGCAGAACGAGGAGTCCATTACGGCGTGCCGCTCGAATACGCGGATCGTGCTGGGGTCGACAAACGATTACCGTGGTCTGCTCGATCCGGAGGGCAACTTCACCGGCTGGCACTTCTCGAACAACGGTGGAAGGTCGCTCACCAACGAGGGCCTGCTGCCCTCCGTCGACGGCTTGCCCTCCGGCGGCGATCCCGTCACGGTGGCCGACGATGCGTGCCACCTCTACGCGGCGAGCCTGGCCTTCGATCCGGCGACCGTTCCGTTCGGCGCGAACGGGGTCTCCGTCTACCGGAGTGAGCCGGGGATCCTCGCCTCCTGTCCCGGCGGCGGATCCGATCCTACGTGCTGGCCGACCCGGCGCGTCGTCGCGGCCGGAACTGCCGCCCCGGCCGGAGGAGGTCCGAACCAGTTCCTGGACAAGGAATGGCTGTATGTGGGCAAGAGCGGCGGCGAGACGGTTGTCTGGGTGGTGTTCAGCCGGTTCGCCAATGACCCGGCTGCGCCGGTCGGCTTCACCGGTGCCGAGATCGAGGCCGTCCGGTGCAACGCGACGCTCTCCTCCTGCACCGATCCGATCCCGATCAGCAACGACCCCGTCGATGGCCCCGACGTGGACGTCCAGTTCAGCGACGTGACGGTGGGCGAAGACGGCCGCACGTACGTGACCTGGTCCGAGATCATCGGCGAGATTCCCGGCGATCCCGATTGCCAGAATCCCGATCCCGACGGCCTTTGCCCGCAGGTATTCGTGCACAAGCTGCGCGTGGCCGAGGCCGGGAGCACGACGTTCGGGCCGGAGCGGGTCGTGTTCGTGGAGGACCGCGCGATCCCGTTCGGCGGGCACCTGCACGCCAACGACTTCCGCATCGCGACCGTTCCGAAGAACGAGGTGGCGATGGTGGGCGGCAAGCCGCGCGTGTTCCTCGTCTGGGACGCGTGCAGCGTCCTGCTCGGGACCGTGTGCGAGGAACCCGTGGTCAAGCTCGTCTACTCGGACGACTTCGGTGCCAGCTGGTCCGATCCGGTCAAGCTCTCGAAGAACGGGGACAACTACTTCCCGACCATCTCGACCGATCGTGCCCGCAGCCCGCAGCGGCTGGCGGTGGCATGGTTCACCAACCGCTACGACCGGGCGTTCCATAGCCGTCAGGACGTGGAAATGCTGACGGTCAACGCCGCAACCGTGCGGGCAAGCGGCCTGAAGCGCCTCACCGCGCGCTCCAACGACACCCAGGCCGATCCGTTCCTCGGCGGCCTGTTCATTGGCGACTACATCGAGGCGTTCACCCACGCGGGCCACATCTGGGTGCACTACAACGCCAACTACCGCAAGACACTGCTGCTCGGCGAGGGCGTCCCCGTCAACCAGCAGGACAACTTCCTCGCGAGGCGCTGATCCGAGGCGGACGAGCGGATGAGGGGAGGGCCGCTCAACGGCGGCCCTCCCCCGAAGTCGCAGGGAGGGCCCGGCGGCACGGAAGGCAGACGAGGAACCTCACTTGTGCCGGACCACGTCGACGACCTCGGCGGCATCCCTGCGTACCGGTCCGGCTCACGTCGTGCTGCCAGACTCGTGGGAGTATTCAACGAGTACAGCAGATTCGCGGCGAGCACGCGTGGAGGCAGGTAAGCCGTGATCTGGCCCGAACGAACCACGAGGAACCGAATTCGGTTTGAGAACGTGGTAACCGGAGCAGGACTCCGCTAGCGTCCGCGGCGTTCTCGGGCGCACAGGTCGGGGGTATTTCGACGTTGTTGGCGCGAATTGGGCGACTAGTCGGCTGCGGTGTCCTGATCGGGATGCTCGCAGTGTTCGGTGGCGGAGCCCCGACGACGAACGCCGCGAACCCGACGCAGACCGTGACGGCGAGTGCAGATTCGTACGTGAGCGCACCGAGTCCGTCCACGAACTACGGGACGTCGACCGCGATCCGCATCGATGGATCCCCGGTGCAGCGCGCGTACCTCCGGTTCGCCGTCGCAGGCCTGTCCGGTCAGGTGACGCGCGCGACGCTGCGCCTCTATGCGACGAGCACCTTGCGCGGCGGGCTGACGGCGCGGGGCGTGTCGGACAACACCTGGGCGGAGACGACGATCAAGTGGTCGAATGCGCCACCCGTCGCCGCCACGGCGGAGGGATCGACGGGTGCCATCAGCCCCGGTTGGGTCGCCATGGACGTGACGCGCCTCGTCGCGGGTAACGGCACCATCAACCTCGCCGTCACGAACGCGAGTACGACGGCGGTCGGCTTGCGCAGCCGTGAGGCCGGCGCGGCCTCGGCGCCGCAACTGGTGATCGAGACCCTAGCGGCGCCGCCACCGCCGCCGCCGGTCACCTCCCCACCGGCGAACACATCGCCGCCGACGGTCAGCGGAACGGCACAGGAAGGCCAGATGGTGACCGCGGATTCGGGCGCCTGGTCCGGCACGCAGCCGATCAGGTTCACCTATCGGTGGCAGCGGTGTGACTCGAGCGGCGCGGGCTGCGCGGACATCGCGGGCGCGACGGCCGCGTCCTATCCGATCGTCACCGCGGACGTCGGCTCCAGCCTCCGCGTCGCCGTGACGGGCACCAACGACGGCGGAACGAGCACGATGCCGTCGGCCGCGACCGCCACCGTCATCGCAGCTCCGCCGCCACCGCCGCCACCGCCGCCACCGCCGCCACCGCCGCCACCCGGTGGCTCCGATCCCGTCGTGGCGGCCGCCGGAGACATCGCCTGCAAGAGCGCGCCAGCCACGAGCGGCTCGACCTGCAACTACGGCCTGACGGCGTCGGCCATCGCGTCGGATCCGACCATCACCGACGTCCTCACGCTCGGCGATATGCAGTACGAGTGCGGCGACTACTCGTACTTCCTGAGCTTCTACGACCCGACCTGGGGCGTCTTCCGCTCCCGTACGCATCCGACAGTAGGCAACCACGAGTACAGCACCTCGAGTTGCGCTCCGGGCACGACGACTCCCGGCAAAGGCTACTTCGATTACTGGAACGGCGTCGACGTCGGCACCGGCCCCGCGGGCGACCGGACGAAGGGGTACTACTCCTACGACGTCGGCTCGTGGCACATGGTGGTGCTGAACTCGAACTGCCCGCAGGCCGGCGGCTGCGCCGCAGGCTCCGCCCAAGAGACCTGGCTGCGCAACGACCTCGCCACGCACGCCACCGCCTGCACGCTTGCGTACTGGCATCACCCACGGTTCTCGTCCGGCCAGCACGGCAACACGACGGCCGTCGCCGCGCTCTGGGAGGTGCTGTACGCCGCAGGTGCCGACGTCGTGCTGAACGGTCACGACCACAACTACGAGCGGTTCGCGCCGCAGACACCGGCTGGAGTGGCGGACCCCGTCTCCGGGATTCGCGAGTTCGTGGTCGGCACGGGCGGCAAGAGCCATTATGGCTTCGGCGCCCCCAAGCCCAACAGCGAGGTGCGCAACTCGGACACGTTCGGGATCCTGAAGCTGACCCTCCGCGCGCAGGGCTACGACTGGCAGTTCGTACCCGTGTCCGGCGGAGCGTTCACCGACTCCGGTAGCGGCGCCTGCCATGCAGCGCCCGCCCCTCCGCCGTGATGATGGAGCACCGCCGGCCGTTCCGAGACTTGATGCCCGCGCTGTTCTCACTCCGCCGCGCGACCCTCCGATTCGGGCTCTTCGCCACGATCGCCGGCGTCGTGGTCGCTCTCCCCCTCGACGCTGCGCGAGGTGCCACATCGACCCTCCGGCGGTATCCGTACCTGACCGACGTGTCCGGAGCGAACGCGACGGTCAACTGGGCGACGGACACGTCGGCAACGAGCGGCTCGCTGCGATGGGGAGCCGCGGCGGCGGACGGC
>JAXDKU010000126.1:0-18986 GCA_034667005.1 Chloroflexota bacterium
CGGCTGGGGCGAATCATGATCTGGCGGGCGTCCGCTACGCAGACGCGGAGCCCGGGCACCGCGAGCCGCGCTGCCTCGTCGGTGGCGCGGCCGGCGGCATCGGCGTGGCCACGACCCATCTGACGTACATGGGGCGAGAGCAGCGGCGTCGCCAGGCCGAGGCTGTCCGGGCGACCGTCGAGCGGTTCGACAGGCCGTTCATCCTGACGGGTGACGTCAACGCGCCGCTCGATGCGCCGGAGCTGGCCGGTCTCGCGGACGGGCTCGTCGACGCGTTCGTCGCGGTCGGGGTCGCACCCGGCGATCCGGCGCGCATCACCTGCAACGGCACGTCGATCGACCAGGTCCTGGTCCGCGGCCTGACCGTCGACGGCTGTCGGGTCGCGACCGAGGCCGGCGATGCGTCCGATCACTGGCCGGTCGTGGTCGATCTCTTGCGCGCCTGAGGCGCCACCTCGGCCGGTCGGCGCGAGCCGTCAGCGACGTCAGCGACGTGCGAGGTCAGCGGCCGAGACGTTCGCGCAGCCGCGCCACCTGCTCGCCGAGCTCCGCTGCCCGGGTCCGGGCGCCGTCGACCACGGCCGGCGGCGCCTTCTCCGTGAAGGCCCGGTTCGCCAGGCGTGCCTCCGCGGCGGCGAGATGGCCCTCCGCCTCGCCGAGCTCCTTCTCGAGCCGGGCTCGATCGCGGACGCCGGCCTCGTCACCGGCCTGGTCGCCGGTCGTCGGCGGCAGCACGGTCGCCTCGATGTCACCGGCCGGCAGGACGATCTCGAGGGCGCCCGACGGTCGGGCCAGGTCCGCCGCGCTCGCGTGGAGCGCGAGCGGCCGGGCGCGGGCCAGCCGCCCGATCGCAGGCGCGAGCGCCTCGAACGTGGCGGACGCGTCGGCCGGCGGAGCGACGTGCGTCTCGAGCCAGGCGCCGGCCGGCAGCTCGGCCTGGGCGCGGGCGTTGCGGATCGCGACGATGGTGTCGATGACCTCGCCGATCGCCGCGTCGAGCGCTTCGTCGCGCGTCCCGCCCGCTGGCCAGTCGGCGACGATCAGCAGGTCCGGCTCGCCGGCCCGATGCGGAAGCGCGCCCCAGATCGCCTCGGTCACGAACGGCATGACCGGGTGGAGCAGGCGGAGGTAGGTGTCGAGGGCGTCGACCAGGGTCCACCACGTCGCGGCGCGCGCGGCGGCCGGCACGGTCTCGTCGGCCAGGCGGACCTTGGCGAGCTCGATCCCCCAGTCGCAGAACTCCGACCAGATCCCGTCGTACAGGGCGCGGGTGACCTCGGCGAACTGGTACTCGGCGATGCCGCGGTCGACGGCCTCGGTCGTCGCCGCCGTCCTTGAGCGGATCCAGCGCTCGACCGGCCCGAGGTCGGCAGCGGGCGCGACCGGGGGTCGTGGCGCATCGGCCGAGATCTCGGCCGGCCGCGCGCCGAGCACGAAGCGGGCGGCGTTCCAGAGCTTGTTCGCGAAGTTCCGGGCCAGCTCGAGCTTCTGCGGCCCGAACCGCTGGTCGAGACCCGCCGTCGCGCCGTGGATGAGGGCGAACCGCAGGGCGTCGGCCCCGGCCTCCTCCATGATCGCGAGCGGATCGACGACGTTGCCCTTCGTCTTCGACATCTTCCTGCCCTCGGGATCGCGAATGAGGCCCGACAGCGAGATCGTGTGGAACGGCGGCTTGCCGGTCAGCTCGATCCCGAGCATCATCATCCGGGCGACCCAGAAGAAGATGATGTCGTAGCCGGTCTCCATGACCGACGTCGGGTGGAACCGCCGGAAGTCGGCGGTGTCGTGGGGCCAGCCGAGGGTCGAGAACGGCCACAGGCCCGAGCTGAACCAGGTGTCGAAGATGTCCGGGTCCTGGCGGAGCTCGGCCGCCGGCCGGCCGCACGTGTCGCAGGCCAGCGGTCCATCGGGCTCGGCCGATACCGTGACGTGGCCGTCCGGGCAGTACCAGGCCGGGATCCGGTGGCCCCACCAGAGCTGACGCGACACGTTCCAGTCGCGGATCCCGGTCAGCCAGTGCTCCCAGGTCTTGACGAAGTGCTCGGGCACGATCCGCGTCCGGCCCTCGCGCGTCGCGGCCAGGGCCTTCGCCGCCAGCGGCTCCGTCCGGATGAACCATTGGGTCTTGAGCCGCGGCTCGACGATGTCGTCCGAGCGCTGGCAGCGCCCGACGACCATCTCATGGGGCTTCGCCCCGGCGAGGTCGCCGCGCGCCTCGAGGTCGGCGAGGATCGCCTCGCGGGCGGCGTAGCGGTCGAGGCCGTCGTAGCGGGTGCCGGTCCCGGCGACCGCGGCGGCGTCGTCGAGGATCGTCGGCATCGGCAGGCCGTGGCGCTTGCCGGTCTCGTTGTCGTCGTGGTCGTGGGCCGGGGTGATCTTGACGGCGCCGGTCCCGAAGGCGGGATCGACGACGTCGTCGGCGATGATCGGCACGTCGCGCTCGACGAACGGGATCCGGACGCGCCGGCCGACGAGAGCCCGGTAGCGCTCGTCATCGGGATGGACGGCGACGGCCGTGTCGCCGAGGATCGTCTCCGGGCGGGTCGTGGCCACCGTGATGCTGTGGTCCGGATCCGGCGTGCCATCGTCGAGCAGCAGGTGGTAGCGGATGAACCAGAGCGTGCCATGCTCCGGCGTCGCCACCACCTCCAGGTCGGAGAGGCTCGTCCGGCAGCCCGGACACCAGTTGATGAGCTTCTCGCCGCGATACGCGAGGCCGTCGTCGTAGAGGCGCTTGAACGCGGTGCGGACTGCGCGCGCGGAGACCTCGTCCATCGTGAACCGCTCGCGCGACCAATCGGCGGACACGCCCAGGCGGCGGTGCTGCCCGCTGATGACGGCCCGCGTCTCGACCATGAACGCCCACATCCGCTCGAGGTAGCGCTCACGGCCGAGCGACTCGCGGGTCTCGCCTTCCTGCTCGATGAGCTTGTCAAGGACCAGGTGCGCGGCGATCGAGGCGTGATCGACACCCGGCAGCCACAGCGTCGGACGGCCCTGCATGCGCGCGCGCCGGATCATCAGGTCCTCGACGGTCGCGCGGGCCGCGGTCCCCAGGTGGAGCGCGCCGGTGACGTTGGGTGGGGGCTGGATGATCACGAACACGGGCTTGCGCTGGTCCGCCGGCGAGCCGCGGCCGTCCGGCGCGAAGACGTCCGCCTCCAGCCAGCGCGCGTAGATCTCGGGCTCGATCTCGGCGGGGCGGTAGGCGGCAGGCAGGCTCGTGCCCGGGCTCGCCTGCCCGTCCATCGACCCGTCCTCGCGTGCCTTCGTCACCGTCTCTCGCTCCGTCACAACAAAACGCCCCGCACGTCCAGCGGACGAACGGGGTCGTGGTACCACCAGCTGGTTCGGCATCCGGGGCCGGCGCTCATCGCGTCCGCCGTGTGGCCGGATGCCCTCTCGGTGCGCTAACGGACACCAACCGCCCGGCTCGCGGACGACGTTCGCGCTCTTCGTGCGCGGCGAGCTTTCAGCCGGCGGCCCGAGGGCCGCGGCCCGCCTCTCTGTGGCGCCGTCGGAGCGTTACTCCTTCCGGTCTATGCCGTCGGCCGGGAGTGTAACGCACGCCTGCCGCACAATGCGAAGCCTCGACCGAGCGTGCGAACCCCCTCACGGAGAGCTGCGCCCATGTGTTTCGACCACGACAGCGAGCCACCGATCCCCCGAATGGCCGGGGCGGCGGTCGACGGCGGGACCATCGAGCTGACGGCGGCGGACGGAAACCGGTTCTCGGCATTCCTTGCCGCCTCGGAGGAGCCGACGGGCGCCGGAATGATCGTGCTGCCGGACGTTCGTGGCCTGCACCACTACTACGAGGAGCTGGCTCTGCGCTTCGCGGAGGCCGGAATCGACGCCATCGCGATCGACTACTTCGGGCGGACCGCCGGGATCGGCTCGCGAGGCGAGGACTTCGACTTCCAGCCGCACGTCGCGCAGCTCACCTGGGAAGGCCTGCGGGCCGACGCCATGGCGGCCGCCGAACGACTGCGCTCCGAGCGCGACGTCAAGGCGCTCTTCTCGGTCGGGTTCTGTATGGGCGGGCGGCTGTCCTTCGCTCTCGGGACCGTGCCCGAGCTGGGGCTCGCTGGCGCGATCGGCTTCTATGGCTGGCCCGCGGGCGAGCACCGAAGCGGATCGCCGTCCCCGACAGACCATGCGGCCGAGATGGGTGGAGCGGTGCTGGGCATCTTCGGCGGCGCCGACCAGGGCATCGGGCCGGAGGTCGTGGCCGCGTTCGACGCGGCGCTGGAGGCCGCGGGTGTCGATCATCGCGTCGTCACCTACCCGAACGCGCCGCACTCCTTCTTCGACCGCAAGCAAGCCGAGTTCGCCGACGCGTCCGCGGCCGCCTGGGGCGAGGTCCTGGAATTCGTGAACGCCCACACGCCGGGGAAGTGACGGGCGGGAGCGACGCCGTCGCGTAAGCGACCGGAAGTTAGGCGCCGCGCTCCAGGAGGTCGAGGTAGTTGTTCTCGTCGACGCCGCGGTCGATCTCGGCCTTGGTGAGGAGGAGCGGGGCGCGGCCCTCGCGAATGGTCTCTTCGGTGATGATGCATTTTCGGACGTCGGTGCGCTCCGGGATGTCGTACATGACGTCGAGGAGCGACTCCTCCACGATCGAGCGGAGCGCCCGCGCGCCCGTCTTGCGCGCCAGGGCCAGGTCCGCCGCGGCGAGGATCGCGCCCGGGGTGAACACCAGCTCCACCTTGTCGAGCTGGAGGAACTTCTGGAACTGCCGCGTGACGGCGTTGCGCGGCTCGGTGAGGACGAGCATCAGCTCGTCACGCGTCAGCGCGGACAGGGTGACCGCCACCGGCAGCCGGCCGACGAACTCGGGGATGAGACCGAACTTCAGCAGGTCCTCCGGCATCAGCTGATCGAGGATCCGCTCGCGCTCCACCCGGTCCACCTGCGACTGGGAGCCGAAGCCCATGGTCTTGCGGCCGACCCGCTCCTCGACGATCTTCTCGAGCCCCTCGAACGCGCCGCCGCAGATGAAGAGCACGTTCGTGGTGTCGATCTGGATGAAGTCCTGGTGCGGGTGCTTCCGGCCGCCCTGGGGCGGCACGTTCGCGATCGTGCCCTCGAGGATCTTCAGCAGACCCTGCTGCACGCCCTCGCCGCTCACGTCGCGGGTGATCGAGGGGTTGTCGGCCTTCCGCGCGATCTTGTCGATCTCGTCGATGTAGATGATCCCGCGCTGGGCGCGGGCGACGTCGAAGTCCGCCGCCTGGATCAGCCGGAGGAGGATGTTCTCGACGTCCTCACCGACGTAGCCGGCCTCCGTCAGCGACGTGGCGTCTGCGATGCAGAAGGGCACATCGAGGACCTTCGCCAGCGTCTGCGCCAGCAGCGTCTTCCCGGAGCCGGTGGGGCCGACGAGCAGGACGTTCGACTTCTGGAGCTCGACGTCGTCAACCTGGTTACCGGCGTTGACCCGCTTGTAGTGGTTGTACACGGCGACGGACAGAACGCGCTTGGCACGCTCCTGGCTGATGACGTACGCGTCCAGCGAATCCTTGATCTGGCGCGGATTGGGGAGCTTCGCCGCGTGCGGTTTCGTCCGCGGCGTCTCGAGCATCTCCTCTTCGATGATCTCCTGGCAGAGGTTGATGCACTCGTCGCAGATATACACGCCCTGGCCGGCGATGAGCTTGCGGACCTGCTCCTGGCTCTTGCCGCAGAAGCTGCACCGGTAGGGCACCTTCGTGCCCTTGCTGCCGCTCGTGGTGGTCGACATCTATGCGGCTTCCCTGTTTGCGCGGGTTCGAGAGTTCCTGGCTCGGCCTCAGCGCGAGCCCTTCGCGGGCGTCGGCCGAGAGTCGCCGTCATCGGTCACGGGCGAAATGTCCTCGCCTGCCTCGACCGCCGCGCCTTCGCCCCCCAGGGCTCCGGCGTGCTTCGCCTGGCTGATCAGCGATTGATCGCGCTCGGTGTACACGTCGTCGATGATGCCATAGGCCTTGGCCTGTTCGGGGGACATGAAATAGTCCCGTTCGGTGTCCCTGGCGATCTTCTCAACGTCCTGGCCCGTGTGCCTGGCCACGATCGAGTGGAGCCGGTTGTTGAGCTCCTCCACCTCGCGGACCTGGATGAGCACGTCCGGGGTGTTGCCGCGGAACCCGGCGGACCCCTGGTGGATCATGATTCGGGCATTCGGCAGCGCGTATCGCTTGCCCTTGGCGCCGGCTGCCAGCAGCACGGATGCCATGGACGCGGCCATGCCGATGCACATGGTGCTGACGGGTGCCCGCAGGTACTGCATCGTGTCGTAGATGGCCAGGCCGCTGGTCACCACCCCGCCGGGCGAGTTGATGTACAGGCTGATGTCGCGCTCCGGGTCCTCGGCCTCCAGAAACAGCAGCTGCGCGATGATCAGGTTCGCGACGTGGTCCTCGATCGCGTCGCCGAGGAAGATGATGCGGTCCTTGAGCAGGCGGCTGTAAATGTCGTAGGCACGCTCGCCCCGGCTCGAGCTCTCGATCACCATCGGCACGAGCATCGCGGTCGTGCCCTGCGCCGCCGCGAGCGCCTGCGAGCGGGTGGGGATCGGGCGGTTGGTCACGATGGAACTCCCTGGGGAACGACGGCAGTGGTCTCTGATTCTGACGCGTCCGCCACTGGCGCGTCCGCCACTGACGCGTCCGCCACTGACGCGTCGGCCTCCGCCGCGGTTTCGGACGCCTCCGGCGCGTCTTCGGTCGCCCGGGCAGCGGCCTTCGCGGATTCGAGCGCGGGCTGGTCCTCGACGTGCTGGACGTGGCTGAATTCCGGGTGAGCGGCGATCCAGCCGTCGATGAGCCCCTCGACGGTCTGCGAGCGGCGCAGCTGCGAGCGGATGTACGACCGGCCTCGGTCCGACTCCAGGTAGGTGACCAGGCGCGACCCGCTGCGTGAATCCGCGCCGGGCTCCTGGGCCGCGGCCGCTCGGCTGCGCTCGATCTCGGCCTCGACGGCCTCGTCCGGCACGCTCACGCCCTCCGCGTCGGCGACCGCGGCCAGGGTCAGGAGCACCTTGACGCGATGCTCCGCCGGCTCGCGGTACTCCTCGCGGAGCTTGGACTCGTCCCGGTCGGTGGCCTTCAGGTACTCCTCGTAGCCGATGCCCTGCTCGCCAAGGCGGACCTTGAGCTCGTCGAGCATCACCTCGACCTCGCGATCCACGAGCATGTCGGGGACCTCGACGGTGGCATTGGCGCTGGCGTACTCGATGATCCGGTCGGCGAAGGCGTGGCGCGCGCGATCGCGGGCGCTGCGCCCCAGGCGCGTCCGGATGTCGTCGCGCAGCTCGGCGAGCGTCTCGAATGAGCCGACGGAGCTTGCCAGGGAAACGTCAGCGGGTGGCAGCCGCCGCTCTCGCAGCTCGCGGATGCGGGCGGTGAACTCGACTTCCCGGCCCGCAAGGGCCTCCTCCCCGTATTCGTCCGGGAAGCGCACCGAGAACGTCTTGTCCTCGTCCTCGGCCATCCCGATCAGCTGGTCCTCGAACCCGGGGATCATCCGCTCGTTGCCGATGATCAACGGCAGGCGCTCCGAGGCCGCCCCTTCCACGGGTTCGCCGTCGAGCCGGCCCTCGAACGAGATGACCGCGAAGTCGCCCTTCTGCGCGGGCCGGTCCTCCACCGCGACCAGGCTGGCCTGCTGGTCCCGAAGCTGCTCCAGGACCTGCTCCACCTTGGGGTCGTCGGGCTCATCGACCTCGGGCTTGAAGGGGAAGTTCTTGTAGTCGCCGAGCTTGACCGTTGGCCGAACCGGGAGGGTCACCCGATAGCTGGCGCCATCGGCCTCGCTGAAGCTGGTCCACTCCGGTTCGCGCGGGATCTCCAGCGCATCGACGTCGCTGTCGCGCAGCGCCTCGATGACCGACCGCTCGTAGAGGTGCTCCCGTGCGTCGTCGTAGATCGGGTCGTCGCCGCCGGGCACGCCGCGCTGCACGCCGAGCGCGCGCTCCAGCATCGCCCGTGGCGCCTTGCCGGGACGGAAGCCGGGCACGCGCGTCCGGCGAGCGAGATGGCGCACGGCCTCCTCGATCGATCGGGCGACACGCTCGGGTGGAAGCTGGACCTCGAGCACAACGCTGCTGCGGTCCGCGGGACGGGTGGTGACCTGCATCGGGACGGGAAGTATAGACAGCCGGCCCCCGAGCCCCGGTCCGGCGACGATCGAGAGGGAGGGTCTACGCTGTGCGCGCCCCGCTACCGGCTCGCCCGCCGGGGAAACGGAGAACCGTTTGGCCTCGCTCGTACGCTTCGCGCTCTTCACCACCATCCTGCTCGTGCTCGTTGTGTTCGTGCTCGTGCCCCTCGTCGCGGGCCCGCTGCTCGGCTCGATCGCGAGGAATGCCGGGCTCCAGGGCGACGACATGACGGTCTCGGTCGACCTGCTCGGGCCCGCGCTGCTCGCCGGCCGCGCGGAGTCGGTCCACGTGGACGCCACGAACGTGGACGTGCCCCACGGGGTGGTCGGTCACCTGGAGCTGACCCTCGAGGACGTGTCGGTCGCGGACCACTCCTTCTCCGCCCTGTCCGGCACGCTCAGCGACGTGCGGATCAGTGGTCCCGGCGGGATCCCGATCACGGTCAAGACGGTCGAGCTGGACGGGCCGGCGAGCCGCACGAGGGCCCATGGGACGATCACGGGAGCGGATGCCCGCCAACTGGTGAAGGCGATCGCCGCGGGCGCCGGCGTCCCGGTCGACGGGGTGCAGCTTCACGACGGCAGCCTGACGCTCGAGAGCCGCGGACTGCGCACGGACGCCGCGCTGCGAGTCGCTGGACGCGCCCTGGTGCTGGACCGCTCCGGCGCGCCGTCGATCGTCCTCGTCGCCCCAGAGCCGTCTGAGGACTGGGAGCTCCAGGACGTGACGGTGACCGCGACAGGCATCCAGGTCCAGCTCAACGTGGACGCCGCAGCGCTGGCGAAGGCGCTCGAGGGCTCAGGCACGGCCTCCCAGTAGCGGGCTGGCCGCCCGCCACAGCGGAGCGAAGGCGGTGGCGTCGCGGAGCCGGGCGCGCCGTGGACGCGCCGTCTGGCGCCGTACACTCGCGGCGCCGCGCGGAAGTGGTGGAACGGCAGACACGCCGGCCTTAGGAGCCGGTGCCCGAAAGGGCGTGAGGGTTCGAGTCCCTCCTTCCGCACCACGGTCCTGTGCCGCGTGCCGCCCGTCGCGCGGGGCGTCGCCTCGGCTACGCTTCCGGCATGGATCTGGGCCTGGCCGGTCGTGTTGCCGTGGTCGGCGGCGGAAGCTCCGGCCTCGGGCTCGCGACCGCCCGACGGCTGGCGGCGGAGGGCTGCGACCTGCTGATCTGGGCGCGCAACGATGACGGCCTCGCCGCCGCGGCGCGCGATCTCGGCGCTGCGTCGGGGCGCCGTATCGAGACCCTGGCCGCGGACGCGACCGACCCCGGCGCGGCCGAGCGCGTGGCCGGCCGTGCTCTCGACGCGTTCGGGCATGTGGACGTCCTGGTGCTCAACGCCGGCGGCCCACCGCCAACCGATCCCACCGCGCTCACCACCGAGCAGCTGCGTGCGGCGTACCAGCTGCTCACCGTCACCCCCATCGAGCTCGCGAACCTGCTGCTCCCCGGCATGCGGGAACGTCGCTGGGGCCGCGTGGTGGCCATCCTCTCGTGGGGCGTCCGAGAGCCGATTCCCCAGCTCGCCCTCAGCAACATGGGCCGCGGTGCGCTGGCCGCGTGGCTGAAGACGACGAGCCGCTGGGTCGGCCCCGACGGCGTCACGCTCAACGGCGTCCTGCCCGGCCGCTTCGCGACGCCGCGGATCGCCGAGCTGGACGCGCAGCGAGCAAGCCGGGAAGGCCGGTCGGTCGAGGAGATCGCCGCCGATGCGCGGTCAGCCGTGCCGGCAGGCCGGGACGGCGATCCGGACGAGCTCGGCGCGGTCGTCGCGTTCCTCGCGTCCGAGCCGGCGGGCTACATCACCGGGGCGTTCGTCCCCGTGGACGGGGGCCTGCTCCAGAGCCTCGGCTGATGGCCGCGGCGGTCAGATCACGATCGCAGCGGTATGCGTCAGGCCGAACCTAGCCTCGCCTCCGAGACCGGAAGGCCCCGAAGCGACCTCCATCGGCGGCGGGCTGGTCCTCCCGCCTGGGTCCAGGATCGCCGCGCCGCCCCTTGGCCACCGCATCGTTGCCCGAGCCCGAGCCGGAGCTGGCATCTGCGCCGCCGGACGCCGGCGGCCGGTCCTTGTCGGCCTGGAAGAGCCGGTCGGTCAGCTGCTTGGCGACGACCACGCCGAGCGGCGCGAGCATGGCGTCGTAGGTCTTGAGGAGGCTCCTGCCCGCCGTCGGCTCGTTCTTCTGGACCTCGCCCTTCTTCTTGAGGTACTGCGCGAAGTCCTCCTCGAGGGCCCCCTCGATCTCCGGGGCGTACGGGCCGGCCTTCTTCTTGACGACCTTGTCGATCTCCTTCGGCAGGAGGCCCTCGTGCGGCCGGCGCCGCTGGGGTCGCACGCGGGACATCGCCGACTTGAGCACGCGCTTCGGCCCGCCGACGATGAGGAAGCCCGCGCCGGCAGCCACGGCCACCGTCTCCAGGGGCTTCTTGCGGATCTTGGCCGGGATGTCGACGGCCGAGCGGGCCGCGGAGGTCAGCTCGTCGAGCTCACCGCCGAGGGCCTCTCGGGCCTCGATCACCTTCCGACGAGCTTCTTCCGTTGGCGTTGCCATTGCTGCTCCAGGTACGCCCGCGTGGCCGATAGCTGCGCCATCGACTCGCGCGGCACGAGCTTGTCGTAGCGCGCCTTCGGGTCGATCCCCGCGCGGAGCGCGAGAACGGCCGAGAGCGCGATCCAGAGGATGAGGCCGATGGTCACGGCGATCGCAGCCGCGCCCTGCGTATCGAATGTGATGTAGCCGAACAGCGCGCCGCCGAGGAAGCCGAGGACGAGCCCGACGACCAGCAGGATCACGGCCGCCCGATGGGTCACCAGGCCGACGATCAACAACAGCGCCCCGAGGATGAGTGCGCCGACGACTGCCGCGCTGAGCCACGTGAGGAAGCCGATCTCGATGCCGATACCCGGCTGCAGCTGCTGGCCAAGCCAGACCGCCGCGTTGCGCAGCACGTTCCAGGCGAAGATCAGGCCGAGGACGACCGCGATCACGACCGACAGGACGAAGGCCCGACCCCAGGCCCCCACGCTGCCGCCGGCGAGGTTGAGCCCGATCGGGACGACGAAGGCGATGGTCAGCAGGAAGCCATGGAGGATGCCCCAGCCCATCGAGCCGAAGAGCCACTCCCCGAGGAAGAGGAACGTGCCGACGTAGACGAGGATCAGCGCGAGCAGGGCAAGGACCACGGCCACGCCGATCAGCGCGGCGATGATCTTGACCTCGTTGACTGCCCGCCCGACCTCGGCCGACAGCAGCTCGCGGTGCGCGGCGATCAGCCGGCCGATGCCCGACTTCACGCCACCGATCGATTCCTTCAGCCCGGGCGCGCCACCCGGCGCCGCCGGAGTGGGCTGAGGATCAGTTGCGGACGGTTCGGAGGACAGCGGGCGGCCTCGATTCGAGCATTGGACGGCACGTGCCGTGACAGGCTGGGCACGCGCAGGATACCAAGCGGCCCTCGCGGGTCACGCCACCCGGCTCGATGCGATTCGCGCGGGGTCCGTCACAGACGCGTGACGGACGGGATCAGTTCAGGCGAAGACCTCGGCCTGTGAGTCGCTCGCCGACGTCGAAGAAGCCGTAGACCCGTCGGTAGGCCGGGTCCCCGCGACGACGCCGCTCGCCGACGCACAGCCACCAGAGGATTCGCTCGATCTCCTCGACGCGCTCCACGAACTCCCCGGGCGTGCGCGGCACGGGAATGTCGGCATAGCTGTGCGCGCCGGGGAAGCGGACGTCCTCGGCCAGCGTCCCCGGGATCAGGGCCAGGACCACGCGTGCGTGGTCCATCGCGGCAAGCTTCGTGGCGGACGCAGGCACGAGCTCGCGCTGGCCCCCCGCGCCGGACAGTGCCCGCATGGCTTCGATCAGCGCGGCTCGCGCACCGGCCACGTCGAGCGAGTCAGGCAAGACCATCCCTGCGCGATGGACGAGCATGCGCATCTCCTCGATGCCCGCCTCGTTTGCCCTTAGGCGTGCCCGGAAGCCATGCTCCACGTCCTCGATGTGGGGCAGCGTCTCGGTCGCCAGCAGCCTGCCGCCGCCTGCCGGCAGGTCCCCGGTCTCCAGCACTTCGTCCAGGACGGCGCGCGCCCGGGCGAAGACGAGCGCGAGACGGTCGAACTCGGCGAAGCCGGAAGTCTCGAAGCCGGTCATGGCATGCAGAGTATGGGGTGGTCCGGGTGGCTGCGTTCAACTGGCCGAACGTCCCATGCCGGACACCCGCGCCCGGGCGCAACGCCGGCTGGCCTCAACGCGTGCGTGGCGCAACGCCGCGAGCCGACGCGCATCGCCACCGCCACAGTCCGGGGAATCGAGAAGCCCGGCCGCAATGGCCGGGCTTCTGAAGGTTCCTGGTCCCGCCGGTTCGCGGCGGACGCCGGTGGTTCTCGGACTAGAAGTCCATCCCGCCGCCGGGCGGCATCTGCGGCTGTGCCGACTTCGGCTCCGGCTTGTCGGTGATCATGGCCTCGGTGGTGAGCACCATGGCCGCGATCGAGGACGCGTTCTCCACCGCGGAGCGCGTGACCTTGGCGGGGTCGAGGATGCCGGCCGCAAGCATGTCGGTGTACTCGCCGGTCATCACGTTGTAGCCCAGGTTCGGGGACTTGCGCTCGGCCTGGTAGCGGCGCACGTTCTCGATGACGACCTGGCCGTCGACGCCGGCGTTCTCGGCGAGGCGCCGCATCGGCTCCTCGAGCGCCCGGCGCACGATGGCGGCGCCGGTCTTGGCATCGCCCTCGAGCTTGAGGTCGTCGAGCGCCGACTGCGCGTTCAGCAGCGCAACCCCGCCGCCGGGCACGATGCCCTCCTCGAGCGCGGATCGCGTGGCCGACAGCGCGTCCTCGACGCGGTGCTTCTTTTCCTTGAGCTCGGTCTCGGTGCTGGCGCCGACCTTGATGATCGCGACGCCTCCGGCGAGCTTGGCGAGCCGCTCCTGGAGCTTCTCCTTGTCGTAGTCCGAGGTGGTCTCCTCGATCTGCGCCTTGAGCTGCTTCATGCGGGCCGCGATCTCGTCCGGGTTGCCCTTGCCCTCGATGAACGTGGTGCTGTCCTTGGTCGCGACGACGCGGCGTACGCGGCCCAGGTCCGTCAGGTCGACGGTCTCGAGCTTGCGGCCGATCTCCTCGCTGATCACCTGGCCGCCGGTCAGGATGGCCAGGTCGCGCAGCATCTCCTTGCGCCGGTCGCCGAAGCCCGGCGCCTTCACCGCGAGGACGTTGATGACGCCGCGGAGCTTGTTCACGACCAGCGTCGCGAGCGCCTCGCCGTCGACGTCCTCGGCGACGATCACCAGGTCCTTGCGGCCGCTCTGGAGCACCTTCTCCAGCGTCGGGACCATGTCGGCGATGGCCGAGATCTTGCGGTCCGTGATGAGGATGTAGGGCTCGTCGAGCGCCGCTTCCATGCGGTTCGTGTCGGTCACGAAGTACGGGCTCACGTAGCCGCGGTCGATCTGCATGCCCTCGACGTACTCGGTCTCGAACTCCATCGTCCGGGACTCTTCGACGGTGATGACGCCGTCCTTGCCGGTCTTGTCGAAGACGTCCGCGATCAACTCGCCGATGTCGCGGTCCGCGGCGCTGATCGACGCGACCTGGGCGATCTCGTCGTGGCCTGCGACGGGCTTGGCCGCCGCCTTGATCGCGATCGAAAGCGCCTTCTCGGCAGCGTTGATGCCGCTCTTCATCTGCATGGGGTTGGCGCCGGCGGCAACGTTCTTCAGGCCCTCGTTGACGATGGCCTGCGCGAGCACGGTGGCGGTGGTCGTCCCGTCACCGGCGACGTCCTCGGTCTTGGTGGCGGCTTCCTTGAGGAGCTGCGCCCCCATGTTCTCGAACGGATCCTCGAGCTCGATCTCGCGCGCCACGGTCACGCCGTCGTGGGTGACCGTCGGGGCACCGTACTTCTTGTCCAGGCCGACGTTCCGGCCCTTGGGGCCGAGGGTCGAGCCGACCGCGTCCGCGAGCGCGTCGATCCCGCGCTTCATGTGGGCGCGGGCGTCCTCCTGGTAGGCAATGAGCTTGGCCATGCTGTGTCAACGTCCTCTCTGTCTGGGCTCGGATCCGAGCCTTCGGCGGGGCTTCACGCCCGTCCGCCCGGCGGATCCGGAGTTAGCACTCTCGTAGGTAGATTGCTAACACATTTGGGGGTCGCCCGTCAAGGCCGAGGGGTGCGCCGCGCTCCGTCGCAGTGGCCTTCGGACGCCCCCGGCGCCGGTGCCCTGGCTGCGTGCCCAGGGGCCTGCCTTCCGGCAACCTCGGGGGATTCTGCCGTACCGTGGCGCCATGGCCACGAGGATCGGACGAGCCGAGCTTCTCGCCGTCGGGAGCGAGCTGCTTGTCGGCGAGACGCGCGACACGAACAGCGGTGACCTGGCGCGGGAGCTGGCGTCGCTTGGCGTCGAGGTGCAGCGAGCGAGCGCCCTGCCGGACCGCCTCGAGCCCGTGGCCGACGCCTTCCGCTCGGCGCTCGAGCGGGCAGACCTCGTCGTCTCGACGGGCGGCCTGGGACCCACGCCCGACGACCTCACCCGCGAGGCGATCGCCCGGGTCACGGGCGCGACGCCGCACGTCGACCCGGAGCTCGAGGCGTGGTTGCGCGGCCTGTTCGAGCGCCGCGGCCTGCCGTTCATCGAGGCCAACCTGAAGCAGGCCTGGCTCATCGACGGGGCGACGGCGCTCCCGAACCCGAACGGCACAGCCCCAGGCTGGTGGGTCGAGCTGCCGAGCGGCAAGGTGATCGTGGCGCTGCCGGGGCCGCCGCGCGAGATGCGTCCCATGTGGCACGACCAGGTGCTGCCGCGGCTCCGTGCCCAAGGCCTCGGGACCGATCGGGCCGCCGAGACGCTGCGGCTGACGGGGATCGGCGAGTCGGCGCTCGTGGAGCTGGTCGGTGAGGAGGTGCTGCGGCGCCGCAACCCGGAGGTGGCCACGTATGCGCGGGTCGACGCGCTGGACGTGCGGATCAGCACCGAGGCCGACGGCGAGCGAACCGCCGCGGAGCTGCTCGACGCCGCGCTCGCAGAGCTGCTGCCGGTGATCGAGCGCTACGTGTTCGCGCGCGGCGACGAGACGTGGCCCGACGCGCTGGGCAAGCGGCTCGCCGGCCGGACCGTCGCGACGGTCGAGATCGGCACGGCCGGACGTGTCGCCGCGCTGCTCGGCGGCGCCGAGTGGCTCGTCTTCGGGGAACTGCTCGCGCCGGAGAGCGCGCTGGCCGAAGCGCATCCCGACGCCGAGGCGTTCGCGCTCCGCATGCGTGAGGTTGCCGGCGCCGACGTGGGTCTTGCCGTGCGGGCCCGGGAGCGCGACGGGGACATGACCGTGACCGTCGCCGTTGCGCTCGCCGACGGCGACGTGCACCAGGTCACGCGGACGGCATTCCTCGGCGGCGACATGGGCCGGCGGCGCGCGGCGCTCATCGCCGCGGCCGAGCTCTGGAAGCGACTGGGCCCGGCCTAGGCGCGGACCTCCTGGCGCATGAACAGGACGTAGGCGCCGGCGAAGCAGGCCGCCGTCAGCGCCAGCAGGGTCACGACCTGTGGCCAGATCAGCAGCAGGCTCTGTCCGACGGGCAGCAGCGTCGGGATCGCGCGACCGGTCGGATCCGTGACGCTCGCGTTGAGCGCGTTCACGGACGGATTCAGCATCACCGCGGTCATCTCGCCGAACTGGCCCGACGGGAACAGCCGCAGCAGGCTGAGCTGCATGTTCACGTTCGCGACCCGCGCGGCGGTGGTGCCGTCGGCTCCGACGGGCGCCAGGAAGTTGGCAAGGATGCTCGCGATCTGCCCGCCGAAGAAGGTAACTACCAGCCAGACGGCGAGCACGGCCAGGAGCGCGGTCGCGGCCCTGCGGAAGATCACCGAGAAGAGCGTTGCGAGCGCCAGCCAGAACGCCACGTACAGGACCAGGAAGCCCCACCAGATCAGGAGTCGGAGCGCGACGTCTCCCGTCGGCACCACACCGAGCCGGTAGATGCCGATGCCGGCGAGGATCAGCATGATCGCCCCGAGGATCAACGCCACGATCGCCAGGCTGGCCACGAACTTGCCGTTGATGACGTCGTCGCGGTGGATCGGCTGGGAGACGAGGCGCGGCAGGGTCCCCTCGGTCCGCTCGTTGCTGATCGCGTCGAACCCGAACGCGAGGCCCAGCAACGGCCCGATGTACTGAATCACGATCTGGGCGAAGGACGGGATCGCGGCCAGCGTCGTGTCGCCGGACACCGGCGGCTGGCTGAAGAGGAACAGGAACACGGGGAAGGGCTCGCCCGTGTAGTACGTCAGCTGGTCCGACAGCGATCCGGCCAACTCCCGGATGTTGCTCGAAAGGGTGTAGATCACCAGGACGCCGACCAGGCCCATCAGCGCGATGAGCAGCAGGAACCGCACGCTCAGGAGGTGCTCGGTGAACTCGCGGCCGCCGATGATCCGCCACCCGGCGGGGATGGGCGGCACCTTGGGGAGCACGAACGCGGCAGCCTCCACGGGCTGACCCACGGTCGTGGTCGCATGGGACGGAGCCGGGCGCCGCATGCCGCGCGCGGCGGGCCGCGCCTTCGAGCGTCGCTCAGGCATCCGTGGCTCCCGCCGGAACCGCCGCGGCCTCCGCCACCTGCGAGAAGTAGCGCTGGTAGATCTCGTCCAGGTCCATGCCACGGCTTCGCAGCTGCCACGGGATCTGGCCCGCGGCGACGAGCGCCTGCGCAACGCGGCCGCGCATGTCCGGCTCGCCGCTGACCACCCACAGCCGCGGATCGTGGGGGTCCCGGGCCACGTCGACCACACCGGGGACGCCCCGCAGAGTCGTGGCCACAGCCTCGGGATCGCCGTCCGCCCCGACCTCGATCTGGATCTGCGCGCCGGTCTGCTGGCGTCCGGCGAGCTCCGCCACGGTGCCGGTCGCGGCGACGGTCCCCTTCACGAAGATGGCGATCCGATCGCACACCTGCTGGACCTGGTGGAGCAGGTGGCTCGACAGGAGCACGGACACGCCCTTGTTGTGCGCCAGGTCGCGCACGAGGTCCAGGGTCTCGGCCACGCCGATCGGGTCGATGGAGGTCGTCGGCTCGTCCAGGATCAGCACGAGCGGGTCCTTAACGAGCGCGTCGGCGATGCCGAGCCGCTGGAGCATGCCGCGCGAGTACGTCTCGACGCGGTTGTCGCCCGCGTCGGCGAGGCCGACCTGCGCAAGCAGACCATCGATCCGGTCCTCGGCCTCTTTCCGTTCGATGCCGTTGAGCCGCGTCGTGTAGCGGAGGTTCTGGCGGCCGGTCATGCCCTGATAGAAGCCCACGTTGTCCGGCAGGTAGCCCACGTGCCGCTTGACGCGGATCGGGTTCCTGGCCGGATCCAGCCCCAGCACCTCGGCCGATCCACCGCTGGGCTCGGTCAGCCCGAGCAGCATCAGGATCGTGGTGGTCTTGCCGGCGCCGTTCGGCCCGAGCAGGCCGAAGACCTCGCCCTGGCGGACCTCAAGGTCCAGCGGCTGGACTGCGATCGTGTCCTCGTAGCGCTTCTCGAGCCCGCGCGTCCGGATGGTGACCGCGCCCTGTCGGTCCTGCACGGTCAGCGCCGTCCGTAGCGGCGGAAGACCAGGAGGAGGCCGATCACGACCAGCGCGATCAGCGCGATCCCGATGTAGCCCCACAGGGTTGACGTCTCGACGGTGGTGCGCACGTCGATCGAGTCGCTCGCCGAGCCGGCATCGGCGGAAACCGTGACGACGTAGTCGCCCGCCACCGCGTCGCTGACCGGGGTGATCGCCGCGGTGATGGCGACTTCCGTTCCGGGCTCGAGGCTCGGGATGGTGGGCTGCGAGAAAGTCACCGTCCACTTGTCCGGCGAGCTGTCGCTGAGGGTGATGTTGGTGATCGGGGCAGAGCCCGTGTTGACCACCGTGAACGAGTAGTTCGTGGCCGAGCCGGCGTTCGCGTGGGCGTTGAGCACGGTCGAGCGGAGCGCCAGCTCCTCGCTGCCGGTCAGCCGCACGCCCAGCTGGACGTCGGCGACCTGGTCACCGGCCGTGGCGACCAGCGTGAAGAGATAGTCGCCGGCCGAGACGCCGGCCGGCGGTTCCGCCGAGACGGTGATCGTATCGGTGTCGCCGCCTGCGACCGTGAAGTTGTTCGGATCCGCCTCGTTGGACGGCGTCGCCGTCACGTTCCAGCCGCCGGGCGCGTCGGGGACGGTCACCGAGAAGTCCAGGTCGGCGGCGCTGTCGTTGTTGAGCGTGACGCTGAACGAGACCGGCGATCCGATCGTGCCCGTCTTACGCTGCACGGTCGTGGTGAGGGTCACGCCCCCGCCTTCCACGGTGGCGACCTTGAGCGTGATCGGGAGGTCGGCCGTCGCGGAGCCCGCAGCCGCGTGAACGGTGAGGGAGTAGTCCTGCGGCGTCGCGGTGTCCGGGACCTCCACACGCAGCTTCAGGTCCGTCGGCGCGGGGCTGGCGTCGTTCCCGCTCGTGTAGACCGAGCTGACGATGAAGCCCCCGCCACGGAACGTGGCCTTGAAGCCGTCCGGAAGGTTGTTGACGGACAGGTCGACGCGCTGCGGCGTCGGGCTCTCCACGCGGATGGGCAGCTCCACCTGGCCGCCGGGATCCACCTGGACGGTGGGATACGTCGTCGTGACGGTCAGTGCCGTGACGGCGGCCGCGGCCGGTGCCGCGCCGAGGGCCAGCAGCGCTACGACCCAGAGGCCGGAGACGCCGACGACGAGTGACCGAGACCAGCCGGTCGCTGCGTTACGCATAGGTTCGAAGATCTCCCAACGTGACAGGCGGGCCGGAGAGCTCCTGGTGCGCAACGGTGACACATCAACGGCTTGCGGTCGCCCGTGCGC
>JAXDKU010000127.1:0-2646 GCA_034667005.1 Chloroflexota bacterium
TCTCGGTCGCCGCCTGCTCCAGCGACCACTCGCTGCCGGCCACGACGATGTCCGACGTCAGGTGGTCCGCGACGCGCTCCGTGTCCGGGTCCTGGTCGCGGCCGATGGCGGCCAGCACGTCGCGCTCGGTGATGATCGCGGGGCCGGGCGACTCGTTGTCGAGGACGATCGCGGCGCCCACTTTGCGCTCGACCATCAGCTTGGCGACATGGCGCAAGGTGTGCCCCGGACCGACCGTGAGCACCGTCGAACTCATGCCGTCGCGGACGTGCATCTGTCTTCCCTACCTCCAGTTTGTGCGTTTAGCAACGATCGCCACATAAACCATAACGGCTTGATCCTGAGGGCGCGCCAAGCTGTACTTATCGGACACCGGAGAGATCCGACGGCCCGACTCGGACGTAGTAGACGCCGTGCCCCACCGCCCCACAACCGTTCATTTCCGCACCGCGCTGCTCCGGGACGCCCTGGCGATCGTGGAAGCGGAGTACGCCGACGACCTCACGCTGGACGACGTCGCCCGCCGCGTGGCCACCTCGCGCCGCCAGCTCCAGCGCGCCTATGCCGAGATCGGCCGCACGACGTTCCGCCACCACCTCACGCGGGTGCGCATGGACCGAGCCGCCGACCTCCTGGCCGATCGCGGCCTGACCGTGCGGGAGGTGGCCGCCCGCGTCGGCTACCGCCAGCCGGCGCAGTTCGCCAAGGCGTTCCGCCGCCACATCGGCGAGGGGCCCTCGGAGTACCGCGCGCGGGCCCTCGGGACGGGGTTCGGAGGCGTACACACGCGCGCCGCGGCGTAGGCCACGAGACGCCCTCCGTCGCTGGACTCCCATAGGATTCCCGGCCGGATGGAGGCCGGAGCCGAGCACCCCAAGCCCGAGAGCGAGAAGCTGCGGGTGTCCGATCACCGGGCGCCCGTGCTCCCGCTGATCCTGATCGGGATCGTGGCGTCGATCCTGGGCGTCGGGCTCGGGATCGCCATCGACTGGTTCCCGACCGCCGCGTCGACCCAGAAGGACCAGGTCGACACGGTCTACGACGTGCTCATCGCGGCGTCCGTGCCGATGTTCGTGCTGGTCACGAGCGTCGTCCTCTACTCCGTCTACCGCTTCCGCATGAAGCCGGGCGAGGAGGACATGGACGGCCCGCCGATCCACGGCAACACGCGCCTGGAGGTCATCTGGACCGCGATCCCGGCGACCATGATGCTCGCGCTGTGCACCTACGCGGCGGTCGAGCTCCACAACGCCGAGAAGGCGCCCGCCGCCACCGCCCAGCCGGAGCTCAACGTCCGCGTCGTCGGCGAGCAGTTCGCCTGGACCTTCTTCTACACCGGCTCGAAGGGCTCGGACGGCAAGGAGATCGCGTCCAACCAGCTCTACCTGCCCGTGGACCGCTCGGTGAAGTTCACCGTCCAGACCAAGGACGTGCTGCACGACTTCTGGGTGCCGGCCTTCCGCTGGAAGATCGACGCCGTGCCCGGCATCGACACCCACTACCGGGTCACGCCCAACCGCGTCGGCGACTATCCGGTCGTGTGCGCGGAGCTCTGCGGCCTCGGGCACGCGGTCATGCGCCAGACCGCCCACGTCATGCCGGGGGACGACTTCCAGGCGTGGCTGCAGAAGCAGGGCCAGCCCGCACAGCCGGCCGCCGGCGGCGGTGGCGGCGGGGGCCCGGACGGCGCCGACGTCTTCGCCTCCAACGGCTGCGGCGGCTGCCACAAGCTCACCGCGGCCAACTCGAGCGGGACGATCGGCCCGAACCTCGACACCGCCCTCGCGGGGCAGGACGCGGAGAAGATCAAGCAGGACATCGTCGACCCGAACGCGGAGATCACGAAGGGCTACGGTGCCAACATCATGCCGCCCAACTTCGGGCAGGCACTGAGCCCCGAGGAGCTCGACGCGCTCGTGAAGTACCTCCAGGAGAGTCAGAAGGGATGAACCGATGATTGCGAGGCTGCGCCAGCCCGGACTGCTGCGCGGCGGCTGGATGCTCGTGCTCGGGCTGCTGTTCTCGATCGGCCTGAGCGTCATCACGCGGCTGGCCTACGGGCTGGACGACCTCTGGTACGCGGACGCGTGGGGGATCATCGCCCTGATCGCGGCGCCGCTGTTCTTCCTCGTCGGCATCGGCGCCTTCGACTACTGGTTCTACTGGGCGGCCGGCAAGCCCACGCGGCCCGAGGACCACTCCAGCCACGGCGCGCACTCGTGGAAGGACTACTTCCGGGTCAACACCGATCACAAGGTGATCGGGATCCAGTACACGGTCACCGCCTTCTTCTTCATGTTCATCGGCGGCCTGCTGGCGATGCTGGTGCGTGCGGAGCTCGCGGCGCCCGGCTCGCAGTTCGTCTCCGGCAACACGTTCAACGGGCTCTTCAGCGTCCACGCGTCGCTGCTGATCTTCCTGTTCATCATCCCGGTGTTCGCCGGGCTGGCGAACTTCGTCCTGCCGCTGATGATCGGCGCGCCGGACATGGCGTTCCCGCGCCTGAACGCGCTGTCGTTCTGGATGCTGCCGATCGCCGGGATCATGATGGTGTGCTCGTTCCTGGCCCCCGGCGGCTCGGTCGCCACGGGCTGGACGGCCTACGCGCCGCTCTCCACGGACACGCCGATCGGGCAGATGTTCTTC
>JAXDKU010000128.1:0-4986 GCA_034667005.1 Chloroflexota bacterium
ACTAGAACGTGTGTTCCATTCGGGTCCCGACCTGTTAGACTCGCGGCCGATGACCGACGGCGCCCGACTCGTCACGCCGGCACCGCTCGAGGTGGATGAAGCCACCGTCGAGACGAGCCTGCGTCCCCGCCGACTTGCGGAGTACATCGGCCAGACCGCGGTCAAGGACAACCTGCGAATCCTCCTGGAGGCGGCACGCGCCAGGGAGGAGGCCGCGGACCACATCCTCCTGTACGGCCCGCCAGGCCTCGGCAAGACCACGCTCGCCAACATCGTCGCGCGCGAGCTCGGCGTGAACATCCACACGACCAGCGGCCCCGCCATCGAGAGGGCAGGGGACCTCGCGGCGATACTCACGAACCTGGAGGAGCGGGACGTCCTCTTCATCGACGAGATCCACCGACTGAACCATTCGGTCGAGGAGATCCTGTACCCGGCGATGGAGGACTTCGGCATCGACGTGATGATCGGCCGCGGCCCCAGCGCCCGGAGCCTCCGGCTCTCGTTGAAGCCGTTCACTGTCATCGGCGCGACGACGCGCGCAGGCCGCATCAGCTCGCCGTTGCGAGACCGCTTCGGCGCCGTCTACCGCCTCGACTACTACGCGCCGGACGAGCTGGCCACGATCATCCAGCGCTCCGCCGGGATCCTCGGCGTGGAGATCGACCCGGAGGCCGTCGCGATTCTCGCGCGTCGGGGGAGAGGCACACCGCGTGTGGTGAACCGGCTGCTCCGGCGGGTCCGCGACTTCGCCCAGGTGCGTTCGGACGGGCGCATCGGCGTCGCGGAGGCAGAAGCCGCCATGACGGCCATGGACATTGACGACGAGGGGCTCGACACCACCGACCGGCGCCTGCTGGCCGCGATCGTCCAGAAGTTCGCCTCGGGCCCCGTCGGCGGAGCGGCCGTGGCGGCTGTCATCGGCGAAGAGGTCGACACGGTGGAGGACGTCTACGAGCCGTTCCTGCTCCAGCTCGGCTTCCTCGACCGCACCCCGCAGGGGCGCATGGCCACGGAGCGTGCCCGGGAGCACCTCCGCAACCTCGGCTACGACGTGCCGCCGCCACGACGCAGCGATCGCGTCGATCCAGGCCTCTGGGACGGCGTCACCGTCGAGGGCCGCACCGAATCGGAGATGCCCGCATGATCCAGCCGCCGGCCGACTTCCCGATCGAGGGCCTTGCGGCCGCGACCCGCGGCCTGGTCAAGCGCTACGGGGCGCAGCCGGCCCTCCAGGGCCTGGACCTGACCGTCCCGCGCGGCGTCGTCTACGGCTTCCTCGGGCCCAACGGCTCGGGCAAGACCACGACCCTTCGCCTGCTCGTCGGCCTGATGCGGCCGGACGCCGGCCAGATGGTGCTGCTGGGCCAGCCGTTCAACGGCCGAGACCGGAAGCGGCTCTTCCGCGTCGGCTCGCTGATCGAGCAGCCGTCCTTCTACCCGTACCTTTCGGGCCGGGACAATCTTCGAGCCCTCGCGGCCACGGGCGCCTCGACGCCCAAGCAGCGCCCCGACCAGGTCCTGGACTTCGTCGGCCTGGGCGCCCGGTCGCACGACAAGGTCAAGACCTATTCCCTGGGCATGAAGCAGCGCCTCGGGATCGCTGCCGCGCTGCTGTCGGACCCGGACCTGCTCCTCCTGGACGAGCCGGCCAACGGCCTGGACCCGGCCGGGATCGTGGCCATGCGGGAGCTGCTGCGGTATCTCACCTTGAGCGGCAAGACGGTCGTCGTTTCGAGCCACATCCTCCCGGAGGTGCAGCAGCTCGCCGACGTGATCGGCATCATCGACCGCGGACGGCTGGTTCGAGAGGGACCCATCCAGCAGCTCCTGACCGAGGGCGGGCGCGTGCGCGTCAGGGTCGCCCCGCAGGACGTGCCTCGCGCGATGTCGATCCTCTCCGCGATCACCACCGACATCCTGGCGCCGCCCCCGGAAGGGCCGGGCGCAGGCTGGATCACGGTTCGCGTGCCACCCGAGCACTCGATCGAGGTCAACCGGCTGCTCGCCCAGAACGGCATCTACGCGAGCGAGCTCGAGGCCGGCAATGACCTGGAGGCGGTGTTCCTGACCGTCACGTCCGGCGCGCCACAGGACAGCGCGGGCCGACCGCAGGGTCCGCCGCCGGGTTGGGGCCAGCCGCAGGCCGGGGGCCCGGCATGATCGGGATGGTCCGTGCGGAGCTGCTCAAGATTCGCCGGCGCTGGGCGAGCTACATCGTGCTCGGTGTCCTGATCGGCCTGATGGCGCTCATCTTCCTGCTCGCGGCGGCGCTCGGCGGTCGCGGCCGCGGAGGCGACGACCTGGTGGCGCGGTTCCCGCTCGCCTACGGCGTGATCAACCAGTTCGTGTTCGGCCTCGGCAGCCTCCTGGCCGTGGCCTACGCGGCCGCGGTGGCCGGCGCCGACTGGAGCTGGGGGATCATGCGGGTGGTCGTCGCCCGTGGTGAAGGCCGGGGCCGGTACATCGTCGCCAAGGCCGTCGGCTTCGGCATCGCGCTCTTCGTCGGCGTGCTGATCGCCTATCTCGCCGGCATCCTGCTGACCTACATCTCGGCGGCCATCGCCGACACCAGCGCCGGCGATCCGGTCGCCGGCAGCGGGCTCAGCACGCTGTTTCGATCGATCGGCTACGGATTCCTGGTCCTCGCGCAACGAGCGGCCATCGGCTTCGCCGTGGCGATCGTGCTGCGAAGCCAGCTCGCCGGCGTCGTCATCGGGATCGTGCTGTACATCGGCGAGCAGATCCTGTCCGGAATCCTGATCTTCGCGAGCGTCCGCCAGCTCCAGAGCACGGGCGGCGGCCTCGACACGCTGGGGACGCAGTGGTACCAGTTCCTCCCGTTCAGCATCGGCGACAGCGTCATCTCGGCGGGCGCCTCCATCCCCTCGGCGAACGCCAACAGCCTCCTCCAGCCGGTGCCGCTGCCCAGCGCCCTCGCGGCGACGGCCATCTACCTCGTCATCGCAATCGGCATCGCGGCGCTGGTGACGCGCCGCGCGGAGATCCGGTCCTGACCGCCACGCTCATCAGCCAGCACGCCGTGCCACCGGCAGAGACCGAGGTCCGGCGGTCACCGATCTCGTTCACGGTGCGGGTTGCCGCTCCTGGGGACGGCAGCACGCGTGCCCGCCTCGGCCGGATGGAGACGCCGCACGGCGTGGTCGAGACGCCGCAGTTCATGCCGGTCGGCACGAACGCCACGGTCAAGGCCCTCGACCCGGAGGACCTGCGCGAGGTCGGTGCCACGATCATCCTCTCGAACACGTACCACCTGGCGCTGCGGCCCGGCCACGAGCGGATCGCCCGGCTCGGCGGTCTTCACCGCTTCATGGCCTGGGACCGGCCGATCCTGACCGACTCGGGCGGGTTCCAGGTGGTCAGCCTCGGCGACCTGCGCGAGATCGACGACGACGGCGTCACGTTCCGCTCGCACCTGGATGGCTCGGTACAGCGCTTCACGCCCGAGCACGCGATCGGGGTCCAGGAGGCGCTCGGCTCGGACATCGCGGTGTGCCTGGACCAGCCGGTGCCGCCGCACGCGTCGACGCGCGCGGCCGTCGCTGATGCAACCGCCCGGACCCACCGTTGGGCCGAGCGCTGCCTGGAGGCGCATCGCCGCCCGGACCAGGCGCTCTTCGGCATCATCCAGGGCGGGCTGGAGCCGGATCTCCGTGCCGCGTCGACGGCCGCGATCGCCGGCCTGCCGTTCGATGGGCTGTGCATCGGGGGCCTCGCCGGGGACGAGACCGCGGCGCAACGTCGAGCCGCGCTGGACGTGGTGGTGCCGCTGCTCGCGGACGATCCGCGGCCCCGCTATCTCATGGGCCTCGGCTCGCCGATGGACCTGCTCGACGCGGTGGACGCCGGCGTGGATCTCTTCGATTCGGTGCTGCCCGCGCGCGTCGCCCGGAACGGCACGCTGTGGGTTCCCGAGGGCAAGCTCAACCTGCGGAACGCGCGCTTCCTGGACGATCCTTCGCCCGTGCAGGAGGGCTGCCGCTGCCGGCTCTGCCGGACCTTCTCGCGCGCCTATCTCGCCCACCTGTTCCGCGCGAACGAGCTGCTCGCATACCGCCTCGCGACTTGTCACAACCTCACCTTCACCCTAGACTTCATGGCCACGGCCCGGTCGGCGATCGCGGCCGGGACGTTCCCCCAACTGGTGCGCGAGCAACGGGCTCGCAGAACCCCGATCGACCCTGCCAACGACGGTTTGCGTGACATCCGAGCTGACACGGACGTGCCGCAAGCTGGAGTGAAGGGAGGGTGAAGTCGCAGTAGAGCGGCGCCGCCCAGACTTGGCGGTGCCATGTGGAGGCGTGACGATCCATGGCAGGCAGAGTTCCCGCCCGCCGCGAAACCAAGAAGAAGCCGAAGACCGCTTCGCCCAAGCCCAAGCTCGAGTCCCTGCTCGATTCCCCGCCGCAATCCGTGGAGCTGATCAAGCCCAAGCGGAAGCCACGGTGGGAGCCAGAAGAGGACTCGTCGGAGTAGGGGTTTGGGAGATCCGGTCCTCGGTCGTAGCCTCGGAGGAGCACCAGGCATGACCATCACGGGGACCGGACCGGCAACGGCCGCGGATCGCAACGGAGCGGACCGCGCCGCAGAGCGCCAGGCCGCGGAGCGCACCAAGGCGGTGGATGCCGCCATCCTCTCCATCGAGAAGCAATTCGGGCGCGGCTCGATCATGAAGCTCGGCTCGTCGGAGCGGCAGATGGTCGATTCGATCCCGACGGGCTCCATCGCGCTGGACCTCGCCCTCGGCGTGGGCGGCCTGCCGCGTGGACGGATGACGGAGGTCTTCGGACCGGAGTCGTCGGGCAAGACCACGCTGTGCCAGCACGTCCTCGCGGAGGCCCAGAAGCGCGGCGGCGTCGTGGCCTTCATCGATGTCGAGCACGCGCTGGACCCCGGCTATGCCCGGGCCTGCGGCGTCAACGTGGACGAGCTGCTCGTGAGCCAGCCCGATACCGGCGAGCAGGC
>JAXDKU010000129.1:0-3361 GCA_034667005.1 Chloroflexota bacterium
CCTTCAGCACCGACTTCAGCGAGTGGTAGACCTCGGCGCCCCAGCGCAGGGCCTCGCGGAAGGTCTCCGCGCCGATCGGCGCGATCATGAACTCCTGGACGTCGACGTTGCTGTCCGCGTGCGAACCCCCGTTGAGGATGTTCAGCATCGGCACGGGCAGCACGTGCGCGTTCGGCCCGCCCAGGTAGCGGAACAGCTCCAGCTCGGCCGACTCGGCGGCGGCCTTCGCGACGGCCAGCGAGACGCCGAGGATGGCGTTCGCGCCGAGGCGGGACTTCGCCGGCGTGCCGTCGAGGTCGACCAGCTTCTGGTCGACGATCCGCTGGTCGACGGCCTCGATGCCGACCATCTCCGGGCCGATCTCGTCGAGCACCGCGGCGACCGCGCGCTCGACGCCCTTGCCGTTGTAGCGGCCGGTGTCGCCGTCACGCAGCTCGACCGCCTCGTGCTCGCCGGTCGACGCACCCGACGGGACCGCGGCCCGCGCCAGGGTGCCGTCGTCGAGAGCCACCTCCACCTCGACCGTCGGGTTGCCGCGAGAGTCCAGAATCTCGCGCGCGCCTACCTGCTCGATGAGAGCCACGCCATGCTCCTCGGTGCGTCGTGCCTGCGATAACGCGCCCAGCCTAGCCTTCGGGGCCGTTCACCCGTTGGAGGACTCACCGCCCGCGCGGATCGCCTGCCAGCCGGGCGGCAGCTCGACGGTCTCCGACGTCTGCTGCCAGAACGTCCAGCTGTTGCCGCCGAGGTCGGCGACGGTGAACACCCGGGCGCCGTAGGGCTGGTCCTGCGGCGGTTCCAGCTCGCACTCGTCGCGGAGCACGGCCTCGATCCGCTCGTAGTGGCCGTCGACGTCGTCGACGTAGAGGATGTTCAGCTGGCCGACCGGGCCGTCGACGCCCTTGGCCTGCCAGTAGTCCGGCCCGACGCCCGCGATCTGGATCCGCGCGTCGCCCGCCCGCAGCGTCGCCTGGAAGACTTCGCCCGCCCCATCGCAGAACCGGACCTCCTCGGTGAACCCGAAGACCCTGGTCAGCCAGGCGAGCGCCGCCGTGGCGTCGGCGTAGTAGAGGTAGGGCGCCAAGCCCCGGTACCCGCTGCTCATGGCGGCACAGTCCATCACGTTTCCGTTCGCCGGGCGTGTGCAACCCCCCTTTCCCCGGGTAACGTGGGAATGGCCATGACGGACGCCGCAGCTGCTTCGCAGCCTCCCGAGGAGTCGCGGTTCCATGCCTTCCGCCAGGCCGAAGAGCTCGTCGGCCGCCGTCGCCCGCTCGACGCGCTGAAGGCGTTGCAGCCCGTGCTGGAGTCCGAACCGGACAAGCCGTCGGTGCACCTCCTGGCCGGGCGCGCGTACTTCCAGTCCGCTCAGCTGCGGCGCGCCGAAGCGGCGTTCACCCGGGTGCTCGAGCTGGACCCGACGGACCACTACGCGCGGTTCATCCTCGGCCGCACCCTCCAGCGCCTCGGCCGGTTCGTCGAAGCGCTGGCCCAGATGCGGATGGCGTCGGCGATGAACCCGGTGCCGGAGTACCTCGAGGCGATCAACGAGGTCAAGGCCCGCATCGCGCTGCGCGAATCCTGAGCGGACCGGGCCGAACGGCCCGGGTCACCTCGGCCGTTCGGCCGACGCGACCGGGCCTCTCGACCGATTCCGCGCACCCCCTCTTCCGGCGATGCTGGTCCCAGACCGAACGAGAGGGGACCACGATGTCGATCTTCGCCACCCTGGGTGCGTACGCCGGGTTGCTGCTGCTGGTGCTGATGGCCGTCACGCCGTTGCTGGCCGACCGGGAGCTCTGACTCAGGGCGCGACGCTCGCCTCCGCGTAGGCGTCCGCCGCGCTGAAGACGTCCTGGCCGTACGCCAGCGCCGGGTTGTAGAACAACATCGCCCGCCACCAGCCGGCCGGCGTGCCGAGGTCGTCGCCGCCGGAGCACAGGAAGCGGGCGGCCGTGAAGGCCGCGTCGTCGACGTTCTGCGGGTCCGGCGGGCCGCCGTCGCCGTTCGCGCGCTCCTGGTACTTCTTCCACGTCGACGGCAGGAACTGCATCGGGCCGATCGCGTGGTCCCACGACTTGTCGCCGTCGAGTTTGCCGCCGTCGCTGTCGTGCACCGCCGGGACGCCCGGCGAGCCGTCCAGCGGCGGGCCGACCACCGGCTTCGCCACCCGGCCGTCCGCACCGATCGCCGCGAGGTCGAACTCCCCGCGCCCGGTCTCGACCCGGCCGATCCCCGCGAGCGTCGCCCACGAGAGGTGACACGTCGGCTTCTGCCGCTGCATCCACATCTCCGCCCGGCCGAACGCCGCCAGCACGCGCGCCGGGACGTGCGTCTTGGCCGCGACGCGGGCCGCCCACGCGTCCAGCTCGGCCCGGTCGGACACCTGCGGCCGGTCGACCGGCGCGGCGAGTCCGGCTCGCGGGGCTTCGGCGCCGGGCTGCGGCCGCTGTTCGGGGATCACGAGCGCCGGCTGGACCGGCGGCGGCGGGGCGGGGGCGTCCGGGTCGCGGACACCGATGGTGACGACCAGCACCACGCCGGTGAGCACGAGCCCCAGCGCCAGGGCCGCCCGGCCGAGATAACGCCGTGGCGGGACACCCGGAGGCGGCGGTCCCGGCGGCGTGACGGTCGGCTGAGCGGTATCGGCCACCCGATCAGGTTACGGACGCACTCAAGGGGGGTCCCCTGGGCGGCTGACCAGGTAAGCGGAGGGTAAAAACCTTCTTCCTGCCTGCGACATCACAAATTTCGTTATCCAGTCGAAGCGCAGTGCCCTGACCTGCGGTTACCCTAACCTAACTTCACAGCGGGATCCCATTTGCCCGTTTCCTCCGTCTGCGGCGGGCGGCCCGGCACTGGACTTACAGGTGAGCCTTACCTAAAACCATCACGGAAGCAGAAACTCAGGGAGGCAGACCGGTGTTGTTTTCGAGCGCGCTGATCGGGCTGCGCGAAGGCCTGGAAGCCGCGCTGGTCGTCAGCATCCTGGTGGCCTTCCTCGTCAAGACCGAGCGGCGGCACGCGCTGCGCTGGGTGTGGCCCGGCGTCGGCGCCGCGGTGCTGCTGTCGGTGGCCATCGGCGCGATCCTCACCTACACGACCGCCCAGCTGACCTTCGAGCACCAGGAACTGCTCGGCGGGAGCCTGTCGATCGTCGCGGTCGTGTTCGTCACCGCGATGATCTTCTGGATGCGCAAGGCCGCGAAGAGCATCGCCGCCGAACTGCGCGGGAAGATGGACGAAGCGCTGGACGTCGGCCCGCTGGCCGTCCTGCTGCTGTCGTTCCTCGCCGTCGGGCGCGAGGGGCTGGAGACCGCGGTGTTCTTCTACTCCACCGTGCAGGCCGCGCAGTCGGACA
>JAXDKU010000130.1:0-4867 GCA_034667005.1 Chloroflexota bacterium
CGTTGTCGATCACGTGCGACGAGTCGTGCGCCCAGAGCGCGTCGCCCTGGCCGGCGTGCAGGCGCATGCCGATGGCGTTGCCCATCGTCCCCGAGGGGACGAAGACGGCGGCCTCCTTGCCGACGGCGGCGGCGGCGCGCTCCTCGAGCGCGATCACCGTCGGGTCCTCCCCCCACACGTCGTCACCCACCTCGGCGGTGGCCATGGCACGACGCATCGCCTCGGTTGGACGGGTGAAGGTGTCGGACCGGAACTCGTACATGGGACCGGAGCCTAGAGGCTTGACGTGAGTCGAGGGTTCAGGCGATTTCCGGCAAAGGTCTGGGTAGAAGCCCTCTTAAGGTCTTGACACAGCACCTTTGAAGCTGTTGGATAGCCCCACCCGAGCCACGGACCTGCGTCGAGGGAGGGAGGAAGTCGTGAGTAGCACCCCAGGGCTGCTAAGCGACAACATGGGGGCGGGCGGCGGCCTCCAGAAGGAGACCAACTGGTGGGGCGCCTTCGTGATCGGCCTCGCCGGGACCATCCTGGTCACCGGTATCGCACCGATCATGGTGAACGCCTTCGGAGCCGCGGCGATCCCGCAGATGGCGGTGATCACGGTCTCCGGCTACCTCCTCTGCCTAATGCTCGCGGAGCTGTCGGCGATGATGCCCGACCGCACCGGCGGTTCGCCCACGTATGCGATGGCGGCCTACCGGGACAAGTCGCCGGTCCTCGCCGGGCACGTCAACGGCGCGACGTGCTGGGCGTACTGGCTCGGCTGGTTCCCGGTCGCTCCGCTGAACATGATCCTGGCGTCGTTCTACCTCAAGGACCGCTTCGGCTGGGGTGACATCGGGACGTTCACCCCCATCTCCACGCCCATCGCATGGACGACCGTGATCATCGCGGTCGTCGGCATCATCGGCATCTTCATCCCGGCGTACCTCGGCATCCGGCTGGGAGCCGCCTTCGCGACGGTTCTCGGGCTCCTGGCGATGATCCCTCTCACCTTCCTCGCACTCGGCGCGATCTTCCGGTTCGACATCGCCGACTGGGGGCAGCTGAGGGGATTCCCGCAGGTCGACGGCTCGAGCTTCTTCTCCGACTTCGGCGGCCACGGGTGGATCGCGATCTACCTGGCGTTCGCGTTCCTCCTGACCTGGAACGTGATCGCGATGGAAGCCGCCGCGTGCTACATCGGCGAGTGCAAGAACCCGGAGCGCGACGCCAAGATCGCGATGAACCTCGAAGGAGCCTACGGGGCCTTCATCTACATCATGATCCCGCTCTCGTTCGTCGTGATCATCGGCCGCGACGAGCTGGCTGGGCTGGGATTCGACCCGAAGACCGTCTTCGTGACCTTCGCCGGCAAGCTGTTCGGCGGCAACGCCGGCTCGTTCCTGAACTGGGCCGTCGCGATCATGCTCATCGTCGCCCTCGCCCTGTCGGCGCTGAACGCGATCATGGGCTGCGCCCGCGGGTTGCACCAGATGGCGATCGACGGGCAGTTCCCGCGCATCTTCGCGCGCGTCAACCGGCACGGCGTGCCGTCGTTCGCGATGGCGTTCAACGTCGTGGCCTCGATCATCGTCGTGTTCATGGGCGGTGCCGTCCAGATCTACCTGTTCTCGAACGTCGGCTACCTGAGCTCGTTCCTGCCGGTGCTGTTGGGCTACTACCTGCTGCGCAAGAACCACCCCGAGCTGCACCGTCCCGTTCGGCTGCCGCCGTACTTCGCCTACATCGCGCTCGCGATGTTCGTGTTCTACCTCGCGATCTGGGCGATCGGCGGGCCGCTGTACGCGTCGCTGCCGCTGGACACCGACTTCGATCCGACGACGGACAACGGTGACGGCAAGATCTACTGGATCCTCGGGCTCCTGACGCTCCTGGCCTACATCCCCTTCTACCTCTATCGGCGCTACATCGAGGACAAGCGGCACCCCTCCGAGCCGGTTCCGCCGCTCACCGATGTCGAGCTGTCGGAGGTGATCCGCGACAAGTGATCGAGCAACGCGACCGGCCCGGCCCGCGGCGGCCGCCGCGGGCCACGCCGGTGGATCGACGCTTTCGCATCCTGCTCGCCGGCGGCGGTGGACCGTTCGCGCCGGAGGTGCTGGACGAGGCCGTCCGGCTGGCCGAGGAGCGCCATGCGAAGGTCGCGGTGCTCCAGCTGCTGCGGGTGTGGGGCACGGGACTCGGCCTGCCCCACCCCGGGCTGCGTCCCAACCGGCAGGAGCAGCAGGCCGCCATCGACACGCTGGACGAGGCGCTCGCCCACCTCGCCGCCCACGACATCCCGGTGGCCGAGCAGCTCATCATCGGCACACGCCATCCGGCGAAGGCGATCCTGCGGCACATCGAACGGACCGGCACCGGCCTGGTCGTCATGGGAGCGCCTGCCAAGCGGCGGATGGGCGACTGGAACTGGGGAAACGAGCCCTACCGCGTCGCGAAGAAGGCGCCCGTGGAGGTGGTCCTCGTGACGCCCCAGGCAAAGGTGTAGACTCACGACCTTATCAAGGGGAGACCCCGTCTCGCGGGGAGGAGAGGGCATGGCTCAGACGATGGCTGGCATGACGAAGGACGAGCTCCGGGCAAGGGCCGAAGCAGACGGAATCGAGTTCTTCTTCGCGCAGTTCGTGGACATGCACGGCAAGCCCAACGCCAAGCTCGTCCCGATTCAGAACTTCGACTCCATGATGGACGAGGGCGCCGGCTTCGCCGGCTTCGCCGCCGGCCCGATGGGCCAGACGCCGGCGTCGCCGGATGTCGCGGCGATGCCCGACCCGTCGTCCTACACCAAGGTGCCGTTCAAGCCAGGCCTGGCCCGGCTGGCCTGCAACGTGACGGTCGACGGCGAGCCGTGGCCGTACTGCCCCCGCACGATCCTCGTGAACGCCGTCGAGCGGGCCGAGAAGCTCGGGTACCGCCTGAAGATGGGCATCGAGCTGGAGTTCTTCCTGGTGAAGGAGCGCGACGGCCAGATCGTGCTGCTCGACGACCTCGATACGCTCGACCAGCCCTGCTACGACATGAAGGGCCTGACGCGCAACTACGAGTTCATCTCGACCTTGTCGAAGTACCAGAACGAGCTCGGCTGGGGCAACTACGCGAACGATCACGAGGACGCGAACGGCCAGTTCGAGTCGAACTTCGACTACGACGACGCGCTCGTCACGGCCGACCGCGCCATCTTCTTCCGCTACATGGTCCACGCGATGGCGCAGGAGCGCGGCCACCTCGCGACGTTCATGCCGAAGCCATTTGCGAACCTGACCGGCAACGGCGCGCACCTGCACGTGTCGCTGTGGGATCCGACGGGCACGACGAACCTCTTCGCCGACGACGATGATCCGCGCGGCCTCGGACTGTCGAGCCTCGCGTACTCGTTCCTGGGCGGCGTCATCGACCACGCCGAGGCGGTGCTCGCGGTCGGGGCGCCCACGGTGAACTCGTACAAGCGCATCGGCGTCGGCGCCCCGACCTCGGGCGCGACGTGGTCGCCGGCCTACGCCACCTACGGCATGAACAACCGCACGCAGGCCATCCGCATCCCGGCGCCCGGCCGCATCGAGATCCGCGCCATCGACGGCTCGGCCAATCCCTACCTGGCGGCAGCGGCGCTGCTCGGCGCCGGCCTCGACGGCGTCGACAAGAGCACGGATCCGGGCGAGCCGAACACCGAGAACCTGTACGAGCTGTCCGAGGCCGACGTCGCGGCACGGGGCATCAAGCAGCTGCCCGCGACGCTGCTCGACGCCGTCCGCATCCTGCAGCAGGACGCCGTCGTCCAGGACTGGCTCGGCCAGGGCATCGGCGAGAGCTACGTCGACTACTTCGTGAAGACGAAGACGGCGGAGTTCGGCGAGTACCACGCCGGCGTGTCGGACTGGGAGCGCAAGCGGTACCTGACGCTGTTCTAGAGGTTCCCCTGCGCTAGCCGACGGAGCTGCGCCGCAGCTCGAGGTCGCCGACGCGCTCCAGGGCGCGGCGGTACGACCCGCGCAGCGACGGCAGCGCGAACAGCAGCCACACCGCCAGGCCGGCGGGTAGCAGGAAGGTGGCCGCGCCGGCGTCGGCCATCACGGCGACGAGCAGGCAGCCGAGCAGGATCGCCGCGGCGCTCAACGCGACGCGCACGCGGTGCACTAGCGTCGCGCGCGCGAGCGCCTGAGCGCGCTCCGAGTCGAGCGCCGGCACGTCCCACATGCGCCCGCACGCCGAGCACATGAACGGCCGGCCGGGCTCGGCGGTGTCGTGCGTCCCGCAGTCGCAGGCGATCATCAGCCTCATGTGCCGCTCCAGGTCCTGTGCACCGCGGTCGCGGCCCGGTCGAGCGCGGCCTTGGTCCTCGCGTCGATCCTGCCGGTCGCCGGGAGGTGCCTGCTCGTCTGGAACGCACGCACGGCCCCTACGACGGCCGGCGTGAACCGGTTGGCCGGCTTGAACTTCGCCGGCAGCGCGCCGACGATCACGAGCCGCTGCTCGGTGGCGCGCAGCAGGTAGCGGCGGACGCCCGTCTCGTCGCGCCTCCGGGGCCACAACTCGTCCCGGCGCGCGCCGTCGAAGGCAGGGCCCTTCAGGCCCGCGATCGGACGGTCGCGGCCGATCAGGATCGTCACGCGGCTGCGGTTGCCGGCCCTGTCGACCGCCTCCACCACGTGCCTGCGGCCGGTTGCGACCTGCACCGTGCCGCCGACGCGCTTGCCGTCGACCAGCAGCCGGGCGCCGGGCGCGGAGAGCCGCAGGGTGGCCCGCGCCGCGAACGAGAGCGCGGGGCCCGTCACGGTCAGGGGCGGCCGGAGGCGGTCGCCCCGGACGCGCAGCTGGACGCGACCGACGTTGCCGGCGCGGTCGCGGCCGGTCACCTCGACCGACG
>JAXDKU010000131.1:0-4568 GCA_034667005.1 Chloroflexota bacterium
TGTGGCGGGCCTCGGGGCGGCGGTCGACGCCGCGGTCGGCGTGCCGACGGCGCTCGATGTGCCGGGTTTGCCTGGCGCGGCGCCGCATGCAGCGACGATCAGCGCGACCATGACGATGAGCGATCCTCTGGCCACCTCGGCCTCCTTCGGCGATGTGCGGCTGGTTTTGCCGTCTTACACCGCCGGGCGACGTGCGGTTCCGCAGCGGGCATCAGCGGACGGAGGCGGCCACCTCGAGCGCCCGGGCCTTGTCCGCCGCCGTCTCCAACCGCAGGGTCAGCCCATCGCGCGTCCAGATGAGCACATTCCCCGCGAGGCGAACGCGGTCCTGCCCGGGCCCGTCGCCTTCCACCGCGTACGACACGGTGTGAAGGGCGCCCTCGATCCAGAACCCGCGTTCGCGGTCCACGATCACGGGCACGACCCGGGAGCTCGGCCCGAGCGTCTTCTCGAGGCGGTCGCCGCGGACGGAGCCTCGGAATTGCGTGAGCAGAAGTCCCACGTTCGAGCCGGGCACGGCCGGGCGGTCCGTCCCCGCACCCCAGACGAACGAGACCAGGGCGGTGTGGCCGCTGCCGTCGAGCCAGATCTCGGCCGGCGCGCGGAGTCCGTCGAGCGACGGCTGCGCGACCGTCCAGTCGACGGCGGCCTGCGCCTCGTCCAGCGTGACGAGGCGGCCGAGTTCGAGCGCCGCACCGACACTGGCAGGCGAGGCCCCCACAGATGGGCCGGGAGACGGCGCGAGGCCGGACGGGGGCGAGCCGACGGGAGCCGGCGATTCGGTCGGGGTGACGGCCGGCAGGGGGCCGAAGGTGATGCCGATTCCCGGGAGGCCAAGCCGCAGCGCCACCGCGACGGTCGCGACCAGAACCACGGCGGCTACGGCCAGGAAGACGGCGCGACGCAGCCGCGAACGGGGCAGGCTCCAGCCGAGCCCCCGCGCGCCGAAGCCGCGGATGCGGAGGCTCCGCCCGCGTGCGGCCGGTGGCACGGCGCCGGATGGCTGCCCTTCGCCAAGCCGATCGCGCACGCGTGCGGCGAGGTCGTCCGCGGTCGGCCAGGCGATCGACTGCCCGAGCTGGTGAAGCAGGGCCTCGAGGTCGGCATCGGAGGAGGCGGACAGGTGCCGGGTGGAGTTGCGGCGTTCGCTCATTCCGGCTCGTCCCCATCGGTCAGGCTCGTGCGGAGCCGCGCCATCGCACGCGAAAGCCGTGACTTGACCGTGCCGCGCGGGATGCCCAGGGCATCGGCCATCTCGGTCTCAGACAGCTCGAAGAAGTACCGATACGAGATGACGAGCCGATCGTCCTCGCCCAGCGCTGCCACCGCGGCGGCAAGCCCCACGCTCGCTTCACGGGCGAGGACCGCCGCCTCGACGGACGGGGCCGCGTCAGACGAGGGGCGATCCTCAGCAACTCGTATCGCCAGGTTCAGCCGGCGTCCCGCGGACCGACGGCGGTTGCGCGCCTCGTTGGCCACGATCCGCAGCAGCCAGGGGCGGAAGGGCGAGCCCGCGCGGAAGCTGTCCAAGGCTCGATAGGCCTTGACGAACGCCTCCTGGGCGGCGTCCTCGGCCTCGCTCGCGTCGCGCGCGACCACGTATGCGGTGCGCACGGCCACGTCCTGGTAGCGCAGCACCAGCTGTCCGTACGCATCCATGTCGCCCCTGCGTGCGCGTTCGATCAGTTCGTCGTCCAGTGGGCGGCCCTCCACGTCGACACACTGCCCCTACACCACGCAGGGCGCATCGGTTCCATGGGACGGAGGCGGTTTGAGACGGGCGCCGGTGCGGCGAGCCTGGCCTGGCCCGGATCTCGCGTCAGGCAAATGTGGTGACCGCGGCGTCGCGCGCAGCGTCGATCTACGGCCGGGAGGTGCGCTCGAACTGGGCGACGGGGCGCGGGTACTCGACGGCGCACTCGGTCATGGAGTCGATGACGTTGGAGCGGCACATGATCATGGCCTCGCCGCGGATACGGATCTGGAAGTAGTGGACGTCACCGGTCTCGGTCCATACAAGCTGACCGGTGTTGGTGTTGCACTGGTGCTCGGACAGGATCCCCGTCCACGACACCGTCCCGACGCCCTTGACGTCCACGCTGCCGGTGGCCGTGTCGCCGTCGGCTTTCAGCTCTGGGTCGCACGGGTCGGCAACCTCGATCGCGGCGTGGTACTCGCCGCCGGTGACCGCGCCCGCCGTGTCGAGGTCGAAGAAGGCCGATGCGGCCTGTGGCGTGATCTTCGGCGGGTTGGGGATGTTCGGGTTGTTGAACCACCGCGCGCTGACGTCGAGGCCGGTCGGGTCGTCGAGCCCGGAGACCATGGTCCAACGGCCGGCAAAGTCGCCGATTCCCGGGCTTCCCGACGATTCCGTCGCCGCGGTGGCGATGAGGATCGACGAGCCGGGGGTCGCCTGTGAGCAATCCAGGGCAACGGCGAGCGAGATCGCGGCGATGGGGCAAGCGGAGGCAGTCGGGCTGGCGCTCGCGCCGGGAGGCGGGTCGGTGTGGTTGTTCAGCAGCACGACGCCGATCGCGGCGACGATCCCCACGCCGAGGATCGCCAGGATCGCCTGCGGGATGCAGCCGCGGCCGGCCGATCCTGGGCTCTGGCGTGGCTTCGGTGTGGGCCGCTGCCCGGCGTGCTCCTGCGCATGGGCGAGGTCGGAATGCGCCTCCTCCAGCGACTGCTGGAGCTCCGGGCGGTACTCCGAGTGGAAGGCGGATGGGTCGGAGTCGACTCGGGCGATCTCGGCCTGGAGCTGGTCGACACGCGCCTGCGCGGCTCCGAGGTCGGTGCTTGCGGCTGTGGTGCCGGGGACTGGCGCGGGGGCCGGAGGCACCGGCGGCTTCTCGTCGCTGAACGTCATCGTGACCGGGTCGTAGGTCGGCGGCGGCGGGTCGGGGCGAACCAGGTCCGGGACCGCAGCGATGATCAGGGGGTCCACCGGCGTGCCGAGGTTGGCGCGGTCCGACGGTCGCCCAGGCTCCTGCTGATCCCCGGGCTGGGATTCGTCCGTGCTGCTGTCGATCCCCCGCAGGTCGTCGTTGCTCACGCGGCGCTCCGCTGTTCGTCCGCGCCTCCGCGTCCCGGACCCCCGCGGCGGCGAGTGCGCCAAGTATCCGCGCCTCGTCCAGAGGTCGCGCCGCGTGCCGGTTTGATGGCGAGCCGCCTGCCGGTTTGATGGCGGGCCGCGTGCGGGTTTGATGGCGAGCCGCGTGCCGGTTTGATGGCGGGCCGCGTGCCGGTTTGATGGCGAGCCGCGTGCCGGTTTGATGGCGAGCCGCGTGCCGGTTTGCTGGCGGGCCGCGTGCCGGCTGATCGCCAGGCCGGCCTGGGCCCGGCCGGGCGGCCATGTACGATCGGCTCGATGACGGAATGGGCACCCGGTGCGCACGATCCCCGGCGCAGTAGGCGGAGATTGTGTCTAACGTCCACCGGCGGCACCGTATCCACCAGTCCCACGGCCGGCGCGCTCTCCGACGGCCGAACGTGGCCCCGACCCGGCTCATGCCAAGAGCGCGTTAGCCCAATCCGGCTAACACTCGGGCTTGGCGCAACCCGTCCCGGCGGGTTTGCGGTTCGGGGTATGGATAGCGTTCCGCCGGTGGACCGTAGACCCAACCCTGGCGCCGCAAAGCCCCGGACGTGGCCGTGAGCCAGCCGAAACCAGCGGCATCCTCGGGCGCCGCAGCCCAGCCGGCGGGCGCCGCCACGGACGGCGCCACCTCCTCCGGCACGCCGGGCGCGGCCTCCTCTGCCACGGCGGACGCCTCGGGCGCCGCAGCCCAGCCGGCGGGCGCCGCCCAGCCGTCCCGCGCCGCCACGCGGGGCGCCCACCCAGCCGCCGCCGCCACGGACGCCTTCACCAAGTCCGAGATGATGATCGTGGCTGCGGCGCGCGAGCTGGCGGGGCAGCGCGTCTGCTTCGTCGGCGTGGGGCTGCCGAATATCGCGGTGAATCTCGCCAAGCTGACCGTGTCGCCGCAGATGGAGCTCGTCTACGAATCGGGCGTCTTCGGTGCCCGGCCCGCCCGGCTCCCGCTGAGCATCGGCGACCCCACGATCGTCACCGGGGCGACCGCGGTGACCAGCATGTTCGAGCTGTTCGGGTATTACCTCCAGGGCGGGCTGATCGACGTCGGCTTCCTCGGAGCGGCCCAGATCGACCGGTTCGGGAACATCAACACGACCGTGATCGGCGACTACGCGCGGCCGGAGACGCGTCTGCCCGGCTCTGGCGGCGCATGCGAGATCGCGATCAACGCGCGCCAAGTGTTCGTGATCATGCGGCAGTCGCGGCGGTCGTTCGTCGAGCGGATCGACTTCCGCACCTCGCCCGGCAACCTCGGCGGGGCGGAGGCGGCCGCGCGGATCCGGCGCGAGCAGGGCTGGCTCGGCAGCGGTCCATCCGTGGTGGTGACCGACCTCGGCATCTACCACTTCGGAGACGACGGGGAGATGCAGCTGGACTTCCTGCATCCGGGCGCGACCGTCGACGCCGTGCGCGATTCCATCGGCTGGCCGATCCGGATCTCCCCGAGCGCGTCGGAGACGCCGCCACCGAC
>JAXDKU010000132.1:0-35747 GCA_034667005.1 Chloroflexota bacterium
TCCATGTCTGACCGTCGGGCGAGAGCGCGAGCCGGCTCTGGCGCAGGGCCCACAGGCCACCGCGCGCGATCAGGCCGGCGGAATCGACGCGGGCCGCCAGCTCCGGCTCGAGGCCACCGGTGGGCCGCTGTCTCGGCGACGCAGCAGGCGTGGGATTGGGAGCCGGCGTCTGGCCCGCACCCACCCCGGGAGAGGCCGAAGCAGAAGCCGTCGGGCCGAGACCAGATGCGGCCGCCGGCGCCGAGGGCGAAGGGGTCACGCCCAGGAGGCCCGGCTGCGTCGTCCATGCGAGGGCGGCCACGCCGACGATCACGGTGCTCAGACCAAGCGCGACGCGCGCGCGTTGCGACCCGAACGATGGCCCCAATCCTCACCTCGCCGCCGCGGACGCGCGATCTCGTCTGGCGAGCGGTTCGCCACCGGCAGGATGCGCTATCCGTCAACCGAGATCGTGCAGCGTTGCCCAGTCGTCCAGGTGGCCGATAGGGTGAGGACATCGCCGGCGCTCACGTCGAGCTCCTTCTCGCAGTCGCCGTTGCCCGGATCGGGCAGCACGACACGCTCCGAGTCGCTCCAGACGACGAGGCGATAGCTTCCGGGCTCGAGCGTCGCCGGCTTCATGGACGACTGGCTCACCGCGGCCTGGTAGACCGTTCCGCCGCCGCGGCGCTCGATGGCCAGCGTTGCCTCCGGGACGATGTCGCCCCTCGCGCCGAGGTGGACTGCGGCGAGCAGCGTCCATTCCGGCGGATCGAGCGGCCACGTCACCGTCGTTCCGTCCGCCTCGTCGATGAAGACCGCGGTCATCGGGGCCGTCAGATCGCGACCCACGCTGTCTGGGATCACCCGCGCGAACCAGAAGCCGGACACGCCATCCGCGATCCAGGGATCCAGGGTTCCGTAGACCTCCCGGGTCCACGGGCTGAGTGTGACCAGCGTCGAGTCAGGGAGGTCGCGCTTCAGCGCGGACATTGCCTGCTCCGCGGTGAGCATCGGCGGCCGAGCGTCGGTCTCCAGGAGCGGGCCGATGGCGCGCCCCTCGATCCACGCCACGGCATCCACGACCAGCTCCCGCTCGCAGACGTCTCGCGACGTCGGAGCGCAGAGGATCGCGCGCGGATCGCCGATGTGAGCGACAACGACGACGTGCCGCGGCCGCATGGAGCTGGCGGCGTCGGTGACGCCCTGCAAGAGATCGGCGTAGCCGGCTGTCTCAGGCACCAACCGCGGCACGAGCGAGCCGGCAGGCGGATCCCAGACGATCCCGCCGACCTGTGGGTCGTCGCGCATGACCGGCGCGTCCGTTGGCGCGAGGGCGGTCGCCGTGCACCAGCCCTCGATCACGGCCTTGTAGTCGCGCGGGGCAGCACAGCTCAGACCGGTCTGCATGGACCACCATCCGGCGATCGCGAGCGCCCGGCCGCGCGGCGCTCCGTCCTGGAGGACCTGGCGAGCCCGGGCAACGGGAAGGACCGGCAGCCCCAGCACGACCGAGGGAACCCCCTCCGAATCGGTCGGCGCGGCCGAATCCGCCGGCGCGGCCGAATCCGCCGGCGCGGCCGAATCTCCCGGCGCGGCCGAATCTCCCGGCGCGGCCGAACCTGCCGGTGTGGCCGAACCTGCCGGGCCGGGCCCCGGGCGCACGGTGCTGCCGAATGCGACCACGCCGACGATGACCACGGCGATGGCGGCGGCCGCGGCGACACGCCGGGCCTGGCCGAAGAGGCTGACGCGGCTTCGCCTGTTGCTGTCACCCCGTTGCGCGACGGTTGCGAGCATGTCCGGAGGGAGGGCCACGTCGGCTCGTCCTCGAAGGTAGGTGCGAAGGGTGGCGTCGAGGGGGTCCTGCTCGTCGCTCATCGATCGGCACCGTCGCGCTGGAGCTCCGCTCGCATCCGCTCCACGGCCGCGTGGATGCGGGACTTGACCGTGCCTTCCCTCACCCCCAGGGCCACGGCGATCTGGGGAACGGTCAGATCGGTGACGTAGTGAAGCGCGAGGGCGGCGCGGTGATCGGCGTCCAGGCGGCCGAAGGCGCGGTCCAGGCGGTCACGCTCGGCGACGGCGACGCTCGCATCCGAGGTCACGCGGGCCCGCGCGGCCACCCCAGGCTCGTCGATGTCGATCCAGCGCGGGCGGCGCCGCTGGGACCGCAGCAGCTGCCGGCACTGGTTGACGACGATCGCGTGCAGCCAGGGCCGCGGTTGGTCGCGCTGCCGCAGGCTCCCCAGCTTCGACCACGCCGTCAGCAGCGCATCCTGGGTGACGTCACGCGCGTCGTCCGGGCCAACGATGGTTGCGGCCAGTCGATACATCTCATCCACCCACGGTTCAACGAGCGCCTCGAAGTCACGGGACGCGGCGTCCCGTGCGGAACCTCCTCGGGCCAGGGATGGCTCCATTCACTTCCTTCGATGCCGTGGTGGGCTCGAATCGTTCACTCGACGCCCATGGACGGGCTGATCCTGACGTGACGCTGGACACTATCGCCACCAGTCTCGTATCCCCACCCGCAGGGAGTCCTCATGAAGATCCTGTTCTGCTCCGGTTTCTCACCGCTGGTCCGCGACCCGGAAGCGTCCCTTCGCTTCTGGCGCGATTCCCTGGGCATCCCCGTGGCCGACGAGAACGACGGCTACCCGCGCACCGAGGCGCTGGACGGCCTGAGGCACTTCGGCCTCTGGTCGCTGGGCGACGCCGCCGAGTCCTGCTTCGGCACGCGGGAGTGGCCGGCGGACCGTCCGGTCCCGCAGGCCAACATCGAGTTCGACGTCGAGGACTCGGCCGAGGCCGTCCGCGAGCTCCAGGACGCCGGCTACGAGCTGCTGGTCGCCGGCCGCGAAGAGCCCTGGGGCCAGACCGTCACCCGCCTCCTCAGCCCGGAAGGCCTCCTCGTGGGCATCACCGTCACGCCCTGGATGCGCTGACAGAACGTCGCGGTCGATGCGGCAGCCGGCCGCCGCGTGGCTACCATCGGACCACGCCCGGTCGTCGAACGGGTGACCTGAGGTTCCGCCCATGCCCCGGCTGCAATCCAAAAGCTTTGCGAACCCGGACGAGGTCCGGACTCCGGCCAAGGGGCACGCCGAGCTCCTCCTGCTCGACGATGTCGCCGTCGGGCGGGCCAGCTGGGAGCCGGGCTGGCGGTGGTCGACGGATCTCAAGCCGCTCGCCGGCACCCCGTCCTGCCAGTTGCGGCACCTCGGGTATTCGGTCTCCGGCCGGCTGAGCGTCCTGACCGACAGCGGTGAGAGCCTGGAGATCGAGCCCGAGTCGGTCTACGAGATCCCGCCGGGCCACGACGCCTGGGTCCTGGGCGACGAGCCCTGGGTGACCGTGGAGTGGACCAGCGCCCGCGAGGTGGGCGTCCTGCCTGACGGCCCCGGGTCGATGGTGGTGGCAACGCTGGTCTTCACGGACATCGTCGACTCGACCGCCATCCTCCACCGGCTCGGCGACACGGCGTGGCGCGAGCGCCTGCTCGCCCACAACGCCCGCCTGCGGGAGCAGCTCAACGCCTTTCGCGGCCGCGAGGTCAAGACCACCGGGGACGGGTTCCTCGCCGTCTTCGACGGTGCGTCGCGAGCTGTCCGCGGTGCCGCGGCGATGGCGCGGGCCGCAGAGTCGGTCGGGCTCCCCATTCGCGTCGGCGTCCACACGGGGGAGGTGGAGCTGGTCGAGGGAGATGCTCGCGGGCTGGCCGTGCACACCGCGGCACGGATCATGTCCCTCGCCGGCCCCGGTGAGGTCCTCGTCTCCTCCGCGACCCACGGCCTCCTCGAAGGCTCAGGCCTGGAGCTCCAGGACGCCGGTGCCCACGAGCTCAAGGGCCTGGAGGGACCGCGCCAGGTGTACCGGCTGGGATCGCAACATCTGGCGGTTTGACGACCCTAACAAGCGTTCGTTAGACTGGCGCCGCGATGGTGGAGACGCGGCGGCAGCAGATCGAGAACCGGGCGAGCGCGCTGTTTCGGGAGCGCGGCTACGCCGCAACCAGCGTGCGGGACATCGCCCGCGCGATGGACATGCAGGGCGCGAGCCTCTATGCCCACGTCGCGAGCAAAGAGGACGTCCTGTGGTCGATCGTGACGCGGGCGGCGGATCGCTTCGACGCGGCGGTGGCGCCGATCGCTGGGAACACCGCGACGCCCGCGACCGACCGCCTGTCCGCGATGATCCGCGCGCACATCCAGGTGGTGACGGACGACCTCGGCAACGCCACGTCCTTCCTCCACGAGTGGCGCTTCCTCTCAGCAGAGCGCCGAAGCGCCATCGCGGCCCGCCGCGACGCCTACGAGCAGCGCTTCCGCGACGTGATCGCCCAGGGCATCGACGCCGGCGAGCTGACGCCCGCCGCGGACACGAACCTCACGGCCACGCTCATCCTGTCCGCGCTCAACGGCGCTGCCACCTGGTACCGGCCCGACGGTGTCATGACCCCGGATCAGATTGCCAGTCGCTTCTCGACCGTCTTCCTCGACGGCCTCCGACGACCAACCGCCGCAGGGAGGATCCTCCGATGACCGACCCGCTCGCCCTGGAGCCCGTGCTCCGGCCCGAGGAGCGCACGCCGCTCTTCTCCCGGCCCGGCCTGACGGACGACGAGCGCTACCGGCACTTCGTCGAGCATGTCCACGCCGGCCTCAAGGTCGAGGCGCGCGACTGGATGCCCGACGAGTACCGAACTGCCGTGCTTCGGTTCGTGGAGATGCATGCGAACTCGGAGCTGATGGGCGTCCTGCCGGAGCGCGAGTGGATCATGCGAGCGCCCACGCTCAAGCGGAAGCTCGCGCTCACCGCCAAGGTGCAGGACGAGTGCGGCCACGCGCAGCTGCTCTACCGGGTCGCCGAAGACCTCGGAAAGAGCCGCGAGCAGATGTACCAGGACCTGCTCGACGGGAAGACCAAGTACCACAACGTCTTCCACTACCCGACGAAGTCCTGGGGCGACGTCGGCATGATCGCCTGGCTCGTGGACGCGGCCGCGATCGTTGCGCAGCAGGCGCTCCGCGACTCCAGCTACGGCCCGTACAGCCGGACGATGAAGAAGATCTGCTGGGAGGAGTCGGTCCACATCATGCACGGGCGCGACGTGGTGGTGACCCTCGCGACCGGCACGCCGAAGCAGCGCGAGATGGTCCAGGAGGCGCTCACGCGCTGGTGGGGGCCGCTGATGCAGATGCACGGCCCACGCTCGCCGCGCGAGAAGGACCGCGACCTGTTCTGGCGCATCAAGGCGAAGACGAGCGAGGAGCTTCGGCAGGAGTTCCTGTCGATCTACGTGCCGCGGATCCGCGAGCTGGGCCTGGAGATCCCCGACCCGGAGCTCCGACTGGACGAGTCGACCGGCCAGTACCGGTACACAGAGCCGGACTGGGACGAGCTCCGCTCCGTGGTGACCGGGCACGGGCCGAAGTCCCAGGAACGGCTCGACTTCCGGCGGACGAATCACGACCAGACGGCCTGGGTGCGCGAGACCATCCTGAAGCCGCCGGTCGCGGCCGCGGCCTGACGTCGGCGCGGGAGACACATCCAGTGAGACACCGGGTAGAACACCCCACATGAGCGAGCCCCGCGATCCGGTTGGGCGCGCCGACGCGCAGGCGCGCATGGGCGACGGCGCGGAGGCCGACGTGTGGGAGGTCTTCCGCCAGGAGAAGGACGGCGACCCGATGCGCCACGCCGGGAACGTCCGGGCGCCCGACGGCGATCTCGCCATGCACTACGCCCGCGAGCTCTACTCGCGCCGGCAGGAGAGCATCCGTCTCTGGATCGTGCCGCGGAGCGCGATCCGCGACCTGTCCGACCAGGACCTGCTCCAGCCGCCGCTCGACCGCTCGTTCAAGAAGCCGGGCGGCTACGTCATGCGCGACAAGCTCGCCGCGGCACGGCGCAGGGCGGGCTCGGAGCCGGAGCCCGGATCGTGACCGACGTCGCCGCCCGCCGCCCGACACGCGCCTCCGTCACGCCGGACGTGCCCGCACTCGACAGCGCCAGCTCAGCACTGCCGGAGGATCTTCGCGCAGCTGTCGCGGAGCTGCTGCTCACGCTCGCGGACGACGAGTTCGTCCAGGGTTTCCTCGATTCGGAGTGGACCGGCATCGCGCCGATGCTCGAGGAGGACGTCGCCTTCAGCTCGCTTGCGCAGGACGAGATCGGGCACGCACGCGCCTTCTATGCGCTCCGCAGCGCCCTCACCGGCGAGGATCCCGACGAGCTTGCGTTCGGCCGGCAAGCAGAGGAGTACCGCCACTGCCGGCTGCTGGACCATCCGCGGACCGACTGGGCGTTCAGCGTGGCGCGGCGCTACCTGTACGACACCGCCGATCACGTGCGGCTCGGCGCGCTGGCGCAGGCCTCATGGGCTCCACTCGGACAGCTGGTCGCGAAGGTCAGGCGCGAGGAAACCTACCACCTGATGCACCTCGACGCGTGGCTAAGGCGCCTCGCCCAGGGAGGCCATGAGCCGCGGCGCCGGCTGGAGGCGGCCCTCGAGCAACTCTGGGCCGACGCGCTCTCGCCGTTCGCCTCGCCGGCCGCAGAGGCAACCCTCCTCGAGCACGGCATCCTCGCGGCACCGATGGCCGCCCTGGCGGAGCGCCACTGGGAGCAGCTCCACGCCGTGATGGCGCCGCTCGGGATCGCGATGCCCTCGACGCCGCCCGACCCGTCGGTGGGCAGGAGCCGCGATGCGGTCGCCGCCGGGTTCGCCTGGCTGTGGGGGGAGTTCACGAGCGTCCGCGGCTCCGAACCAGGAGCGACCTGGTGATCGAGCTCAGCGCCCCGCAAGGAGCCCGGCTCGAGGGTCCGGCGAAGCTCGCGACGCGGACGACCCCGCTGAGGTCGGTCGTCCTTGCCGCGCTCGCGGAGGTCTCCGATCCGGAGATCCCGGGCGTCTCGATCGTCGAACTCGGGCTCGTTCACCGCGTGGACGTCGGACCGGGCCGGATCCGGGTCGAGCTGCTGCCCACGTTCGTCGGCTGTCCCGCGCTGGACGTGATGCGCGACGCGGTGGGGGAGCGGCTGGCGGAGATCTGCCCGGGGGCGGACGCCGAGGTGCGCTTCACCTTCGACGTCCCCTGGACGTCCGATCGCATCACCCCGGAGGGCCGCGAGGGGCTCCGTGAGCGTGGATTCGCGCCGCCCGTCGGGGACGCATCGGCCGGCGCCCTGCCGGTGCTGCCGATCGCGCAGTGCCCGTATTGCGGGTCGCGGCGGGCCGCCCTGGAGAACGCCTTCGGCCCCACGCCGTGCCGCGCGATCTACTACTGCGCCGACTGCCGGCAGCCGTTCGAGCAGTTCAAATCGATCTGAGACGGGATCGCTCAGGCTCGCCTGACTAGGCGACTCAGGTGCGGTTGACAAGGTCGCCGGCCATCCCATAGCATGCGGGTCGGAATTGACCGGCCACCCGCACAGCAGGAGACCCGATGACCGCCTCGTTCCTCTTCGCGCTCCGGGACGGCCTCGAATCGGCGTTGATCATCGGCCTCGTCGCGGCCTATCTGACCCGCCTCCATCGTCGCGACGTGCTGGGCCAGGTGCTCATCGGCGCGGCCGCGGCGGCGATCCTCTGCCTCGTCCTCGGCGGTGCCGCCGTGCTGATCGTGGGAGAGCTGCCGGAGCTCGTCCAGGCCACCTTCGAAGGCACGGTCGCGGTGATCGCGATCGGCCTGCTCACCTGGATGCTCTTCTGGATGCGCCGGCAGGGCCGGCGGATGAAGGGCGAGCTGGAGGGTGAGGTGGACGTGGCGCTGGCCCGCGGCACGGCGCTGGGCCTCGTGGGCCTCGCGTTCCTCGCGGTGCTGCGTGAGGGCCTGGAGCTGACGCTCAGCGTCTTCCCGCTGATCACGGCAGGCTCGGACGGCCTGCTCGTCTTCGTCGGCACGCTGCTCGGGCTGCTTGCGGCCGCCGCCACCGGCTGGGCGATCTTCCGGATGGGCGTGCGAATCAACCTCAGTCGCTTCTTCAACGTCACCGGCATCATCCTGATCTTCGTTGCCGGCGGCCTGGCCATGCTCGCCGTGCACGAGTTCCACGAGGCCGGCTTCCTCCCCGAGGGACCGCTCCTGTTCGACCTCAGTGGCGTGCTTCCCCTGGACGGGATCCTCGGATCCCTCCTGTCGGGCCTGATCGGCTACCGCGATGCGCCCCACCTGATCGAGGGCATCGCGTACCTCGGCTACGTCGTCCCGGTACTGACGCTCTTCATCTGGGGAGATCGCTTCCTCCGCCGCCAGCCGGCGCCGGAGTCCCGCCCCGCCTGATCTCCGCGCGCGACCTCACGGGGCCTGGATCGAACGCAGGAAGTTCACCAGGTCCCAGATGTCCTGCTCGCTGAGCTTGCCTGCCCAGGAGGGCATCCCACCGGGCAGCCCCCCACTGATGATCTGGTACAGCTGACCGTCCGAGTGATGGCCCAGGTGTGAGCTGGGCCCGGTAAGCGCGGGCGGCTGGACCGCGGTGGTCCCGGCCATCGGCCCGCCGCCTCGCGCGTCCGCGCCGTGGCAGGCCGCGCAGCTCGAACCGTAGAGGGCCGCTCCCCGGTCGATCGAATCGACCGTCGCCGGCACCGGGTTCGTCGGGTCGGGAGTGCCGCCGATCAGGCCGCCCCCGAGCGCCACCGCGACAGAGAGTGCGATCACGACCACGACCGCGACGAGCAGGGGCCGCCGCCTCATCGGATCGCGCCCCCGCCGATGAGCATGGCGACCCCAAGCACCGCCGCGACGCCACCTCCCGAGACGAGGCCGATGCGGCTCCAGCGGCGATCCGTCCGCGGCAGCGTCCCGCCCGCCAGCCCGAAGCTCAGCGACAGCACGGCGCCGAGCAGGAGCACCCCGGCAACGGCGATCGTGGGGTCCACCGGCGGGACCTGCTCGCCTTCCGTGAGCCCGTTCGCGCCGATGCCGAATACGAACCGGGAGCGGCCCGCTTCGGCTCCTGACGGCTCCACGACCGCCAGGCTGGCGTCCCAGCGGCTGCCGTCCGGAAGCGGGACGCCGCTCGCGACCGCGTTGCCGGCCGCGCCGACTCGCAGCGGGATGCGGGTCGTGCCGAGATCCTGGTCGAGGCGCTGGAGGATGAGCACGAGGGTGTCTGTCTCGGGGACCGTGACGCCGTCGACGATGAGCTGGTTCGGCCCGGCGTGTCCGGGCAGGATCGCGAGTGTGGCGCCCAGCTCCTGCCCCGCGCTGCTCACCGCGGGCTGCACGCCGACGGGGCGGACGCCGCCGGGTGGCGAGCCGCTCGCCAGCAGCCCGCTGGCCCCGACCACCGCGATCGCGAGTGCCGCCTCGGCCAGGATGCGCCGCTTGAAGCCGAACGGACCGCCGAGCGCGCCGCCCCCACGCAGGTAGTTGACGGCACCGACGGCGAGCGCCGCGACGAAGAGGCCGATCTTGCCGAGCAGGACCAGCTGGTAGGGCGAGGCCACCGAGATCGGATCGCGGGTCTCGATCCAGTCGGCATAGGCGCCCGTCAGGGCGACGAGCGCGATCGACACCAGCGCCACGGCCGAGAACCGCGGCACCAGACGCTCGAGACTCGCCGGCCGCGGGCCGGCCACCAGGAGGATCCCGAAGCCGAGGAGTCCGCCCATCCAGACGCTCGCAGCGCCCACGTGGACGACCTGGTTGAGCAACGGAACGGGTGACGCGAATGCCGCCGCGTGGCCGGCCGCCGCCGTCAGCACGATCCCTGCGAGACCCGCCGCGAACCCCAGCCAGAGGTTCGGCCGGTCGCGCAGCGTGAAGCTGAGCACGGCGAGGAAGCCTCCGACGGCAAGGCCGAAGCGGAGCAGCAGCAGCTGCCCGTTGCGGCCCGAGGCCAGGTACTGGATGAGGTCCGAGCTGCCGGCCGAGCTCGCCGTGGAGGCCGCGGTGACGGCCAGCAGGAGGGCACCGACGGCGGCCGCCAGCAGGCCGACGGCCTGTCCCTCAGGGAGCCGCAGCGGCGTCGGCGTGCCACCGGACCTGACGATCCAGCCGAAGACGGCGAGCCCGGCCGCGGCCATGAACCCGAGGATGCCCAGCGATCGGCCGACCGACTCCAACACGGCCGTGGTGACGCCATGGCCACCGTGGACGTCGCCGGATGTGGCGCTGCCGCCGGATGCGCTGCCGGGTGGCAGCGGACCGCCGCCCACCGCGAACGTGAGGAAGCCCTGTGTCGCGTGGCCGTCGGCCGCGGAAACCGCGCGCCACGAGATCGTGTAGGCCCCGTCCGGCAGCGGCTGCGGGATCCCGGCAACCAACTGCCTGCCGTCCGCGGGATCGGGGCTCCCCACGCCTGCCGCGAGGGCACGGCCCTGTCCGTCGAGCAGGTCGAGCGAGGTGTAGGCGGCCTCGACCGGTTCGCTGAAGACCAGCCGAATTTCGGTGGGAGAGACAGACAGCTGCTCACCCGCACCGGGGCTGCTCGAGACCAGCTGTGCGTGCGCGGCGACCGGGGAGGCGCCGCCGAGCGTGAGCACGAGCGCCGCGGCCAGCGCGCTCCCTGCGACGGCCAGCGCGCCCAGTCGAGGCGACCCGTGACGCGCCGCTCTGCCTGCCGCAGCGCCGCCCGCGGTGTGGACCGTCACGACAGCCGGCGACGCCCGGCAAGCGCGACGCCGAGGGCCGCGAGCCCGGCCACCAGGCCGGCCGCTCCGAGCACCAGCGCGATCGTCAGCTGGTCCGCAGCCTTGGCGCCCTTCGCGGCCTCGTCGACCAGCTCGGCCTGCGCGGGGAACTGGACCGGGAACTGCGCCGACTGGGCCTCCTGGACCTCGCTGAAGCCGTCCGGGCTCGAGGTGAAGGTCTCGTCCACCGCGTTGCCCTCGATGGCACCGGCGATGTGGAAGGAGTAGGGGCCGGCGGCCGTCGGAACGAAGACCGACTCGTACCAGCCCGGCTGGCCGAAACGGGCATCGAGCGGCAGGCCTTTCTGTGCGCCGCCATAGCGGACCTCGGCCGTCAGCGTCGTCTCGAGGCCCTCGACCGGCGCGCCGGCACGCGAGACGGAGAACTCGAGGCCGCTCTTCTGGCCGACGAAGACGGGCTCGTCGATCAGGCCGACGACGAAGTCGTAGCCGGCGACGGTTCGCTCCTCGTGGGCGGACACGGGAGCCGAGGCGAGGAAGAGTAGGAGGGCGACGGCAAGCGCAGCCGTCGCGCGAAGGGATGTACGCATTCGGAGCACCTCCATGGCCGGGGCACAGGGCCCCGGCAGGTCACGCGGAAACGGGTCGCGCGTGCAGGGGAGGGGCGCGGCCGGCCTCCGGGCGGCGCCGGATGGAGTCTCGAGCGGGAACGCGCGCAGCCGTGGACCAGCCGGGCTGCGGCCTCAGGTCGGCGGAGCGAGGCAGCCGTACGCGCAGGGCCCGGATCTGACGCTCCAGTTGCCGGGTGTGCGAGCGCAGGAGCCCGTCGATCGCCGCCAGCGCGAGCGTGACGAGGCCGAGGATCGGGAGGGCGAGCGGGTGCGAGATCAGCAATGGCTCGACGCCGGCAAGCCGGCCGGTCCCGGCGAGCGACTCAACGTTTTCCTGGACCGTGAACCCGAGCACCACCCAGAACGTGAGGCGTGGCCAGATCGAAAGGACCTCCGACCCGAGCGCGCTCGCCGGCGGTCGTGCGGCCGCGGTCTCGCGGTGGCTGGCTCGGCGGCCTTCGTCCAGCGTGCGCCGCAGCCGCCGGACGCGAGCCAGTGCGAGCGCGCCGACACCAGTCGCGGCCGCCAGGCTGAGGCCCGTGAGGAGCGCCCACGCAGCGCCGTGCCCCGACTCGGCGAGGGCCGCCCCGAGCCGGGCAGCCCCGGCCTCGGAGGCGAAGATCGCATCGTGGGCGACTACCAGGCCCGCAAGGGCGAGCAGGGGCAATCGCAGTCCCGCCAAGGCCCGGGGCAGGCGCCGTGCGCTCCGGCTGTTGCTCATGCCGAGGTCATGGTACGCGCGGCTCCGGCACGAGCCACGAGGCGCGCAGGTCTGGCGGCTACGGCGCCGAAGGATCCCCGTTCAGTTTCAGCTTGAACACCTGGCCCTGCCACGTCACGGCGTAGAGCTCGCCCTGGGTGTCCGTGCCGAATGACGTGAGCATCAGCGTCCGGGCCGGCGTCACCTCGAGCGGCGTGCCGGGAGGGCCGGACGCCGGGATCGTCCAGATCTGGCCGCTGCAGAAGTCGGAATAGACGTAGTGGCCCTGCCATGCGGGATACGCGCCTCCCCGGTAGACGTACCCGCCGTTCACCGAGCTGCACGGCGGGCCGTGGGGGTACTCGACCACCGGAAGGGTCTGGCAGTCAGTCACGCATTCCGGCTCGGGGTCGCAGGGGTGCGCCTTGTCGAAGAGGTGCGTGCCTTCGACCAGGTTCCACCCGAAGTTCAGCCCGCGCGCGTCGCCGTCGTGGTCGATCTCCTCGTACTGGCACTGGCCGACGTCGCCGATCCAGAGGTCTCCGGTGGGCGGGTCGATCGAGAAGCGCCAGGGGTTGCGGAGGCCGTAGGCCCAGATCTCGGGCCACGCGCCCGCCTGTTCCACGAACGGGTTGTCGGCGGGGACCGTGTAGGTCTTCGGACCGGTCCCATCGGGGTCGGCTGGGTCGATCCGCAGGATCTTTCCGCGCCGCGACCCCAGGTCCTGGGCGCGGTCGCCCGGGTCGCCGAAGTTGCCGCCGTCCCCGATGCTGATGTAGAGGAGACCATCCTTGAACGCGAGCGTGCCGCCGTTGTGGCCGCGGTAGGGGCTGGCGACGCGGAGGACGCGCCGCGCGGAGGCCGGGTTCGCGCGATCGGCGGTCTTGCGGCGGTACTCGGCGACGATCGTGGCGCCATCCGCGTGCGCCGTGTAGTCGACGTAGAACTTGCCGGAGGTCTTGTAGTCGGGTGCGAAGGCCATCCCGAGGAGGCCGCCTTCGTACTCGCCGGGATCGCCCGACCGCGTGACCAGCGTCCGGATGTCCAGGAACACGCCGGCCTTGCGCCACTCCTTCGAGTCGGGATCGAAGCGGGCGAGGTGGATGCGGCCGGATTGCTCGACCACATAGCCGCGAGTCGCCCGACCGGTGCCGCGCACGATGAACAGCACGGGCTGCACGTAGTCGGTGAGGATCGCCTTGCCGACCGTGACCTTCGCCGCCGTTGCTGCGGGACGTTGAGCGGCCCGGGCCGAGCTCGCCGTGCCGGTCGGGGCCGCAGCACCGGCCGTGCCGGCACCACCACCGAGCACCGTGAGCGCCACGACTGCGGCCGCGGCGAGGCCGGCGCGAGCGCGAAGCCGGGACGTCCCGAGCCTCACCTCAGAGGGGTTTCGATGTCCGTGGCAGGCGCACGAGGTCTACGTGCCGTCCACCCGGTAGATCGCCCCGCCAAGGTCGGCGGCGTAGATCGACAGGTCCTGTCCGATCCCGAAGGAGCTGAGCTGAAGCGCGGTGTTGCGGGGCGTGGGAAGCGAACCGCCGTCGAAGGTCGTCGGGACGTGCCAGATCTCGCCGGTGCAGAAGTCGCCGAAGATGTACTGGCCGTTCAGCGCGGCGCCGTCGCGGCGCGAGACGTAGCCACCCGTGATCGAGCACCGACCCGAGTCGTGGTGGTATTCCGCCACGGGGAGCGTCTTGCAGGACGAGGTGCACAGGTCGCCCGACGGGTACCGGTGGAACCCTTCCACCTTGTTCCAGCCGAAGTTCCGTCCCCGTGCGGACGACACGTGGTCGATCTCTTCGTACGACTCCTGGCCCACGTCGCCGAGCCACATGTCGCCGGTGGTCGGGTCGAACGAGTTGCGCCACGGGTTGCGCAGCCCGAACGCGAGGACCTCGTCCCGGCCGTACTTGCCGACGAAGGGGTTGTCGCTGGGGATGCCGTAGTGCTTCGGGCCGCTGCCGTCCGGATCGCGCGGCTTGATGCGCAGGATCTTGCCCAGCAGGACGTTCTTGTTCTGCGCCCGGTTGCCCGGATCGCCGCCCGATCCGCCGTCTCCGGTGGCGATGTAGAGCCAGCTCGTGGCGCCGTCGAAGCCCAACCAGCCGCCGTTGTGGTTCGGGAACGGCTGGTTGATCCTCAGCAGGACGCGCTCTGAGTTGGGATCGGCCTTCCAGGCCTTCATCCGCCGGTACTCGGCCACGACCGTGTCGCCGGATCGGTCGGTGTAGTTGACGTAGAACCGGCCGGAGGTGGCGTAGTCAGGGGGGAACGCAAGGCCGAGCAGACCCTGCTCGCTACCCGCGTCCGTGATCTTCGTCGCGAGGTTCAGGAACGTCGACTTGATCGTCCAGTTGCCCGCTTCCTTCCGCACGATGCGGATGCGGCCGGTGCGCTCGATCACGAAGAGCCGGGAGTCGCCGGCGTTGGTCACGAACACCGGCTGCGTCAGGCCGCTCACGACCAGGCTGACGTCCAGCGGGTTGCCGGCCGGCTGAGCCGCTGGCTGCACGGCGGATGCGGGCGTCGCCGCCGAGGAAGCCGTGAGCGCGGGATCGGCGGACTGCGCCACCAGCGACATCCCAAGCACCGCCACCGAAGCAGCGAGCCAGGCGCTCGCGAGGGAACGGCGGCCAAAGGGCTGTGCGCGGCGGGGCAAGGTCACGGCGTTCCTCCTGTCTCGCTCGGTTGCGTCACCTTAGCGTGCCCCGCCTGCGGGCGCCCACCGGACCATCGGGGGACGCGCCGTATGCTCAACGGGTGAGCACCCTGCCCGCTCCGGAGCTGCGCTCCGGCCCGCCGTGGGCCATGCACGAGATGGTCGACGCGGAGCCCGAGCTGGCCCGCTCGATCGTCACCGACCGGCCGATGGGGGAGGCCCTGGCGGCCGAGGTCCTGGCCGCCGCTGCCGCCGGAACCCGCATCGTGGTCGTCGGGTGCGGGACCAGCGAGCACGCCGCCCTCGCGGTCGCCGCCCTGCTCGACGAGGCGCTGGCGGCGCGAGGTCGGACTCGCGGCACCGTGGTGGCGCGCCAGGCGTTCGAGGCAGCCATCGAGCCCTGGCCGGCCGGCCTGTTGATCGCCATCTCGCACGAGGCGGAGACGATGGCGACGATGGCCGCCTTGGGCGCCGCATCGGCCGCCGGCACGCGGACCGCGCTGATCACCGCAAACCGGGATGGCATCGCGGCCTCGCTCGCGGACGTGGTGCTCGCGACGCCGCTGCTCGACCGGTCGTGGTGCCACACGGTCGGCTACCTGTCGCCCGTGCTGCTCGGATCCGCCGCGGCCGCGGTGATCGGCGGCGGGCCGCTCGACGGCGACCAGCTGGCCGGTGCGATGGCGGTGGTTGCGGGCCACCGCGCCGAGCTCGATCGGCTGGCGGGTGCGCTCGGCGGCGCGACCGCCTTCGTGATCGTCGGCAGCGGTCTCGACTACGTGGCCGCCCGCGAGCTGGCGCTGAAGATCGAGGAGGGCGTGCGGCTGCCGGCCGTGGCGCGCGACACGGAAACCGAGCTGCACGGCCACCTCGTCTCCGCGCGACCGACGACGGCTCTTATCGCCATCGCCGCGGACCCGCGCCGGGGAGATGCCCGCGCGCGCCGGGCGGCACAGCTGCTCCTGGCGGCTAGTCGACTCGGGATGCCCACGGCGGCGATCGTCGGGGACGACGGCAACGTCCAGATCCCGGATGCCGCCACGAGCGCGCTGCGGATCGTCCTCCCCTTCAACTCGGCGGCGAGCCGGGTGGGGTCCCTGGCGCAGATCGCCGCCACGAGCGGCGTCGCGCTCCAGTGCCTGACGCTGGCCCTGATCGTGCACCACGGCACCAACCCGGACCGGATCGGCCGCGAGAACGACGACCAGCGCGAGTCCGCGGCGATCGCGAGCGAGAGCTTTCCCTTCTGACGCGTCTCAGAAGGGCGGCCACGGAATGACGTGCCGGAACGGATCGGGCAGCGGCATGCGGGCCTCGCGGAGCAGCCGATCGACCCGCTGGCACGTGGCGTCGACCTCGGCCGCGGACAGCAGCTCGCGGAGCCGGCTCCCCAGCTGACCGTCCAGCGCGTCACGGACGCGCCCCAGCGCCTGTATCTCCTCCCCGTCGAGCGGCTCACCCCGCCAGCCCCACAGCACGGTGCGGAGCTTCGGCTCGATCGCGAAGCAGACGCCGTGGTCGCAACCGTGGATCCGGCCGCCGGCCGTCGGGAGCAGGTGCCCGCCCTTGCGGTCGGCGTTGTTCAGGATCGCGTCCAGCAGCGCCACGCGACGGAGCCGCGGATCCAGGGTGAGGATCATCTCGAGGACGTCGGCGTCCTCGTCCACGTCGATCCAGAGCTGCACCATGCCCCTGCCGGCAGGGCCGTCGCGCAGGATCGTCGGCGGCACGACGGCCCAGCCGGTCTCGTCGGAGACCAGCCAGGCGGCCGCCTCGCGCAGGCCGAGCGTCCGGTCGGGGAAGTCGTCCAGCGGCCGCTCCCCCCGGATGGGCTTGTAGACGGCATGGAGCCCGTCCGGCGTGTCGGGGCCCGCGAGCGCGCAGTAGAGGGTCACGTTGGACGCGTCGGTGAGCCGCCCCTCGATCTCCAGCTCAGAGTCGCGTAGCGCCGACAGCGCCTGGCTCGTGGTCAGCGGCACTCCGGCGGCCCAGCGCAGCTCCGTGCCGGCCGCACCGTCGCGTGCCGGCTCCGGGCCTCCGCCTAGTTCAGGTAGCCGTTCGTCCGCGGACAGATGTGGCCCTCCGGGTTGAGCGGCTGCCCGCAGAAGGGGCACGGCGGGCGCCCGGACGAGAGCACCCGGTTCGCCCGCCGGACGAACTCCGCCGACTGCACCGGCGACAGCCGGACGCGCATGACGTCCGGGCCCTCCGCCGCGCTGTCCTCGACCTCCTCCTCGTCCTCCTCCTCTGACTCGGAGCGCGCCTCGATGACCATCACCGAGTCGTCCGTGTCCCAGCCGATGGTCAACGTTCCCACGCCGAACTCGTCGCGCAGGGGTTCGTCGAGGGGCCGGTCGTCCACCTCGGCCGGGGCCTCCACGGCGACGGCGGTCTCGACGCCTGCGACGCCGCGCCGGTCGAGCTCCATGAGGATCTGGCCCATCCGCTGGGCGAGGACAGCCACCTGGACCTTCTCCAGCTGCACGCTGACGACCCGCGGTCCCTGCACGGCCTGGAGGAAGAACGTCCGATGGCCCGGGGTCCCGACGGTCCCCGTCACGAAGCGGTCGACGGTGTCGAACACGAAGAAGCGGCGCGCCATGACTCTCGACTCTATACCGGAGGGTCTAGTCGGGCAGGAACCAGGCGAGCACGGTTGAGACGAGGCTGATCACGATCGAGCCGATGACGGCGGCGACGAGGGCGTCGACGCTCAGGTTCGGCGGGAATGTCGCCAGCCGCAGCGCGTACGGGTTCGTCTGGAACTGGCCGACCACGAACGCCAGCAGCAGCACCATCCCGGCGTTCACGAGGAACCCCACCAGGCCGAGCGCGAGCAGGTTGAGGGGCAGCGACGCGATCTTGGCGATCGGCTTGATGAACGTGTTGATGACGCCGAACACGGCCGCCAGCAGCAGCACCCAGACGATGGCGGGGCCGGAGTCGAAGCGGAGCTTGAAGTCGTGCCAGATCAGCGAGGCGGCGATCAGCGCCAGCGCGTTGATGATGATCTTGCCAATCCGCATGGTCACCCTCCTGCGGCCGATCGGAATCCCCCGAACCGCCAACAGCGTACTCGGCCTGCCGTTCCACCCGGCGCGATCCAGTCGTCCGGCTCGATGAGCTCCAGGAGCGACGCCGCGACCCGGTCGGCCCCGACCGGCAGGAGCTGCGGGTCGGACGGCACGCCGATGCAGGTGAGGCCGGCGGCCTTTGCGGCGCGGATCCCGGTCGGCGAATCCTCGATCGCGACGGCCGATCGCGGGTTGACCCCGAGTCGCTCGCAGGCCAGCAGGTAGATGTCGGGCGCGGGCTTGGGGGCGGCATCGTCCGCCGTCGCGATCGCATCGAACGAGCCGTCCAGGCCGGAGAGCTGGAGGATCCGGTCCACCAGCTCCCGTCGCGTGTTGGACGCGAGCGCCAACGGCAGCCTGCCCCGGAGCGCGGCCACCAGCGCGGTGGCGCCGGGCCGGGTGGGCACACCCTCCTCGAACAGCGCCGTGGCACGCTGGAGATAGTCGTCGCGGACCTCCTCGACGCGCTCCTCACCGAGGCCGAACCGGCGCGCAAAGACGCGGGCCGTGAAGTCCTCCGACGTGCCCATCACGGCGAGGTGGTCCTCCAGGCTGAACGGGAAGCCGCGGTCGGCGTACAGCAGCCGCTTTGCCTCCATCCAGATGGTCTCCGTCTCGACCAGCAGGCCGTCGAGATCGAGCACGACGCCGGCATACGCGCCGGGCAGCCACCCGAAGGCGCCGAGCCCCGCGCCGTCCAGGATGGTCTGGGCCACGCGCCATGGCGCCAGCTCGTCCACGTCCACGGTGACGCCGGCCACCTGCTCGAAGAGCGGCGCACGCACGCGTGCGGCCTCTTCCAGCCATGCGGCCATGTCAGGCGCGAACTGCGGGCGCCCCGATCCGGCCCCGGCCCCCGTCGACTCGGTGCCGTGGCTCTGCGTCATCCGCCAGAGCAGCGTCTCGGGCCGTGCGCGCAGCCACGCGACCGAGCCGGACCCGCGGATCAGCTCTCTGAGGTCCGCGTCCAGCACGGCGCTCGCCGCCACCCCGATGACCGCGCCGGTTTCGCGGCTTGCCTCCAGCCCGGCGCGCAGGGCCTCGGCTTCGGCGGCGTGCAGCGCGTCGACGCCGCGTGCCTCGAACACGGCACCAGGCCCGCCACCGGCGCGCTCCGCCAGTGACTCGTCGTTGTCCACGTACGGCACGCCAAGCTGTTCCGCCAGCACGCGCCCGACGGTCGTCTTGCCGCTGCCCATCATCCCGACGAGGAAGATCCTGGGACGCTCGCGGCCGGAGGTCTGCGTAACGTTCACGGTCGTCCGAGTGTATTGGCGCGCCGGGGTTGCGAGCCAGCCAGGGAACCTGCGGCGGCACGGAAGCGTTTGGGGAACCATGAGCCTTTCTTCGACCCCGCCTCGCCATGTCCGCCGTCTGAGCGCGTTCGGTGTCCTGGCCGTGGCCCTCGCCGCCTGTGGAGGCGCCACCGCCACGCCCGTACCGACGCAGCGCCCCAGCCCCACCGCAGCCCCGTCCACGCCGGCGAGCGTTCCGCCGAGCGCGTCACCGACGGCATCGCCGGTGCCGACCGTGCCGCCGTCCCCGTCCTCCTCGCCCATCGGCGCGAACCCCGTGGCCGTCTTCGACGTCGGCGGGGAGACGTACCGCATCGAGCTGGCGAATGCCGACGATGTGGCGCACGCCCGGGCGCTCCTCGCCGGCACCGGTGATGGGGCGATCCCCAACGGGCTCCTGGTGCTCGGCACCGGCGGCGTGAACGCGCCCTGGAGCTGGCATATCGACCCGGACTCGCTCGAATGGGCGGACATGACCACGGAGGTCTGCGACGGCATACCCTCGCAGATCGAGGACCGCACGTTCACCTACGAGCGCTTCTGCCCGTGGTCGGCCAAGCTCGTGGCGATCGAGGAGCCGAAATAGGGCACGAATCCTTCCCCGGGGGCACGAATCGCCCGTTGGATGGATACTACCGGGGAGTATGTCGAGAACTGCAAGTGAACGCCCCCGCGTAGCGGCTGCCCTGCCGCAGATCGAGATCATCCTGCCCATCGAGGGCATGACGTGCGCGTCCTGCGTGAACCGCATCGAGCGGTTCCTGCGCAAGACGGACGGGGTGGTCGAGGCGAACGTCAACCTCGCCACGGAGCGCGCGACGGTTCGCGTCGATCCGCAGCTCGCCGGCCGCGCCGAGCTGGTCGGTGCGGTGGAGGCGGCCGGCTACGACGTCCGGCCCGACCGGCCGGACTCCGGCACGGACCTGGCCTTCGCCTCCGAGGACGCCGCCCGCCGGCGCGTGCAGCGCACCCTGCTCGTCCAGGCGTCCGCCTCGATCGCCGTCGCCGCCGCGCTGATGGTCGCGATGTTCTGGCCGCAGACCGTCATCCCGATGACGCAGATCAACTGGCTGGCGCTCGTCCCGGCGACGATCGTCCAGCTCTGGGCCGGGCGCCGGTTCTACGTCGCGGCGATCCGCGCGGCCCGTCATCGGGCCGCGAACATGGACACGCTCGTGGCCCTCGGTACCAGCGCCGCCTGGGGATACAGCGTCTTCGTGACGTTCTTCCCCGAGGTGGTCCACGAGGCCGGCCTTCATCCCGAGACCTACTTCGATACGTCGACGGTCATCGTCGGCCTGGTGCTGCTCGGCCGCTGGCTCGAGGGGCGCGCGAAGGACCGCACCACGGGCGCGATCCGCAGGCTCGCCGGCCTCCAGCCGTCCTCCGCGCGGCGGGTCGAGGGATCCGTGGAGACCGACGTCCCGCTCGACCAGGTCCGGCTCGGCGACCTGCTGCGCGTCCGGCCCGGCGAGAAGGTGCCGGTCGACGGGATCGTCGTGGACGGTGCCTCGGCCGTGGACCAGTCGATGCTCACCGGCGAGGCGATCCCAGTGGAGAAGGGCCCCGGCGACGAGGTCATCGGCGCGACCTTGAATACGGCCGGGACCTTCGTGTTCCGCGCCACCCGCGTGGGTCGCGACACCGTCCTCGCCTCGATCGTGGAGCTGGTACGGCGCGCGCAGGGCTCGAAGGCGCCCATCCAGCGCCTCGCGGATCGCATCAGCGAGGTGTTCGTGCCGCTGGTCATCGTGCTCGCCGCGGGCACCTTCCTGGTCTGGTTCGTGGCCGGTCCGGAGCCGCGCCTCACGCTCGCGCTCACGGCGTTCATCAGCGTGGTGGTGATCGCCTGCCCGTGCGCGATGGGGCTCGCCACGCCGACCGCCGTCATGGTCGGGACCGGCCGGGCCGCCGAGGCCGGCGTTCTCTTCCGCGGCGCGGACGCGCTGGAGCGTGCCGGCCGGATCGACACGGTCGTCTTCGACAAGACCGGAACCCTGACGCGAGGACGTCCGTTCGTACGAACGGTGCTGGTGGAGGCCGGCTTCGAGGAGCGCGAGCTGGTCGACCTCGCGGCTTCGGCCGAGCGGGGCAGCGAGCATCCGCTGGGCCGCGCGATCGTGACGCACGCCAACATCGCGGAGCTGGGCTTCCAACCGATCGAGGCCTTCGAGGCCATGCCCGGGCACGGCATCCGTGCGGAGATCGGCGGCCGTCGGGTGCTGGTCGGTTCGGAGCGGCTCATGGCGGAGGAAGGCGTCGCGGTCCCGGCCGCCGCCGATCGCGAGTCCCGCGCGGCCCGGGACGAGGCCATCCTCGTGCACGTGGCGATCGACGGGCGAGCGGCCGGCAGCTTCGTGATCGCGGATCCCATCCGCGTCGAGGCAGCCGAGGCGATGCGCGACCTGGCGCGCCAGGGGATCGAGATCTGGATCGTGTCGGGCGACCGGCAGGAGGCGGCGACGTCGGTCGGTGCGCGGCTGGGGATCCCCGCCGAGCGGGCACGCGGCGGCATGCTGCCGAGCGACAAGGAGGCCTTCGTCACCGAGCTCCAAGCGCGCGGGCGGCGCGTGGCGATGGTCGGCGACGGGATCAACGACGCGCCTGCCCTTGCGCGAGCCGACCTGGGGGTGGCCATCGGCACCGGCACGGACGTGGCCCTGGAGGCATCCGACGTGACCCTGGTCGGCGCCGACCTGCGTGCCGTGCTCGCGGCCTTCGTCCTGTCCCGGCGGACCACCTCGGTCATCCGACAGAACCTCTTCTGGGCGTTCGGCTACAACGTGCTGCTCATCCCCGTGGCGATGGGCGCTCTCGTCCCGTTCTTCGACGTGACGCTGAGCCCCGCCATGGCCGCGGGGGCGATGGCGCTGTCGTCGGTCACGGTGGTCACGAACTCCCTGAGGCTCCGAGGGCTGGACGTCCGGCCGGGCTCGGCCGGCGCATCCGACCTCCGGCCACGCGGCGTGCGACGCCTTCGCGAGGTTGGGTATCCGATCGCGGTGGCGGCGCTGGCACTGCTCGCGGCGTCCGGCGCAATCGTCGGGCAGCGCGCGCTGGACGCCGGGGCCCACCACGTCGAGATCTCGGCGCACGAGCTCGCCTTCTCGCTGCCTTCCATCGAGGTCGACAGTGGCCAACTGGTCGTCCTGCGCTTCAGCAACGACGGCCGGGTCTTCCACGACTGGCAGGTGGACGGGCTGGCCAACGTGGATGCGACCGCCCGGCCGGGCGAGACCCAGGAGATCCGCTTCTTTGCGCCAGGGCCGGGCCGATACACCTACCGCTGTACCGTTGACGGCCACGCCGAAGGCGGCATGACCGGCACGCTGGTCGTCCGGTCCGTCGCGAGCTGAGGCGGGGTCCTCTCGGCAGCGCTCAACCGAAATCGATCCCCAGCCGTCCCAAACAGGAGATCTGACATGGAAGCCGACGCCACCAGCTCCGCCGCCACCGACGCCCTCGATCCGGTCTGCGGCATGACCGTCGACGTCGACGAGGCACGTTCCCGTGGCCTGCACGCCCGCCACGACAACACGGACTACTTCTTCTGCGGCAAGGGCTGCAAGCTGGACTTCGAGGAGAACCCGGGCCGCTACCTGGATCCGGCCTACGTCCCGTCGATGTAGGGGACTGCGAGAGCCATCGAACGGAGCCGGCCGTGAGCGACGACGTCTTTCTCGCCGAGACCACATCGGTCCTCGAGCGGACCCCGCGGGTGGTGCGTGAGCTGCTGGCGGGCCTGCCCCCGTCGTGGGTGGAGACCACGGACACTCCTGGCGGCTGGAGTCCCAGGGACGTCGTCGGCCACCTGATCAGCGCGGAGCTGGTCGACTGGATTCCACGCGCCGAGATCGTGCTCCGCGACGGCGCCGACCGTCGGTTCGACCCCTTCGACCGGTTCGCGCACGTCGAGCGCGACGTGGACATCCCGCTCGACGCGCTCGTCGAGCGTTTCGCCGGGCTGCGGGCCGCGAGCCTGGCCCGTCTTGCCGCGATGGTGACGATCGACGACCTCGACCGCACAGGGTTCCATCCGACCCTCGGCGAGGTGACGCTGCGGCAGCTCCTCGCAACCTGGGCGGTCCACGATCTCGACCACCTCGCCCAGGCGTTTGCCGGAATGGCCGCGAGCCGGGACGCGGACGTCGGCCCGTGGAAGACCTCGCTCGGGATCCTGCTGCGCCGGGACGATCCTGCGGCCGTCGCCGGCTAGAGCTCAGCCGGGCCGGAAGCCCGTGTCCGCCCCGTCGGCGCTGCACGCCGCGCATCGCCCGGCGATCGTCAGGTGGCCGACGTCCACGGCGAACCCACGGGAGCGCTGGAGGTGGCCGAGGAGGTCCGCGACCTCGTCGGCGCCGATCTCCCACGACTCCCCGCACCCGACGCACTGGAGATGGCCGTGCTCCACGGCGGGCAGCACGTGGAACTCCTCGCGTCCACCGGCACCGTGGCTGTGGTGCAGGTAGCCCAGGTCCTCGAGAACGTCCAGCGTCCGGTAGATCGTCGAGGGCGTCGTTTCCGGGTCGCGCGCCCGGCAGCGCTCGACGATCTCGCTCCCCGTCACGTGGCCGGAGGTCGAGCGGAGGACGTCGAGGATCAGGCGCCGCTGCGGCGTCCAGCGCATGCCGCGGTCGCGCAGCTGAGCGCGCAGCGCCGTCGGGTCCAGGCCGATCGCCGATCCGTCGCCAGACATCGCGCGAAGTATAGGCAGCGGCCTGCAAACGCAGGTTGTTGCGATGTGTTGCAATAACGCCCTCGTGCGAAGGGCGCTCGACCGCCCGCCCGCCCGAATCGCCCCATGGAGGAATCGCCCGCTGATGGAGCCCATCCGAAGGCTCTTGGCCGCCACCACCGGCGTCGCCATCGCCGTCTCCGCGCTCGCCACATGCGGGGGCACCGCAAATCCCTCGACGCAACCGGGAGCGGCCTCGGCCGGCTGGCGCGACGAGCTGACAGGCGGACCGGACCGGCTGGACGTCGCCACGACGGTCGCGCCGATCAGCTCGATCGCCCGGAACATCGGCGGCTCGCGAATCCGGCTGCGCGGGATCATCCCGGATGCCACCAACTCGCACACGTTCGAGCCGGCGCCGTCGGACGCCCAGACGCTCTCGAAGGCTGACCTGATCGTGGTCAACGGGCTGCACCTCGAGCAGCCGACGCTCGACATGGCCGAGGCCTCCAAGCGCGCGGACGCGCAGGTGCGCATGCTTGGCGACAGCACGATCACCCCTGAGGAGTGGCTGTTCGACTTCAGCTTCCCGCAGTCCGAGGGCGACCCGAATCCCCATCTCTGGATGAACGTGACCTACGCGGAGCGGTACGCCGAGCTGATGCGCGACTGGTTCAGCGAGCTTGACCCGGCCAATGCCGGTTACTACGCCGCGAACTTGACCGCATACCAGGCGCGCCTGTCGCAGCTGGACGGGATGATCCGGCGGGGCGTGAGCTCGATCCCGGCGGAGAACCGCAAGCTCCTGACCTACCACGACTCGTGGGCGTACTGGGCGCGCGAGTACGGCTTCCGCGTCATCGGCGCCGTCCAGGCCTCGGACTTCTCGGATCCGAGCCCGCAGGAGGTGGCCACCCTGATCGATCAGATCAGGGCCGAGAAGGTGCCCGCCGTCTTCGGCTCGGAGGTGTTCCCCAGCCCCGTGCTCGAGCAGATCGCCCGCGAATCGGGCGCCCGTTTCGTCGACGCGCTCCGCGACGACGAGCCTCCCGGAGAGCAGACTGCTCCCGAGCACACGTACCTGGGCATGCTCAAGAAGGACATGCAGGTGATGACCGAAGCCCTCGGGGGCGACCCGCACATCTTCGACCCGCTGCCGGTGACGGACACCTTCCAGCCGTGAGCCTCCTCCCCAGGGCCGCGCAAGCGGAACCGCTCGTGCGGTTCGAGGGGGTCTCCTGCGGTTACGACGGCCCCGCCGTGCTGGAGCACGTTGACCTGTCGATCGCGCGCGGCTCCTTCGTCGGGGTCGTGGGCCCCTCGGGCGCGGGGAAGACGACGCTGCTCCGGTCGATCGTCGGGGTCGTGCCGCGCGTCGAGGGGCGCATCACGGTCGCGGGCCGGCCGGTGGGACGCGGCCCGACCGCGGGCGTGGGCTGGGTGCCGCAACTGGAAACCGTGGACTGGAACTTCCCCACCACGGTTCGCGAGGTGGTCCTCATGGGGCGCTGGATGGAGCGGCCGTGGCGGGCGTGGTCGACCAAGGAGGAGCGGGACAGAGTCACCCGGCTGCTCGACCGCCTCGGCATCGGCGGGCTGGCGGACCGCCACATCCGGGAGCTGTCCGGCGGCCAGCAGCAGCGCGTCTTCCTGGCCCGCGCGATGATCGGCGACCCGTCACTGCTGCTGCTCGACGAGCCCACGAGCGGCGTCGACCTGAAGACGCGCGACGACATCCTTCACCTGCTGGCGGACCTCAACGGCGAGGGCATGACCATCGTGCTCACCACGCACGAGCTCAACACCGTCGCCGCGCACCTGCCCTGGGTGGTGTGCGTGAACCACCGCGTCATCGCCGAGGGCGACCCGGACGAGATCTTCACCGCGGAGGTGCTCGGCCGCACGTACGGCGCCGACCTCCGCGTCGTCCGTCACGACGGCATCGTGCTCGTCGCCGACGCGGCTCCGCACCGGCTGCGAGATGCGCTCCGCCACCGCCACGAGGGCTTCGAGCACGCCCATCACGAGCACGCGGACGACTCCCACGAGCACGCGGGCGGGCACGAGCACGCCGCCGCGCCCCACGAGCACGCCACCGCGCCGCACACGCATGCGGGCGAGACGCACGCGCATCCCGCGCCATGAGCCTCCTGACCGATCCGCTCGCCTACGAGTTCTTCCGCCAGGGGCTGACGGCCTCGCTCCTGGTCGGCGCGCTCTGCGGGATGCTCGGCGTCTACATCGTGCTGCGGCGCATGAGCTACATCGGCCACGGCCTGTCGCACTCGGTGTTCGGGGGCGCGGTCCTCGGCTACGTCGCGTCGATCAACTTCTACGTGGCGGCCGGCGCCTGGGGCTTCCTCTCGGCGCTCGCGATCAACGCGACGGCCCGGCGGAGGCGGATCGGTGCGGACGCCGCGATCGGGATCGTCACGACCGCAAGCTTCGCCGTCGGCGTGGCGCTGATCAGCAAGACGCGCAGCTTCACGCGGAACTTCGAGGCGGCCCTGTTCGGCAACATCCTCGGCGTCACGACGACGGACCTGCTGGTCGTCGGCGGGGTGACGCTGGCCGTGGGGGCCTTCATCGTGCTGTTCTACAAGCGGCTGCTGTTCATGACCTTCGATCCAGAGGTGGCCCCGATCTACGGCGTGAACGTCGGCGCCGTGGACAGCCTCTTCGCGCTGGCCATGGCGGCGACCATCGTGGCCTCCATCAACGTCGTCGGCGTCACGCTCATTGCCGCGACGCTGGTCATCCCCTCGACGACGGCCCGGCTGCTGACCGACTCGTTCGGCCGGATGATCGTCATCTCGACCGTCATCGGCGCATGTGCCGGTGTCCTCGGCATGTACGTCAGCTTCTGGCTGGACATCTCGTCGGGCGCAACGATCGTGCTGCTCGAGGCGGCCGGTTTCGTGCTGGTTCTGCTTGGCACGACCTTCCTTCGCCGCCGGCCCAGCTGGACGGACCAGCCGATCCCGACGCTCGCGACGGAGCGACCCGCCGACGACTTCGGTTGACGGCCGGGGAGGCGAGACGATGAGCAGCACGCCGGAGCGCGGCGAGCGGACCGTCCCGGTCGACTGCCTCGTGGTCGGCGGCGGACCCGCGGGGCTGGCCGCCGCGATCCAGCTCGGTCGGCTGCGGCGTTCCTCGATTGTGGTGGACGACGACGCCGGCCGGTCGCTCTGGTCGCAGGTCACGCGCAACCACCTCGGCTTTCCGGCGGGCGTCAGCGCGGCGGATCTCCGGCTCCTCGGCCAGCGGCAGGCCGTCAACCACGACGTCGGCCTGCGCAACGGCCAAGTTGTCGGGCTCCGCCGAGCGGCCGGCGGCGGGGAGGGCTTCGTCGCGACGGTCACGGCGCCGGACGATCCCGAGCCGGACGACGAGGCACCCGGCCTCGTCGAGAACCGCATCCGCGAGCGGCGCGCCGGTGCCCGTCTCGGAGAGCGGCCGACCCGACGTACCGTCCGGATCCGGGCTCGGACCGTGCTCCTCGCGACCGGCGTGGTGGACGCGTTTCCGAGCTTCGAGGGTCGCGACGAGTGCGTCGGCGTCAGCCTCTTCTGGTGCATCATCTGCGACGGCTACGAGTCGATCGGCCGGCACGTGGCCGTCGTCGGGGACGACGAGGAGGCCATCGCGACCGCCTTCGGCCTGCTGCATTTCACGGAGCGCGTGACCCTCGTGACCGGCCGGCGACGGACGAGAGCGGACCCCGAGCGCCTGCGGGCGCTGGAGCGTCGCCGCGTCGCGGTGATCCGGGGAGCCGTTGGCGACTACCGCCACGAGGGCGGGCAGATCCAGGCGATCTCCGTCCGCGTCGAACCGGGGCCGATGGCCGGGCCGACCGTCGAGTGCGAGATGGTCTTCGTGTCGACGCCGAAGCGTCCGCGGACCGAGCTGGCCAGGCGCCTCGGCGCCTCGGCGGATGCCGCGGGTTACCTGCTGACGGATGACTCAGGACGCACGTCGATTGCAGGCCTCTACGCCGCGGGCGACAACACGGCGGGGCACAGCCACCAGGTCACGACCGCGGCGCATCTGGGCGCGAAGGCCGCCACGGCCGTCAACTGGGACCTGTATGACGACGTGGAGCGGGGCCACGGCGGCGTCGAGTCCAAGGACCCGCAGCCGGTCGAGGCCACCGTCACGCGATAGGTCGCGCCCGCGGCGTCACGCCTGGGCGTGGGAGATGAGCGCGGCCGCGTCGTTGATGGGGATCGCGAAGCCGATGCCCTGTCCGCTCTCGTCGCCGGCGGCGACGATGCCAACGACCTGGCCCGCGGCATTCAGCAGCGGTCCACCGCTGTTCCCCGGGTTCACGGCGGCGTCCGTCTGCAGCATCCCGGTGAGCTGGATCGACCCGCCGCGGGAGTTCGTGCTGACCGTAATGGTCCGATTGGTGGCCGAGATGATCCCGGCGGTCACCGTGTCCGCGTACTCGCCGAGCGGCGTGCCGATGGCGATGACCGCCTGCCCGACCTTCAGCGCGTCGGAGTCACCGAGCCTGGCCGGGGTCAGCCCGCTCGCGTCTGCGTGGATGACCGCGAGATCCGCGGCGGTGTCCGACGTCACGACCGTTGCCGCGACGTCGTTCCCGTTCGGCAGCTTGACGCTGATCGACGTGGCGCCAGCGACCACGTGGGCGTTCGTGAGGATCGTGCCGTCGGCGCTCAGCACGATGCCGGAGCCGACGCCCGTCCCGCTGGCGCCGCCACGGCCGAGGCCGCTGCCGCCGACCGAGGTCGTGATCGTGACCACGGACTCCTTCGCCGTCGCGATCATCGCCGTGACGTCGACCGACGAGCCTGCGGTCACCGTGGAGGGCGTCGAGGCAGCCTGGGCCGCGGCCGCCGCGGGTGTCGTGCCCGTTGGCGCGGCGGCAGGCGCCGTCGTCGACGAGAGCAGCGCGAACGTGGAGACCGACGCGAGGCTCGACGACAGCAGCGCCGCCGCCACGAGGGTCCGCCACGAGCCGACGCTGCGACGGGCGGGCTTCTCGGCCGGTGCCGGCGCCGGGGCCGGTTGCCAGTCCGTGGCGACCGGGCTGTAGGTCCAGGCCGCGGGCGCCGGGGTCTGCTGCCAATCGGCGGGCATCTGGTTCGTGTGCCAATCCGGTTCGGGCTGGGGCGCCTGGCCGGACTCTTGGTTCCAATCCATGATCGAGAGCTCCTTGCCCCGGTCCTGCCCGCGCATCTGGTGGGGGTCCATGACCGAAGTGGGCCCGAGTCTCGGCCGCCGGTCCTTTCCGAATGGTTACGGCCTGCCGTCCTCCGGCAGGGTCGTTGGACGCGCCCGCGTAACCGAGCCGAAAGGTTCTTCGCCCGACACTCGGCGCCATGAAGACCTCGGCACGGCTCACCGGCTCACAGCGCGATCGGGCGTTTGCACGCCTGCGCTCCATCACCGTGGGAACCGCGGTGGCCAGCACTGCCGCCGCCGGAGCGTTCGGCTTCCTCGCGGTGCAGACGAATCCGGGAACGCAGGCCGCGAACGATTCGGGCGTGACCACCGCAGCCGCGGCGGCTGCCCCGACGACGTCCCCCACCGGAGCGGATACCACGACGTCCGGAACGACCGGCTCGACGCTGGCCGCGCCGACCGCGGCTCCGACCAGCACACCAGCGACGACGACGACGCGACGTCACGCCACCAGCGGCGGCTCCTGACGTGGTCCGGGCCGAGACGTTCGAGGCACTCGGCTGCGATGTCCGCGTGGTCGCGGCCGACGGCGATGTCGCGGTCGCGCGCCGCGAGGTCGGGCGGCTGCTCGATGAGGTGGATCGCACGTACAGCCGGTTCCGCCCGGACAGCGAGCTGGCACGGATCAACGCGCGGCCGAACGAGACCGTCGCCGTGAGCGCATTGCTCTCGCGCGTGCTCGATGCGTCGCTGCGGGCAGCGTGGGTGACCGAGGGTCTCGTGGATCCCACGGTCGGGCGCCAGATGCGCCTGATCGGCTACGACGACGACTTCGCCCGCATCCGCGGCCGCACCGATGCCATCGTCCTGAGGCTCGAGGCCGTCGCCGGCTGGCGAACGGTGCGATTCGACGCCGATCGCCAGACGGTCCGGGTGCCTCGCGGCGTCGAGCTGGATCTCGGCTCGGTCGGCAAGGCGCTCGCGGCCGACCTGGCCGCGGTGACAGCCATGAACGCGATGGGCGGCGGCGGCGTCCTCGTCAGCGTCGGCGGCGACATCAGCGTCGCGGGCGATCCACCGGCGGGGGGCTGGAACGTGCTGATCGCGGACGACAGCCGCGCGCCGGTCGACGCCGAAGGCGAGACGGTCGCCATCCATGACGGAGGGATCGCCACGTCCAGCACCATGGTGCGGCGGTGGACCCGCGGTGGCGTCGAGCTGCATCACATCATCGACCCGCGCACCGGACTTCCCGCAGCGGCGCTCTGGCAGACGGTCTCCGCGACGGCGGCCACGTGCGTGGATGCCAACACGGCCGCGACCGCCGCGGTCGTGATGGGTGCCGGTGCGCCCGATTGGCTGGCCGAGCGGCGAATTCCCGCGCGCCTGGTCGCCGGTGACGGGGAGGTCGTCCGCGTGGCGGGCTGGCCGCTGCCCATGGAAGCGGTGCCGGCATGATCGAGGCGCTGCCGTGGTACGTGACGCGCGCCGCGGGCATGGTCTCCCTGGTCCTTCTGACGGCCGTGGTGTGCCTCGGCCTGCTGACCGCCGCCCGGTGGCAGCGACCCGGATGGCCGCGGTTCCTGACCGCCGAGGTGCACCGCAGCATCGCGCTCCTGAGCGTGGTCTTCCTCGTCGTCCACGTGGTCGTCGCGGTGGTCGACCCGTACACGGCGCTCGGCTGGGCCTCCGCGCTGGTGCCGTTCTCCTCGCCGTACCGCCAGGTGTGGCTCGGCCTCGGGGGCGTCTCCATGTACCTGGTCGCCGCGATGATCGTCACGAGCTTGCTGCGCGGCCGGATCGGCCGGCGAACCTGGCGCGCGATCCACCTCACCGCGTATGCCTCCTGGCCGCTGGCGGTGGTACACGGCCTGGGCACCGGCACGGATTCCGCCGCGGCGTGGAGCTGGGTCGTGAACGCGGCCTGTGCGATGGCGGTCGGCGGCGCGCTCGTCCTTCGGCTGCGGGCGCACCAGGAGGAGCGCGCGGCCGTGGAGACCGCACTCCCGATGACCTCGGGCTCGGGCTTCCGATGATCGGCGCGCAGTCCCTGCCGCCGTCTCACGGGCGGACACAGCCTCAGCAGCAGTCGACGGCGCGGCTGCTCGCGGGGCCGCCGCTCGCCGACGGCACGGAGAGCCATGCGGCGCATGTCGCCCGGCTTGGGCCGCTGCCGGGGCGCATCGACCCCGGTGCGCTCGTGGCGGAGATCGAGCGCAGTGGCCTGCTGGGGCGAGGCGGCGCCGCATTTCCCGCCGGCACGAAGTGGCGCGCGGTTGCGGGCCGCGCTTCGGGTGGCGCGGTCGTCGTCGCGAACGGGGCAGAAGGCGAGCCGCGCAGCCACAAGGACCGCGCGCTCATGGCCGCGCGGCCGCACTTGGTCATCGACGGCGGGCTGCTCGCCGCGCGCGCCGTCGGTGCCGGGGAGCTTGTCCTGTACGTCGGCAGCGACCACCACGCCGCCATCGCTTCCATGCGCCGCGCGCTTGCGGAGCGCCGCGGCGACGCGCTGCCGATCCGCCTGATGGAGGCGCCGGCGCGCTACGTCGCGGGCGAATCGTCTGCGGTCGTGCACTTCCTCAACGAGGGCGATGCGCGCCCCACCGCCGTGCCGCCAAGGCCGTACGTGCGCGGAGTCGGCGGCAGGGCGACGCTGGTCCAGAACGTCGAGTCGCTCGCCCATGCGGCGCTGATCGGCCGGTTCGGGGCCGAGTGGTACCGCTCCGCCGGCCGCGACAGCACCCCCGGTACGGCGCTCGTCACCGTCCAGGGCGCGGACGGGATGGCGAAGGTCGCCGAGCTGGAATACGGCACGACCCTTCGAGAGCTGGCCGCTTCCCTCGGCCATGACGCGCGCGACCACAGGGCGGTGCTGCTCGGTGGCTACTTCGGAGGCTGGGCAACCGTGGACGCGGTGGTCGACGTCCCGCTGGATCCCGCGCGGCTCACCGAACGGGGGCTGGCGTTCGGTTGTGGCCTGGTGGCGCTGCTGCCGGCCGGCACGTGCGGCGTGCAGGCCACCGCCGGGGTGCTGCGCTACATGGCCGGCGAGAGCGCGCGGCAGTGCGGTCCGTGCGTGTTCGGCCTCGGTGCCATCTCCGCGGCCGCGGACCGGCTCGCGGAACGACGTCATGCGCCGGACGATCTCGAGAACCTCGGTCGCTGGGCCAATCAGGTCCAGGGTCGCGGCGGCTGCCACCACCCGGACGGCGCCGCCGGCCTGCTCGTGTCGGCGCTGGAGGTCTTCCACGCCGAGTTTCGCCTCCACCAGGCCACGCGGCGGTGCTCGGCGGACGGCACGATCGGCCTCGCCGCGGCCGCCAGCGGCCCTGGCGACCTCGCGATCGGCCGGGCGGCCTGAGATGCGCGCACACCTTGGGCGCGATCTGTCGCTCGCGGTCGATAGGATTGCCTGCGATGGCTCGGGCCTGTGCGCCGAGCTGCTGCCGGAGCTGATCGAGCTGGATGACTGGGGCTACCCGATGCTCACTGGCGGACCGGTGCCCGATGACCTCATGACCCTCGCCCGCCGCGCGGTCGATCGGTGTCCGGTGCTGGCCCTCCGACTCGTGGCTCGTCAACCCGCGGCACGCGCCAGTCGGCCCGTCGCGCTGCCCGAATTCGTGAGGCGCTGAGATGCGCATCCTCGTCGCGGAGGACGACCAGGCGCTCCAGGACGTCATCTGCCTCGGTCTTCGCGACAGCGGCTATCAGGTGGACGCCGTCGACCGTGGCGACGACGCGATCGACCAGCTCAAGTGGTACGACTACGACGTGGCGATCGTCGACTGGCGGATGCCCGGCGGAGAGGGGATCGACGTCGTGGCCTGGGCGCGGAAGCACGACAAGCCGACAGCGCTGCTGATGCTCACCGCGCGCGACGCGCCGGCCGACCGGATTCGCGGCCTGGATTCCGGCGCGGACGACTACCTGGTCAAGCCATTCGACTTCGGGGAGCTGCTCGCGCGGGTGCGGGCCCTCCAGCGCCGGCCGCGCGGCGTCGCGGCCCCCGTGCTGGAGAAGGGGCGCGTCGCGCTGGACCCGGCACGGCGTGAGGTCACGGCCGACGGCCGGCCCCTGAACCTGACGGCGACCGAGTACCTCATCCTGGAGCTGCTCATGCGCCGGTCGCCGGCCGTCGTCGAGCGGAAGCAGATCGCGGAGCACGCGTGGGAGGACGAGACCGACCCGCTGGGCTCGAACGCGATCGACGTCCAGATGAGCCGCCTCCGGGCGAAGCTCCCGAGCGCGGGCATCCGCATCGTCACGGTCCGCGGCGCCGGCTATCGGCTCGACACCGGATGACCACCATCCTCCGGCGTCAACAGGGAGCGGTGGGTCATCCCGACGTCCGCCGCCAGTCGCTGCGCGTCGCGCTCGCCGCCACGGCCATCGTGGGCGTCGCCTACCTGATCGTCGCCGTCGCGGTGGTCGGGCTCGCGACCAAGAACCTGACCGACCAGGTGGATCGCCGGCTCTCGGAGTACGTCGCCCACGGCATGCGCAGCCCCGGCCCGGTCGGAGGAGACTTCGAGCCGGGTCCCGGCGACCGTCCGTACGAGGTACCCATCCTGGCGTGGGGGATCAGGACGGACGGCGTGGTCTTCCCGAGTCCCGCCGCATCCGCCGTGACGCTGCCGCAGGAGTTCCACGACCTGGTCGGGACCGCCTCGGCGACCCTCTCGGTGGGCTCGTTCCGGCTCCTGGGAGTTCCGGTCTCGGACGGCATCATCGTCGTGGGACAGTCCGTCGTCACGGTGGCAGAGAGCCAGGGCACCGTCCTCCTCGCGGAGCTCGCGATCGCCCCGGTGCTGCTCGCGGCCGTCTTTCTCGGCGCGTTCGCCATCGGCCGGCGCGCCGCGACACCGTTCGAGCAGGCGCGCCGGAGGCAGCTCGAGTTCACGGCGGACGCATCCCACGAGCTCCGCACGCCGCTCTCGGTCATCGAGGCCAACACCAGCCTCGCGCTGTCCCAGCCGCGCGACGAGGAGTGGTACCGGACGGCGTTCGAGCGGGTGGACAACGAGTCGAAGCGAATGCGCAGGCTCCTCGAGGACATGCTCTGGCTCGCGCGCTTCGACGCGACCCAGGGACCGCCCAACGCGGAGCCGGTCGACGTCGGGGTGCTGGCGGTGGCCACGGCCGACCGCTTCTCCGCGGTCGCGGAGGCACGGCACCTTGCGCTGTCCGTCCAGGCCGCGCCGGCCGACTCCGTCATCAGCGTTCCGCCCGAGTGGCTGGACCGCCTCCTGGGCGTGCTGCTCGACAACGCCTGCAAGTTCTCGGCGGACGGCGGCACGGTCCGCGTCGGCGTCACCGCCGAGGGTGGCCGCGTCCATCTCACCGTCGACGACTCCGGACCGGGCATCCCGACCGAGGAGCGCGGCCGGATCTTCGACCGCTTCCACCGGGCCAGCGAGACCAAGGCCGGCGCCGGCCTGGGACTCGCGATCGCGGATGCGATCGTGCGCGCCACGGACGGCCGCTGGAAGGTCGGGTCGTCGGCGGCGGGCGGCGCGAGCATGTCCGTGAGCTGGCCACGCGCCTTCTCGGGTCCGCGTGAGACGGCACCGCGCCGCACCACCCAACGAGCCGAGCAGACGCCGTAGCGGGTGCGCCTCGTGGGCCGCGCCGCGCGCCGCTGCCGCGCTCCGCGCTGGCGCCCACCGCTGCCCGTCGCCGGCTCCGCCCGCACCGAGCCGCGCCGGCCGCGCGCTCCGCGCCGCGCCGCGCCGCACCGCACCGCACCGACCGCCCTGCAGCGGACCGGCCGCCCACCGCTGCCCGTCGCCGGCTCCGCCCGCCCGGCGCCCGCACCTTGGCGCGAGGGCCCGGTCACCGATCCCGTGTCTCCGTCCCGGCGTGTCGATGGCATCGTCGATGAGGCAGCTTCGGCCACAGAGGCGACGCGGAGCAGTCGTCCCTGACCCCATCTGAGGCCCACCGATCCCTCTTGACGTCGAGTTTGTCCATCGCATCGACAGGAAGCCGCCGAAGCCTGTGCCCACAGCACCTGGCACGAATGGCGACGCCGATGAGCGCCCCCCGTGACGACACCATCGACACCCGCTGTTTCATCGCGGGCGTCCCCAACCGGACCCACCAGGCATCGTCCGCGTAATCGATCCGACAGGATCGGGCCGCCAGAGTCCGGGGCATGCAGGAAGCGCGCCGGTTCGTGGCCATCGGGATCGTCAGCACACTGGCGTACCTGGTTCTCTACGCGCTTCTTCGTGAGGTCACCTCGGCGCCGCTGGCCAACGCGGCGGCCCTCCTGGTCACGGCGGTCGGGAACACGGCGGCGAACCGGCGGCTGACCTTCGGCGTGCGCGGCCGCGACGGGGTCGCACGGGACCATCTCGCCGGCATGCTGGCATTCGCGATCGCGCTCGCGATCACCACCGCCTCGATCGGTGCTCTGCATCTGGTCGCACCGCGCGCCGGCCGGACGACGGAGATCGCCGTCCTCCTCGCGGCCAACGTGGTCGCCACCGTCGTCCGGTTCGTGCTCCTGCGGTCGTGGATCAGCCGATCTCGCAACGACTCGGCGCAGCCGGTCCAGGCGGAAGGAATCGACCGATGACGTCCATCACCCAGCCCGGGATCACGACCGAGATCCCGGCGCCCGCCGTGGCACGGGACCGGGCGGGGGCCCGCGTGCGCGCCAGCGACGCGATCTGGGCCAGGCTAGCCCTGCTCGCCGTCACCGGGCTGGCCGCCGTCGTCTACCTCGTGAATCTCACCGTCAGCGGCTTTGCCAACACCTACTACTCCGCGGCCGCGCTCGCTGCGTCCCAGAGCTGGTCGGCGTGGTTCTTCGGCTCGTTCGACGCGGCCAACTTCATCACCGTCGACAAGCCGCCGCTTGCCACCATGCTCATGGGCCTGTCCGTGCGGATCTTCGGCCTGAGCTCGTGGAGCGTCCTGCTGCCGGAGGCCCTCTGCGGCGTGGCGACGGTGATCGTGCTCTTCGCCATCGTGCGGAGGCAATTCGGGA
>JAXDKU010000133.1:0-10725 GCA_034667005.1 Chloroflexota bacterium
TTGGAGACGTGGAACGGTTCGTTCGAACGCGGCTGGTAGGTCGATCCCACGGAATTGATCGTGATGGCGTGGTTCGTCCCATTGTGGATCTTGGTGGTTTCGGGGTGCGCGTAACAGCGAACCGTGACGGTGACGCTAGCCGCGGAAACCGGCGCAGCTCCAAGGCCACCGAGCACCAGAGTGCCCGTCAAGGACGCGATCGCCAATAGTCGTCCAACCCGTGCCCGTTCAAGCATGTCTAACCTCGCGTGCCCATCGGGAGATCATTGCAATCTCCCTCGAAGTTCACCGAAGTCCACCATACTCCTACTGATGCACTGCTTGGCGCACGGCACATTTCTTCGCAGCGATCGCGCCTCGGGCGACCATCACTGACGTCGGCCGTTGCTGGCATCGCTCGAGCAGCGCTGCGTACCCTCCCGCTGGTCCGATGCCTCGATCCGCGCGAGCCCGCTATTCCGACGGCAGGTCCCAGATCGGGCGAACCTCGACGCTGCCCCACCACGAGCCGGGCAGGCGCGCGGCCCACTCGATCGCCTCGTCGAGATCCTTGGCCTCGAACAGGTAGTAGCCGCCGAGTGCCTCGCGCGTCTCGGCGAACGGGCCGTCCGTGGTCAGCGTCTTGCCGTCGCGCACGCGAACGGTGGTCGCCGTTTGGGTGGGCTGGAGCGCGTCGCCGGCGATCATGACCCCGGCTTCCCGCGCGTCCGCGGTGAACTTGTTGTACGCCTCCATGACCTCCCGGAGCTGCTCCGGCGGCACGGTCGACGGATCCTGTTCTTCGCTGTAGATCAGGGCGAGGTAGCGCATCGGGATCCTCCCAGGACGTCGTGACGGAAGCTGCGGCCGGCGGCCGCCTCGACCCTACAACGAACGGGCCGTCCCCAAACCGACAGGTCCCACGCCCGTCCAGCCCCTCATTGGTGGGCGCAGGACGCCGTCTGCTCGACCGAGATGCGGATGTCGCCGCCGTCGGCGCGGTACTGGTCCGTGCCTTTGCCTCCGTCCAGGCGGTCGTTGCCGCCGGTCCCATCCCGCGCGCAGAGCAGGTCCGCGCCGCCGCGCCCGAACAGGAGATCGGAGCCGCTGCCGCCGAAGATGACGTCGCCGCCGGGTCCGCCGTCCAGGTAGTCCGATCCGCCCTTGCCCTCGATGAAGTCCCCGCCGCCGTAGCCACACAGGATGTCCGCGCCGCTCGTCCCCTCGATGGCCTCTGCGGTCGCGTCGCCCACGTGCACGATGCCCGCCGGCAGAGCGGCACCGAACTCGTAGGCGCCGAAGTCGACGGTCGGGCCGGCAAGGCGATGACGGCCGGCCGCATCCGGGTCCGCAACGCCGCCGGGCGTGCAGACGAGCCCGGCGTCGATGAGCGGTGACGACGGCTTGAGCTTCAGATTGCCGGCCGTCCGATTGACGAACTTCGGGTCGACGTGCAGCGTGGCCGGCCCCGGGGCGTGGCCGTCGAAGTCTTCGAAGCCGTTCGCGAAGAAGTCGTTGTAGCCGCCGCGATAGGTGAGCGTCCCGCCGCCGTCCTCCAGGAGGATTCCCGCGAAGTCCTGGTGGCTGATGATGTTGTCGAAGACGTCCAGGGCGACGCCGCCGCCGGCGTCCAGGTCGTTCCTCAAGGCGATGCCGGATCCCACGGAGCCTTCCATCGTGTTGCCGACGATGTTGATGTCGGCGTTCACGCTGTTCTCGAGTTGAATATCCACGGATGAGGCGCAGTTGCAACCGGCCACGTCCCAGACCGTGTTGTTCATGACGTCGGCTCGGAACGCGCCCGCGCCGCCCAGGCCGAGGCTGATGCCACTGCCGCCATTGTCGTGGCCGTGCTGCGTGACGCGGTTCGCGATGACCGAGACGCTTGTGACTCCGCCCGGCGCCGTGGCGTTGACCTGGACGCTCGGATCCTGGTTGCCAATGGACCGGATGGCATTCCCCTCCAGGATCAGGTCGGCGGGCACCTCCGTCGTGAAGATGATCGCGCTGCCAAACGAGCTGGCCGATCCGATCCGCCCATCGCGGACGGTCACCGAGTGACCCGTCCCGGACGTGAACAAGGCGAAGACGCCATACGTGAAGTCGATGTCGTCGATCGTCACGTTGACCGTGAGGCCGTTCGTGTTGATGCCGAAGCCACGGATCTCCGGCGTGAAACCGGGCGCGGGATAGATGTTGAGGCCCTTGGAGATCGAGGGGAGCTCGTCGACGAGCTCGGTCGCGATGGTGATCGTCTCACCGGACGCGGCAAGGTCGATGCAGGCCTGGAGCGTCGCCCCACAGCCGGGATAGGTATACGGCCCGCCGCCTGCCGCGGCAGGGACCACGGTGGCCGCGAGCACCAGCAAGGCGCCGAGCATCGACGTGAATGTCGCGACGATCGTCCTACGGAGCTGCATGGCGTTCCACCTCTCCCACAGTACGCCCGTCCGAGCCCGCCTCGAGGGCCAGGATCCCGGCCAGGTTCGTGAGCGCCACGCCGAAGCGCTCGTCGAGCACCGGCACGACCATGGGCCAGATCGGACCGGCCGCCTCGGGATCGTCCGTGCTGCACAGCACGATCAGGTGGCACCCGCCGTCCGTCCGCGCAAGGTCGTAGGTGGTCAGAAGCGCACCCACCGGGGTGATGGAGCGGGTGGTCGTCGTGTCGAAGGGTTGCCAGTCCAGGACCTCTTCCAGCACGGCGTCGTGGCCGTGGACGCAATGGTTGGTCGTGCCGACGCCGGCGCGACCGGCGACGTTTTCCTGGTCGACGCGGACGATGTGCGACGCCCATCGGGGCCGGAGGCGCGGCGAGGTGAGCCACTCCCAGGAAACGTGGGGAGCCGCCGGCAGGTCGATCTCGAAGCGCCACAGCGCGTCGTCAGGCTGGACCCGGAAGGAGGCCCGCGCGTCCTCGGCTCTCCAGCGCGCGTCGAGATCCTCGACGAAGCCGACCACGGGTCCCGCGTCGTCGTATACCTCGCGGTGCGCCACCATCCCGAGCCGAAGGCAGTCGAGCCCGACCTGAGTGACGGCCGCCTCGGTGACGAGCGCGTAGCCACGCCAGCCATGCTCCTCGACGACGTGGTTCTTGAGCAGCCGATGGAGCAGGACCACGTCGGACCCCATCAGGTCCCCGGAGCCGAACGTGCTCTGCCGGATCGCCTGGCCGGCGTGGATCACGAACTTGAGGTCGAGCCGCGGGATCAGGACGCAGGCGTTGCACTCGCAGCTGGTCGCCTGGCTGACGTCCCTCAGTCGCCGGCGGAAGCCGAAGTAGCAGCTGTCGAGCGCGTCCAGGAGCACAGCCCCGCTGACGGTGCCTGCGGGCGCGAACAGGAAGACCGCGTCGCCTTCGCCCTTGAGCACGGCGAACGGCGGCGCCAGCTTCGCGACAACCGTCTCGAGCAGGTCCTCCAGGACGTTCTGGGCGTGGTCGATCTCGGTCCCACTCAGGTAGCTGGTATAGCCCGTGATGTCCGCGATGAGCATGAGGACGGGCTCTGGAGTGCGGAGCATGGAGTCGATTGTGGCCCTGCATGGCCGTGTATGGTCGGGACAACAGACTCGTTTTCGCCGTCGCCCGCCCGGAGACGCTGGCGCAAACGCCGAAAGGACTGAGCGACGTGAAGCGGACGCGCGGGATCGTGATCGCGGCGGGTGTCGCCGCCGCGCTGGCATGGAGCACGACGGCTGTCGCGGTCGCGTCCCCGGCCGCCTCCATCGCCGATCGCGCAGCCAGTCACCGGGCCGAGGTTGCGCCCCGTCCCCAGGCGGCCGCACCCGCCTCGTGGAATGACTTCGACGGTGACGGTCGGGCCGACCTGGTGGTCGGTGTCCCCAACGACAAGATCGCGGGGGTGAGCAACGCCGGCGCGGTGCACGTCTTCTACGGCGCGTCAACAGGTCTCGCGGGCAACCGCAGCGAGCGCTGGCACGAGAACCGGGCGCGCGAGGGCGGCGGCACGATCGGGCAGGCCGAGGACGGCGACCGCTTCGGCAGCGGGCTCGCGGCGGGCGATTTCAACGGCTTCGGCGATCTGGCGATCGGCGTGCCCGGCGAGGACGTCACGATCTCGACCGTCAACCATCCGGACCGCGGCGCGGTGCACATCCTGTGGGGCTCCGTCGACGGGCTGCGGGCCTCCACGCCGACGGCCATCCAGGGCGGCGAGGACAACGGCCGGCTGGGCCAGGCGCTCGCGGCCCTCGACTACTACGGCGCGGACGCCCAGCACGGCAGGGACGGCGTCGCCGACCTGGCCATCGGCGTGCCCGGCTCCATCTTCGGCAACGTGCCGGGCAAGTTCCTCGTCATTCGCGTCGGGAGCACGATGTTCCCGGCCATCAACCCGGACCCGATCGAGACCTATCCCTGCGTCTCGACGACCACGGTCAAGTTCGTGAACTGTGGCGAGGTGTTCGCGGTGGGCGAGCTGGACACGGTCGGAGGCGACGACCTCGCCGTTGGCGTGCCGAAGACCATGGTCGGTCCGGATGGGAGCGAGAAGGTGTACGCGGGCGCCGTCGTGATGCTGCGCCAGGGCGCGCTCTCGACGCTGACCCAGGAGAGCGCCGGAGTTCCGGGCTCCAGCGACGATTTCGACAAGTTCGGCCAGGCGGTGGCGATCGGCGAGCTGTACGGCCCGCATGCCGGCGACGAGATCCTCATCGGCGTCCCGGGCAAGGACATCGTGGTCGGCAGCAGCACCGCCGAGCAGGCCGGCCGCGTCATCTTCGGGCTCGGCGGCAACCACTTCACGGGCCTGGACGAATCCTCGGCCGACGTGCCGGACACGGCGGAGACGACGGACGCCTTCGGGTCGGCGCTCGCCATCGCCGACGTCGGGGGCAGCGCCGACGCCGAGATCATCATCGGGGTGCCCGGGGAGATGGTCGGCGGGCAGGACGCGGCGGGCGCTGTCGACGTTCTCTACGCGACCCTGCCTGATCAGCGATGGACGCAGAGCTCGCCCAGCGTCCAGGGGACGGCCGCATTCGCCGATGCCTTCGGGGGGCGGCTGACCGCCGGCAACTACGGCCTTGGCACCAAGCGGGACGTGGCGATCGGCATCCTGAGCGAGCCCGCCGGGGACGCCTCATTCCCCGGTGGCGTGGCGGTCCTCTACGGCAGTCCGGCCAACGGCCTCACCGCCGATAACGACCAGCTCTTCACGCAGGCCACGGCCGGCGTCGACGGCAACCCGGACAAGGGCGAGGGCTTCGGCTCCTCGCTTCGGTAGAACGCCCGTACGGGCAAGGCGCCGCCCGTCAGGACCCGATGGCCGCCAGGTCGCTCGGCCGGTCCACGTCCCGCAACGTCGCGCCGTCCGGATCCAGCTCGCGCCAGGCGGCTTCCGGGATCACCGCGATATCGAGAGCCGCGACGAGCGCGCCGAGGCTCCGTTCTCCGCTCGCCAGCAGGTCGGACGCGGCCGAGATTGCCGCACCGCGTTCGAGGACGAGCGGGAGCCGCTGCGGCCGGCCGTCGGATTCCAGCGCGACACCCTGCGCGGCCCAGTAGCCCGCACGGCGATCCGATCCGGACGCCGTGGCCGAGCGATCGCCCATGCGGCGCAGCATGAGGCGAAGCACCGCGGGATCGAGCGAGGGCATGTCGCCGCCCGCCACGAGCACGAGGTCCCGCGTCGCTGCCCGGAGGCCCGAGAGCAGCCCCGCCAGCGGGCCGGCGTACGGCTGCGCGTCCGGGATCTCGCGCAGCGGCGTCGGCAGGCCGCGCGGCAGGAACGTGCCGAGCCCCGCTGGAGGCGTCACGACCACGACCTCCGCTGACGCCACCGCCATCGCCCGGACCGAGGCGTGCAGGAGCGGCATCCCGTCGACGGGCTCGGCCAGCTTGTCCCGGCCGAAGCGCGACGATCGGCCGCCCGCGAGGACGATTCCGCTCGCCGTCGGGGTGGCCTCCGCTGTCGAGACGATGGGCGCATGCGTTGACGTCCGCGGCGGGGTCGCGCCGGGAGGCAGGCCTGTGCCCAGCGGCAGTATCTCGACTGTGGCGTTGTAGTCCGGGACCAGCGCCACCGGGTCGCGGCGTCCCGGCTGGATCAGCGGGTTCGCCTCGGGGAAGAACATCTGGACATTGCCCGGCCGGATGTCGGAGATGCGGACGCGCGCCCGGACCTCGCCGCTCTCGGAGCGCACCAGGACGGCGTCGCCGGCGGCCAGCCCAAGGGACCGGGCGTCCGACTCCGCGAGGAACAGGTCGTCGCGCATCGCGCCCGTCAGCGGGTCCTTGGCCTTCCAGATCATCGAGTTGAACTGCTTGCCCCGGCGGGTCGAGAGGATGAAACGTCCCGGCGTCAGCTCGACCTCCCTGGGGGTGACCGGGCCGAAGTGCGCTTTCCCGTCCGAGGTCGGGAAGACCCAGCCGTCGCAGAGCCGCTCGCCGCCCCACTGGATCGCGTCCCAGGTCTTCGCGAGGTGCTGGATGCCGTCGTAGAAGGGCACGACCCGCGCGATCTCCTCGCGGATCTCCTGGCCGCTCCGGCAGCCGAGAAGCGCATCGGCGGTCGCGGGGTCGGCCGCAACGGCGATCGCGAGGTCGCGGAAGATCTGCCACTCGCTTCGCGCCTCGCCGACGCGCGGATGCGGGATCTCCGGGGAGAAGGCGACGCGGCGTTCCGTGGTCGTCTCCGTGCCGCCGCCGCTCTGTTCGTACCGGGTGGCGGCGGGCAGCAACAGGACGTCACCGCCGCCGTCGACCAGCATCTGGGAGCTGACCACGATGTCCTGGTGGACCCGCAGCGGCACGCGATGGAGCGCCTCCGCGACCGCGCTCGGATCCGGGAGCGTGTCCAGAAAGTTGCCGCCGCTGGACCAGAGCACGTCCATCTCGCCACGACCCGCGGCCTCGACCATCTCAGCCGCCGAAAGGCCGTGGAACGGCCCGACCGGGAAGCCGTAGGTGGCGGCGAGGGCCGCGGCGGACTCGTCGCCGATGGGCACGCCGCCGGGGAAGACCGTCGCGTACGCGCCCATCTCGGCGCCGCCCTGCACGCCCGAGTGGCCGCGGATGGGCATCAGGCCGGCGGCCGGCCGCCCAACGTTCCCGCGCGCCAGCGCCAGGTTGATGATCGCCTGCACGTTGTCGGTGCCGCAGACGTGCTGGGTGATGCCCATCGACCAGACCAGCACGGCCGACCTGGCCGCCGCGTACATGCGGGCGAAGCGCCGGATGTCCTCCACGCTAGAGCCGGAGAAACGGGCCAGGTCGTCGAGGTCCTGGGTCGCCAGGCCCGAGCGGAGTTCCTCAAAGCCCTGCGTGTGCTCCCGGACGAAGTCGAGATCGACGCCGCCGTCCTCGATCAGCACCTTGAGAACGGCGTTGAGGAAGGCCGTGTCGCCGCCGACGTGGACGGGGAAGAACTCGTCTGCGATCTTCGTGCCGAAGATGGCCGACTCGGGATTCGAGGGCACCCAGTAGCGCTCGAGCCCGGGCTCGCGGAACGGGTTGACGACGGCCACCTTGCCGCCGCGCTTCTTGGCCATGTACAGGTACTTCATGAAGACGGGCTGCGCGTTCGCGACGTCCGCCCCGAAGAGGACCGTCAGGTCCGACTCGATGACGTCCGTGTAGGAGCAGGTCGTGGCGGCCACGCCGAGGGATCGCTTGAGCGCCCCGGTGCTCGGGGCGTGGCAGATCCGCGCCGCGTTGTCGATGTTGTTCGTGCCGAGGAAACGGGCCACCTTCTGCGCCACGTAGTAGACCTCGTTGGTGAGGCCGCGCGCCGTCAGGTAGAAGGCGATCCGATCCGGCTTCGTGGCGTTGATGTGGCGCGACGCCAGGGCGAGCGCGTCAGGCCAGGAGACGCGGCTGAAGCCGAGCTCGCCCGTGCGCCGGAGCATCGGGTAGGCCAGCCGGCCGAGCTTGCGGAGCTGGCCGCCGTCCAGCTCGCGGAGCGGCTCCACGTTGGCCAGGCGCTTCGGGTCCATCGCGCCCATCGTGTTGACCTGGAGCAGGTTCAGCCGCGTGGTGCAGAGGTGGACGCCGTCGATCGTCCAGTCCTTGAAGCCCGCGACGCCGAGCGCGCAGCCGTCGCAGACCCCCTTGCTGAGGATGTCCCAGGCGTACTTGGGATGCCGCCAGTTCTCGCGGAACGTGCGCAGCATCTCGCCGTAGTGATTGGGCTTCTGCTGGTCGAACCCGTTCGGGACGAGGCCCGCCCAGAGCGACGGCATGAGCCGACGGGCGCGCTTCTTCGGGGGCTGCGGCGGGCGGTGGCTTTGATCCGCGGTCACGTCCGCGAGTATGCAGCCACGCCGGTTGACACCAAAGATGCGTGGAGTAGAGTTCTGTTGTCACGCATACTACCTGGCAGAGCATGCGTGATAAGGACAAGCCGCAAGCATGACCAAGACCCATACGACCCTGGACCTCGATCGCACTCTGCTCGCCGAAGCGGCCGACGCACTCGGGACGACACGAACGACGGACACCGTGCACGCGGCCCTTCGCGACGTCGTCGCGCGTAGACACCGGCGATGGCTGGCGCAGCGCGATTTCTCGGAGCTCGATCAACTCCTTCCGTCGCTCCGGCGCCCGCGCACGGGGGATGACCGAACCGATCCTGCGGCCGGCTGATGGAGCTCGCCGACACGTCCGTGTGGGGCAAGCAGCGCCGACCGGGCATGGAGTGGTTCACACGTGCCCTGGAGGATGGGCTCATCGCGGTCTGCGACATGGTGGCGATGGAGGTGCTCACGAGTGCCCGCGACGGCCGCGACTTCCGACACATCGAGAACGCGCTCTCGTTCTGCCTCTGGCTGACTGTTGAGGCCGAGGACTGGACCGAGGCTCGTCGGGTATACGGGTTGCTCGCGGAGCAGGGTCCCCTGCATCACCGCGCCGTAAAGATCCCGGATCTTCTGATCGCGGCGGTCGGAGCTCGCCACAACGTCACCGTCGTCCACTATGACGAGGACTACGACCGCATCGCGGCCGTGACAGGACAATCCGTACGCTGGGCGGCGTCGCGCGGCTCGCTGTGACCGTGCTGACGACCGACTGGGTCCAGCCGGCCGCTCAGACCGATGATGTCTTTGGCGCAACTCTGTGGACATCTTGGCGGACTATCTTTGACCAGCGGTTCGGTGGCCATTGACCACGGGAGTAACGTTCGTGTCGACGACGCCTTCGCGTGCGCTCGCGCCGACTCAGCTGAGACGTGGTGCTTTCGGCGGGCAACGACAGTAGGCCGCGAAACCTGGCCGTCGCAGGAGCTCGACCGATGACCTTCGAGATTGCCACGTGGTACGACACGTGGAACGCCACGGGGCTCGCGAACCTCGTCCAAAAGCTGGTCCCGCTCGGCTACGCGAGCCGCTACAGCCTGGCCTTCGGCGAATTCGTGGCGGGCTCGAACGGGTACACCGCGATCCTGAATGCGACGTTTGCGAACCAGGTCCTGACCCAGATTCGAACGCAGGCGCCGGGAGCCCTGATCCTCGCGAGCGTCGGGGACACGGGGCTGTCCGCGACGGTGGCGGACAACCGGGCGAACAACAACCGATCCACGGCGAACACCGTGGCCTACCTTCAGCAGCAGGGCCTGAACGGCCTCACGATCGACTCGGAAACCGACGGCATGGGGGACGTGGCAGAGCTGGTGTCGCAACTGGGCCCGAGCTTCAAGTCGGCCGGCCTCCGGATCGCGGTCTCGGTGCCCTGGCCAGGCAACGGGCCCGTCTCTCTCTACGGTCAGAAGGCGGTGGCGGCGTTCAACACGTACGTGGACGCCGTCGAGCTCCAGGACTACTCGTCCAATGGCACGCCGACGGACGTCCCGGTCTGGACGCAAGCGGGGGTTCGGGCCGCAATCCTGCTGGGCGGTGTCTGCACGGAGAACAGCGACGTGCAGACATCCCTCGATGACACCGCGGCCTGGACGCGATATGCGCTCCAGAACCAACTGCGGGGCATGTTCAGTTGGAGGCTGGACAACGACCACGGCCTGCAAGGCCAGAATGAGGACGTCCAGCCCACCTTCACGGGCGCGAAGACCATCTACGCAACGGTCCAAGGCTTCGGCGACGACGCGGCCTCGGTCGGCTGAGAGCAGCTGGCCAGCGACGCCGCTCGCCGCAGATCAGCGCTCGGTCGGAGTGCCCTCGCCTGTGGTCAACTCCTCCGATGGTCTGACACGTGGCGGCCACGGCCGTGATCCCAGTGTCTGGGCCGCCATTAGCTGAAGGGTGTCAGCGGGCGCGTTGCGGTGCCTTGAAGCCAGCCGCCTCGAACAGGGCCTCTTCCGAGATGCCCAGCAGCGTCCACACGCCGATGTCCTCATCGAGTTCCGACCAGGACACCTCCGTGCCGTAACCGCCGATTTGCCATTGGCGGCGCTGCTCGTCGGTCGCGTCGGTCAGCCGCTTCGACCAAGCTGTGGGCGCGGCAACCTCCCGGCCATCATCCAACACGAACGTGACCAGTTCGTCGCTGACGCGGACGTCGACCACCGGGGAGAACCTCATTGGTGGGCGTCCTCGAAGCAAGTCTCGTCCCATCGCTTCAACAATGTTTCGCGGTGATCTGACACAAGACGCTCAATCATCCCGAGCTGAGTCCTATCGTAGCCGCGGGCCGTCCCGAGCTCTACGTGCGGAACGAGCCAGAACTTCGCCCTGGCATCATTGCCTGCCCTTACGTGAACGTGAACCGGCTCCAGGCAGTCCGCCATCACGATGTAGAACACAAAGCGTCGGGCTCGTAGAAGGACTGGCACT
>JAXDKU010000134.1:0-14202 GCA_034667005.1 Chloroflexota bacterium
TCGAGTCCGCTTCCTGCCCTGTACCTCGGACACGGCGCGCCGCCGCTCCTGGACGACGCGAGCTGGATGGCCGAGTTGAACGGCTGGGCGCGCAAGCTGCCCAAGCCCAAGCAGATCCTCATCGTCAGCGCGCACTGGCAGACGGCGCCGATGGCGATCAGCGCCACGACTCCCGTCCCACTGGTCTACGACTTCTACGGCTTCCCGCAGCACTACTACGAGCTCACCTACGACGCGCCCGGAGCGCCCGAGCTGGCGGCCCAGGTCAAGGGGCTCATGCCCGCCTCCGAGCCGGTGCTCGAACGTCCCAACCGCGGGCTGGATCACGGCGCCTGGGTGCCGCTGATGGCGATGTACCCGGACGCCGACATCCCGGTGCTCCAGATGTCCATGCCGGACCTGGACCCGCAGCACCTCTTCGAGATCGGGCGGCGCCTTGCTGCGCTACGCGACGAGGGCACGCTGATCGTCGGCAGCGGCTTCATGACCCACGGCCTGCCCTTCGTGCAGGAGTACTTCATGGGCAAGGCGGGCGCGCCCGCGTGGTCGGTCGAGTTCGATCGCTGGGCCACCGAGGCGCTCGACCGCGGCGACCTGGACGAGCTGTTCGACTTCCGCAACCGCGCGCCGGGCATGCCCTACGCGCACCCGACGGTGGAGCACTTCGCGCCCCTGTTCGTGACGCTCGGTGCCGTGGCCAAGCCCGACGACGCGCCCGACTACACCATCGACGGGTTCTTCTACGGCCTATCCAAGCGGTCCTTCCAGGTCACGTAGCGCGGCGGAAGCCCCGCATCCGCTACAGCAGCAGGTTGAAGAGCCTGAAGGCTCGCTCCCAGTGCTCGCTGGACGGGTTTGCCAGCTGCGGGTCGACGATCCGGAAGCTCTGCCCGAGGGCCAGGGCGAGCCCGCCCGCCACGCGCGGCAGCCGCGCCTCGGTGTCCTCGGCCAGCGCGAGGTCGAGCGGCGGATAAGTGGCCAGTCTGGCCAGGATGGGACCGAGCTCGATATCCCACGCCCGCTCCAGTTGCTCGAACCGGTGGATGCTCTCCTGGAGTCCCTTGGTGATTGGCAGGTCGTCGGGCTGGACGACGTCGCGCCTGCTCGCCCTGGCACGCGCCTGGCCGATCAGCAGCAGGTCGTAGAGCTTCCGGTGCAGGAAGTCGTCGAGGCGCTTCAGGTCGTTCTTGTCCACGTCGACAGCGGCCGCAACGCGGAAGAAGCGCTCGAACGTGGCGACGCCAAGAACCGGCATGCGGGTGCCTCTGTTGCTCGGACCGCCGTGGACCGGCCCGTTGGGAGTGGCAGTCTGGGCCGCGGACCGGCGCGCCGGACGTATCCGAGGATGCCCACCGGCGCCGGCGCTTCAGCCCTCGAAGGTGAGCACCAGCGGCGCGCTGTCGGTGGAGTGGCGATGCGTCTCGCGGTCCTTGACGCGTGCTACGAAGCGGTACTCGCCGGCGACAGTCGGCACGTACTCTACGGACGGCGAACGGGTGGTCCGCCAGTAGCGCGGCGCCGCGTCCGACGGTGACTGCACGAACAGTGCGGAGATGTAGCGGCTGCCCTTCGGCCACTTGGCGCTGGCGACACGGATCGCAAACCGCGTCCCGTCTGCGTCCGTGACGGCCTCACCGGCGAGCGGCACGGAGACCGCTCCCAGCATGGTGTCGTGGATGGAGCAGAAGTAGGTGAACTCGCCCGCCGCCGTGAAGGTGAAGCGGAAGACCGCGCCGCTGCCGGCGAGCGGCATCCCGAAGTAGTCCGGCAGGGAGCTGACCACGTCGTGGACGCGGCTGGGAGACGTGACGTTGGCCCAGCGGACCGCGCCACCGACCGCGGACAGCGCCACGGACGACGGATCGTAGGAGGCGGCCCGGATGCTGACGCGCGTCGCTCCTGCCGCGCTTGCCGGCGCCGCGACGAGTGCCGCTGCGGCCGCAAGCGTCAGCGCGGCGGCGAGACGGGATACCCGAGTTCGGCGGTGCATCGGCCGATCCTAACGGCGCCGGCGACCGTCAGGCGCCGCGCGGAGGTACGGGGCGGGTGGCTCGGATGGTCAGGCCGCCGCCGGTCCCTCGAGTCGCAGAGGGCCCCGCGCGAGCCTAGGCGCCGACGACGATCTTGAGCACGGGGCTCCAGCCGGACATGGCGCCGTCCGAGTTGCGCAGGTATCGCGACCGGAAGGCCCACGTACCGGCGGCCGACGGATGGAACATGAACTGCTTGGCCCTGGTGCTCTTGAAGGCCCGGAACTGCCCGCCGGGAACCTTGCGCTGGACGATGAACTTGAACCCGGTGGGCGCCTGCGCCGTGGCGACGAAGACCGTGAAGGTGGTCGCCGTGGTGCCGCTCGAGGGCGTCCGCTCCATGAACACGCGGATCTTGCCGTGCATCGAGCTGTGGATGTTGCAGTGATACGCGTACGCGCCCGGGAAGGGGAAGTTCACCGAGGCGCTCGTCGACGGGGGAAGCGGCTTGTTCCAGGGATAGAGCGAGGAATCCGAGGTGCTGGTGTGCGAGTTGCCCGACTCATTGCTGAACTCGATGTCGCCGCCGATCCCCGTGAAGGTGCTGGCCGGGAAGGCGCTCGACGTGATGTGCACCGTGTTGCCACCGGCACTCGCCGTCGCGCTGGCGAGCACCAGGAAGACCGCAGCCACAAGCGCTGATCGACGGAACATCGCACCCTCCCACCCATCGTCGCGCGAGCCGTGACCCGGCCCGTCTCCGGTGGATACGCGGCCCCGGCACCGGCGGTTTCCCGCCCGCGCAGGCCGTGGTCAGGTCAGTGGCTGAGTGACTTGACCGGGCTCGGGTCCGACTGGCCGGAGCTGCCCGTCGACTTGAGATACGACCGGAAGCGATATGTCCCGTGGGCGGTGGGCTTGTACGTCACCGAGGCGGCTCTCGTCGGATTGAGCGAAACCCAGTGCGTGCCCGTGGATGGCAGATCCACCTGGACGACGCGCACCCACGGCTGGTTGGCCGGGATGGCGAGGCTGCCCACCGTGACCTTGAACTTCTCCGGGCTCGTGTTCAGGCGGGTGAGGGTGATCGGCACGACCACGGTTCCCTGCATGCCGTCCGAGCTGTGCGTCAGGCAGACGTACGGGAACCTGCCCGCCGAGGTGAACGTGTAGCTGTAGGTGCCGTTGGGGGGGATCGGGCTGCCTGCGCCGCCCGGATTCCTGAAGAGCCGGTACGGCCTCTGCGCCTGGACGTCGTGGGCGGTGAAGTCATCGTTCGTCCACTTGACGATGTCGCCGCGCGCGATGGTGATCGTGGCCGGCGTGAAGTCATACACGTCCATGCTCACGTTCCTCGTGGCCGCCGCCGCGGTTCCGGGCACGAGCGCGATCGTCGCGGCGGCGAGCAGCGAGGGAGCAATGGCGGCGATCGAGCGCCTGGACAGCGTTCTCATGTCGAGTCCCCCGGAATCGGTCAAAGGCCTTGATGGGCGGCCGTGGCTGCGGCATTGAACCACACGAAGAAGCCGGCTCCCGTCGGAGCCGGCTTCTCAGGCTGTGTCGGCCCCGGGTGGGGGCCGAAGGTGCTGCGGGGTTACTCGCCCTTCGGGGTGACCTGGACGGTGCCCTTCACGAAGCTGGCGCCATTCACGTCGCCGCTGGTGATGGCCGCGCGTGCCTTCTGGGCCAGGTCCGTGCGGTACGCGGACGCATCGACCGCCTTGGTCAGCAGCTTCGCGTCCGTCGCAATCTGGACGGTCTGGTCCCACGTGGCCTTGGGCATGTCGCCGATGCCGTTGGCGGAAGGCCAGATCAGCGGGTTGATCTCGTTCATCATCCAGGCCTGGTGGCCCTTGCCGAGCGTGGAGCCGGCATCGGTCACGTACTGGACGCACTTGGCCGCGTTGTCACGGCAGAACATCCAGCCCTGGAATGACGCGGTCAGGAACTTGGTCGCGATGGCCTCGTTGCCGGCCGTCTTCAGCCACGCATCCCGCGCCCAGAGCGCGTCCTGGAGCATGGCCGTGCCGACCTGGTTGAGGTCGATGACATTCAGGTCCTCGGGCTTGTACAGCTGGCCCGTGGCCGGGTTGTTCGTCTCCAGGACCTGGGCGTACTCGTTGTAGATCATGGCTTCGGCGGTGTCGATCTCCTTCTGCAGGAGCGCCGACATGTTGAAGTCCTGGATCACCCGCTCGTAGTCGGTCCCTGCCTCGAGCGGAGGGCTCTGCTTGCGGGCGGCGGCGATGACCTCGTAGTCGTTGCCGAAGTCCCAGACGCCGACCTTCTTGCCCTTCCAGTCGGCGGGTGAAGCGATGTTCGTCTCCTTCCAGGAGACCTCGCGCGTACCGGAGCGCTGGAACACCTGGGCGATGTTGACCAGGTCCGATTTTCCGGCGTCGCGCAGGACGAGCACCTTGGGCACCCACGCCACGGTGAACTCGGGGCCGTTCGCCTGCGAGCCGACGGACTGGTTGTCCACCGTCGGGCCGCCGGCGACCAGCTTCACGTTGAGCCCCTGGGCCTTGTAGTAGCCCTCGCGGTCTGCCGCGAAGTAGCCCGCGAACTGTGCCTGCGGCGCCCATTGCAGCTGCAGCGACACGTTCGTCAAGGCGGCCTGGGTCGCCGGCGTGCTGCCCCCGCACGCTGCGGCGACGAGGGCCACAGTCCCCAGGACTGCCGAATAGACGCTCGCTCGTTTCATGCGCTTCCTCCTCCGTGGACATCGGTCGCGGCGCATTCCCCTGGACGCCGGTCGAGTCGATTGCACAGTAGCGCACGGGGCAGGCGCTGGAGGTCCCGGCTGGGTCGCCCGAGCGTTACCGTTCGTCGCCGCGCAACGCCGCGTACCACGGGATGACCGCGCGCTCCGCCAGCGAAACGACCACGTACGACGCCATCGCGCCGAGGGCACCCAGGAGGATGGCGGCCCATGCCACGTCGTAGGCGCCGCTGCTGATCTGCGTCAGCACGACTCTGCCGAGCACCCGGCTGGTCCCGCCATAGAACTCGCCGACGATGGCGCCGATGAACGCGAGCGTGGTGCTCACCTTGAGGGCCGTGAAGAAGAACGGCAGCATGTTGGGAACGCGGACCTTGAGCAGGACCTCGCGCTGGCTGGTGGCATAGGAGCGCATCAGCTCCAGCGCCGACGGCTGCACCTGGACCAGGCCGCGCGTCACGTTCACGGTGATCGGAAAGAAGACCAGCAGCGCGGCCATCATCATCTTCGAGAAGGGGTTCTGCGTGCCGAACCAGATGTTCAGGATCGGCGCGATGGCGATGAGCGGGACGGCGCTCGCACCGACCGCGATCGGCAGCAGGATTCCACGCGTCAGCTGCCAGCGCGACGTCGCGAAGGCCACCGCCGTGCCGCTGATCGTCCCGATCGCAAGGCCGCCCAACGCCTCGTAGATCGTCGCCTGGGCCGACGTCAGGAGGAGCGTCTGCTCGCGCCCGAGTGCCGCCACGATCTCCAGCGGGGATGGGATCACGCGGGCGCCGCCGCCCGAGGTGAAGGCCTGCCAGATCGCAAGCACCGCGATGCCGACGAGGGCCGCCGGCACGTACCGCGACGCGACGCCTGCGAGCCTCGCGCCACGGGGCTCCCGGGAGTCCGATGGCGTCAGGATTCCCGCGGATGCCGTCAACCGATGCCGCCTTCCGCGCGCTGGCGGGCCGTCGAGGTCGCCACGCGGCCGCGGAGGCTCTCCCGGACGCGCGTGACCAGCTCGAAGTAGCGCTCCGTCTCCCTCGTCGCGTCGTTCCGCGGCTGCGGCAGATCGATCTCGACGACGTCGGCGACGCGTCCGGGGCGGGCGCTCATGACCACCACCCGGGACGAGAGGAAGACGGCCTCGGGGATGGAGTGGGTGACGAAGAGGATCGTCGTTCCGGTCTGCTGCCAGATGCGCAGCACCTCGCCGTTGAGCCGCTCCCGAGTCATCTCGTCCAGCGCGCCGAACGGCTCGTCCATGAGCAGCAGGGCCGGCTGGAAGCAGAGCGCCCGGGCGATCGCGACCCGCTGCTGCATGCCGCCCGACAGCTGGTGGGGGTAGTGCTTCGCGAATCCGCCCAGCTCGACGAGCTCCAGCATGTCGCGGACCCGCTGCTCGCGGGTCGGCTTGTCGATGTCCATCACTTCCAGCGGCAGCCGGACGTTGGCCTCCACCGAGCGCCACTCGAAGAGGACCGGCGCCTGGAAGACCATTCCGTAGTCCCGGTCGAGGCGTGCCCGGTGGGCCGGCTTGCCGTTCACCTCGACGGAGCCGGTGGTCGGCTCGATCAGGTCGCCGACGATCCGCAGGAGGGTCGACTTGCCGCAGCCGGACGGACCGATCAGCGAGATGAACTCGCCAGGCCGGATGTCCAGGTCGATGCTCTCGAGCGCCACGGTGCGGCTGCCGCCGGCCGTCTCGAACGTCTTCCCGACGCCGCCGACCTGCACCGCCGCGCCGCGCGGAGTGGCGTCGGGAATGCCTGTGCCGGCCTGGCGAGCGCTCATGCCTCCGCCACCAGTCGTCCCCTCAAAGCGATGACCTCGATGACCCGAACCACCAGGTAGAAGGCCATCCCGAGCAGGCTGGCCACCAGGATGGTCGCCCAGAGCTTCTCAGGCCCGGTGATGTACTGCTGGTTGAAATTGACGATCGCGCGGCCGAGGCCCTGCGAGGCGCCGCCCGGATCCTCGCCGATGATCGTCCCCACGACGCTGGCGGTGGCCGCGATCTTCAGCGCGGAGAAGAGGTACGGCACCGACGCTGGAAGGCGGACCTTCCAGAAGATCGACCGCCGCGACGCCGCATACGAGCGCATCAGCTCGAGCGAGCGCGGATCCGGGGAGCGGAGGCCCCGCAGCTCCGCGATGGTGACGGGAAAGAACGTCAGATACGTGGCGATGAAGACCACCGACAGGAGGCCCTGGCCGAGGCCGACGATGATCAGCGGGGCGAGCGCCACGATCGGGATGGTCTGGCTTGCGATCACGTACGGCACGAAGGCCCGCTCGGCGAGCCGGCTGTGGACGAAGAGCGTGGCCAGCGCGATGCCCACCAGCGTTCCAACGACGAAGCCGATGAGTGCTTCGCCCCAGGTGTAGAGCGCCGCCCCGGCGAGGAACTGGCCGAGCGACTGCTCGGAGCTCCGCTGGACCGGCCGGCCGAGCGCGCCGAGCACGTCCCAGATGTGCGGCAGGCTCAGGTCCGACGCCTGGTTCAGGTGGAAGGGCGGGAAATGCTCGTAGCCGAAGTCCGGGAAGCGCCACGGATCGCCGGCGAGCCACTTGAACGCTTCCCAGACGACAGCGAGGCCGATCAGGAAGACGAGCATGGCCCCCATCGAGCGCACCAGCGCCCGCGTGGGAGCCAGCGACCGGCGCCGGGCAACGAGCGGTCCGGGGATCGCGTCCTCGTCGTCGGGGACGGAGGGTTCGAGCGGCGCGGCCTCGCCGTCCATCAGCGCGCTCCGAGCCGCGGCCCCGCGATCGTGGCTAGGCCCGGACGCCCTGGTCGGCGATGTCCAGGGCTCGGTCGATGATCCCGAACGCCTCCGCGAGCTGGTCCTCGGTGATGGTCAGCGGCGGGTTGTTGTGGATGGTGTTCCAGCGCACGAACGTGTAGAGCCCGTTGTCGCGCAGGTACTTCGCGACGGCCTTCATCTCGTCGCTGGTGCCGTTGTACGGCGCCATCGGCTCGTAGGTCTTCCGGTCGCGGACGAGCTCGAGGATGCCGAACAGGCCGATGTTGCGGCCGGAGCCGACGCTGGGGTGCTTGCGCTCGAGCTCGCGGTGGTGGCGGCCCATGACCTCGCCCATCCGGCGCGACCGCTCGATCAGGCCGTCCTCCTCGTAGACCGCGATCGTGGCCAGCGCCGCGGCACAGCCCATCGGGTGGCTGTTATAGGTCAGCCCGCCGTAGAACACCTTGTCGCGGAACGCCTCGGCGATGTGGTGGCGCATCCCGACCGCGCCGAGCGGCAGGTAACTCGCGGTGAGCCCCTTGGCCATGGTGAGGAGGTCCGGGACCACGTTCCAGTGGTCGACCGCGAACCAGGTGCCGGTGCGGCCGAACCCCGACATCACCTCGTCGGCGATGAGCATGATCCCGTACCGGTCGCAGATCTCGCGCACGCCCTGGAGGTAGCCGTCCGGCGGGATGAGGATGCCGTTGGTCCCCACGACCGGCTCGAGGATGAAGCCCGCGATCGTCTGCGGGCCCTCGAACATGATCACTTCCTCCAGGTCGTGGAGGCTCTCCTCGACCGGCTCGGGATCCTTGCGGCCCCACCGGTGCGAGTCCGGGACGCGGACCATGCCCCAGACGCCCGTCTCCGCGGCCCAGCGTCGCGGGTCACCGGTCGCGGCGATGACCTGTCCCGTGGCCCCGTGATAGGCGCGGTAGCGCGTCAGGATCTTCTGGCGACCGGTGAACTGCCGTGCCAGCTTGATCGCGTTCTCGTTCGCCTCGGCGCCGCCGTTGGTGAAGAACGAGACGTCGATGTCGCCCGGCATCAGCTCGGCGAGCTTCTCGCCCAGCCGCGCGCGCGGCTCGTGCGCCATGAACGGGTTCGCGTACGCGAGCTTCTCCGCCTGGGCCTTGATGGCGTCGATCACCCGCTTGTCGCCGTGGCCGATGTTCACGGACATCAGCTGGCTGTTGAAGTCGATGTAGCGCTTGCCGTCCGGCGTGTAGAAGTAGATGCCCTCCGCATGGTCGACCGGGATCGGGTCGACCGCGTTCTGGGCGGACCATTCGTAGAGCGTGTACCTGCGGGAGGCCGAGACGATCTCCTCGGCGCTCATGGTCCCCGGCGCCACCGTGACGGCCATGTGAAATGTCCTCCTCCGCCGGGGCGCCGTTGGCGCCGGCTGCGCGTTTCGCTGCGATTGGCGAGTGTGCCACGCGCGCGCTCCGGTCGCGGCAGGAAACACGAAAGGGGCGCACTTGGCGCCCCTTTCATGCGTCAAACGGACCGGGCTGATGAGGATGGCCCGGTCGCGGCGGAATGGAACCGGCTCACCGCCGGTCGGATGAGGACAACGCGCCGGTCGCTCGCCTGCCTGAGCGTCCTGGCGCAGCCCGAATGTAGACGCTGCCGGGGCCTGCGGCGCAGCACGGAGCGCCTACGCGGAGGGCGCCGTTCGTAGGGGGAGCAGTGCCCCGCAGATGCACCCATCCCACCGGACTGGCCGTCTCTGGATGCGGTGCCGCCCGTGAACCATTAGACCGAAACCCCCGTCCGGGCGTGGCGCTTCGGCGGTTGCGGGCGACGGTTCAGCCGGCGGGATCAGAAAACGCGCCTGTTCGGGTCGATCGCGTGACTGGCTTGCTACGATCGGCGCCCGTCGCAGCAGGAGATCCCCGATCGCCACGCGAGCCTTCCGGCGCCGCGACTCAGACCTCGGACACACGCTCACGCCGGATGCCTCCCCGTTCCGTCGCGCGGGCGGTCCCGAGCGAGCGCTGCTGGCCCTTGACCTGATCGGGCTGGTCTCGGTCATGGTCGGCCTCTGGCTGCTCGCGAACGGCAGCGAGGTGGCCTTCGACGCCGGACGCGCCCTCGGGGGCATCGTCTCGCAGCTGCCGGCCACGTTCCCCGCGGCGATCGCGCTCCTGCTCGGATCCGTGATGAACCTGGGCGCCGGGGCGGTGCTGGTGCGCGCGGTCAAGCTCGCGCCGTTCGGGTCGTTGGCCGAGCTGGTGGTCGCGGGCCTGCTCGGGGCGGTCTTCCTCGACACGCTGCTGCTGTTCACGCTCGGCCCGATCGGCCTGTTCCGCGCCCTGCCGCTGGCCGTCATCGATCTCGGGCTCATCGCGGCCGGCGCCCTGATCCGGCCGTGGCTCGTGCCGGGGCGGCGGATCCCGACCAGCGGCTTCCCGCTCGGCTGGCTACTGATCATCTTCGTCTGGGCCGCTCCCTTCCTCCTCCAGCTCGCCTCACCGGTCGTGCCGTTCCTTGACGTCCTGCCGAACCACGTCGCGCCGGTGGAGCACCTCCGTGCCTTCGGATCGTGGGAGTCGCTGGCGGTCAGCCCCTCGCCGATCTACGGGCCGTCGCGGCTCTTCCTTGGCTACGTTGCGCTGCTCGGATCCCTCGGCGTGCTCACCGACCTGCCGGCCGGCATCGCGGTCGCCGCGTTCGCGCTGCCGGCGACAGTGCTGATCGCGGCCGGCGCGTCGCTGCTGGCCGGAGTGCTGGCACACGGCCCGGACCCCGCAGGGGCCGAGGGCAGCGCGGCCGAGCGGTCCCGCAGCGTCCCGCGCAGCACGACGTTCTGGGTGCTGCTCACGATCCCGCTCACGTTCGTCTTCCTGCGACTGCCGGATGCCCGGGCCTCGGTGCTTGTCTTCCCGCTGGTCTGCCTGGCGCTGGCGACGCTGGTCGGCGGCCGCGCGGATCGGGCGGGCGCGGGTCCGTCGCTCAGGACGGGCGCCGGCCGCCGGCGCGCGGTGGTCCTCGGGGGGTCGCTCGGTGCGGCGGTGCTGGTCCATCCGCTGGGCGGCGCGTTTGCCATGGCCACGGTCGCGCTCTTCGCGCTGCTTTCCCCGGAACGCTCGCGGCTGGCGATGGCCGGCATCGCCGGTGGCCTCGTGCTGGCGCTGCCGCAGGCCGCCGTGATGATCGGGCTGAACGCCCCTGCGTGGGCCGGTCTGCCGGCACTCCCCGCCGGACTCGGGGTGGCCGCGTGGCTCGGCTCGACCGGCGGTGGCGCCATGCCCGCCGGGCTGCGAGCCCCCAGCCGCGACCTGGGCCTGCCGATGATCCTCGCCCTCATCGTGCTGCTGGGCATGGGCATCGCGGTGCTCGTGGTTGCGGCCGTCACGCTGCCGAACGCGCAGGACCTTGCCACGGGCGCCGCCACCACAGCGCTTGTCGACTACGGCGTCCTCCTGCTGGCCGGCGCTCTGGGACTGGTGCTCGTGCGATCGCTCGACGCCTGGCGCGTCATCGGAAGCGCGCTGGTGATCGGACTGCTCGCGCTCGGGATCGCCGAGTGGCTGCCGGGGGACGGCCTCCTCATCCAGTCGATCTCCTACGAGGTGCCCAAGGCCGTCGGCTACTGGCTGCCCTGGTTCGTGGCCGTGGCAGGCGGGTTGGGCCTGGCCGCCGTGTGGGACCATCGCGACTGGACGCCGGCGCTGCGGATCGGGATCTGCGCGGGCTTCATCGTGCTTGCCGCGGTGGATTTCCAGCCTGCCCACGTCGAGGAGCAGGGCATCGAGCAGCACCGATATGCCGACTCGCTCGCGATCTCCCTGCACCGCGCGCAGGGCGGCTACTGGGTGGGCTACCCGGACAGTCGCCAGATCGTCGACGGGCCGCGGAAGGCCCTGCTCGCGGCCGTCCGTGGCGAGGAAGCCGCCGGCCGGCTCTCATCGTCGACACCGGTGCTGCACGTCGCTCCCAGCTTCCAGCAATGGGTGGCCACTCCCCTTGGCGTCTTCGCCGGGGTCATCGAGACGGACGCGACCGAGGATCCGGAGCACAGCCTGCACACGGTGGGGGGCCGCCTGTTCGATGTCACCGACGTGCCGTCGCTGCTGGCCCAGGGCTTCCCATACGTGGTGGTCGAGGGATACGGCTCGTCCAATCAGTACCTGGACGCCGCGCGCTCCGCGGGATTCACCGTCGTGTGGGGAGACGAGCACTCGACGCTGCTGCATCGCTGAGGGCCGCGGCCGGCTCCGCCAATGTGCCGCGTCCGTACCGCGGCCGGCGCCGCCGCGGCGCCGCTGCCGCCGGATTCCGCTTCCAAGGCGCCATCCCGACCGGTACAGTGGAAGCGGGGCTGCACCAGGAGGGCGCATTCGATGTCGAACCCGAACGATCCGATGGGCGGACAGGCCGCACCGCCGCCGCCTCCCCCACCGCCGCCGCAGGCGCGAGCCGGCGTCTCCTCTGACCAGATGAGCGCCGCGATCAGCGGGATCACGTCCCGCCTGAGCATGGGCGAGACGTTCGCCGCGGCCGGTGCGCTGCTGGTCCTCGTGATCTCCTGGCTGCTGGTGGCGTTCCTGCTTGACGGGCCCGCGGTGATGTCGGACCTGGCCATCGTCGCCTCGGCCGGCATCCTGCTGCTGATCTGGCTGCGGCTCGGCGGCTCGTCACTGGTCGGCGCGAACTACCGGCTCATCCTGGTCGCCCTGGCCGGGATCCTTGCCATCACCGCGAGCGTGTCGCTGCTCTACTTCATCCGCGCGGTGGTGACGCCGGGCGTGGACTACTCGGCGCTCGGCATGCTCGGCCGGATCGCCTACTGGGTCGGCGGCGGGCTGGCGGCGTTCGGCGCATACCAGGAGTGGCGCTCGGCGCCTCGGGCCTGAGCTCCGCACTGATCTCGACGTAGGGGCTCCGGACCGAGCTTTCTTCGGCCTGCGGCGAGCGAATGAAAGCTCGCTGCAAGGGAAACTACTGGAAGCTCGGCGGCGGACTGGTACTCTAGGACTCCAACCCCCAGGACCACGAGGTTCCAACCACAGAAGACCGCCGCCCCAGCGGCAGGGCTCTGTGACCGCCCGGATTGCCCCCGGTGTGGTCGCCTTCAGCTCGCGCAGTCCCCAGACTGCCGTCGAGCGTCCGCGTGTGCCGGTCCGTGCGCGTTGCGCAGGCCGGTCCGCATTCCGGGTTCACCCGTTGCCCTGCGCGCCTCCAGCGGCGTTCTCCACACCGTCGTCATGCCCCAGCGTGACGTTCCGGCAGAGAGGAGGCACGATCGTTGGCGTACGCCGCCACAGGCGCCCAAGGGGCGTCCCATCATCCCAATCCCGCCCCGCCGCAGGATGCGCCGCAGCACGGCAGTCGTGACCGCGATCCCGAGGGTCCCCGCGGCACCGCCGGTCGCGGCATCAGCCGTTTCGGCGGCCTGGGCCGCATTGGTCGCACCGGCGGCCCTGGCGGCATCGGCGGCTCTGGCGCCTTCGGCCGCATCGGCGGACCTGGCCGCTTCGGTCGCCTCCTTCAGGTCCGGCTCCGCGTCCCGCGCGCCGCGGCGGTCCTGGTGGCGAGCCTCCTCGTGGCGCTCCTCCTCCCCCTGGCCCTCCCCGTGCCGGCCGCCGAGGCCGCGGGCTGCGGCACGAACTGGTCCAGCCGCTGGACCCCGCCGAAGACCGTCCGGGTGCTGCGAACGGACACCGGCCACGTCGAAGTCGTGCCGTTCCGCACGTACGTGGCCGAGGTGATGGCCTCGGGCGAGTTCCCCACGTATCTGCCGAAGTCGGTCCTGGAGGCTGGTGCCACGGCGGTGAAGCAGTACGCCTGGTACTACGCCCTGAAGGGGCACCACCGCGACAACTATCGAACGGCGAGCGGGGTCTGCTACGACCTCCGCAACGACACCAACGACCAGCTCTACCGTCCGGCGAAGGCCAACCCGACCGGCAAGCAGCAGCGGGCCATCAAGGCAACCTGGGGCCTGACGCTGCGGAAGGGCGGCCGCTTCTTCCTCACGGGCTACCGGGCCGGCAACGCGTCGCGTTGCGCGAGCGATGCCGACGGCTGGCGCCTCTACGCCAAGAGCATGGTCGACTGCGCCGAGCACGGCTGGAGCCGGCACCAAATCCAGTCGCGCTACTACGCGCCGAAGATCAAGTTCGTCTGGCGCCACACGCCGGACACCGGGCCGGGCGACAAGACCGCCCCAACGCTTAGCGTGCCGGAGGCCGAGCCGAAGCGCGGCGACACGATCGGCGACCGCATGAAGGTCACCGTCAGCTGGACCGGCAGAGATGACAGCGGCATCGAGCGGTACACCGTCCAGCGGCGCGTCGATGGCGGCGCGTGGCAGGCGATGACGCTCGACTCCAAGCGGTCGACCTCCGTCGAGTCCTCGGTCGCTGGCGGCCACCGCTACCAGTTCCGCGTGAAGGCGCTCGACAAGGCCGGAAATGCAACCGAGTTCATCCGGGGCCCGGTCTTCAAGCCGGCGGTGAAGCAGTCCGGTGGGGCGAAGCTGTGGGGTTCGTGGGCGGCCCAGAGGGACGGCGGCGCGTCCGCCGGCGGGACCAGCTACTCGACCGATCGCGGCGCCAAGGCGATCCTCGAGTTCGACGGTGTCGGCGTCGGCATCGTCGCTCCCCGAGGTCCCGGCCACGGCCGCGCGCAGATCCGCGTGGACGGAGTGGTGGCGGAGGTCATCGACCTCAACGCCGGGTCCGCGTACGACCGGCGGGTCGTCTTCTCCCGCAGCTGGCCGACACGGGGCCATCACACGGTCTCGCTCGAGGTCCTCGGGACG
>JAXDKU010000135.1:0-15539 GCA_034667005.1 Chloroflexota bacterium
CAGAGGAGGCGGATCTGCCGCAGGAATCGCCGTGAAGCTCGTGGTGGGGTTGGGAAACCCCGGCAAGCAGTACGAACAGACCCGCCACAACGTTGGCTGGATGGTGCTCGACCGCATCGCGGATCGGGCCGGTTGGAGTGGGCGTGGCAAGGACCGGGATGGGGCCGTGGTCGTCCGCGGGCGCCACGGCGATCTCGACCTCGTCCTCGCGAAGCCCACCATGTACATGAACCTGTCCGGCCTGGCGGTGCGGAAGCTGCTCGCGCGCGAACGCGTGCCGCTGTCGGACGTGCTGGTCGTTTCGGACGACTTCGACCTGCCCCTCGGGAAGCTGCGGATGCGGGAGTCCGGCAGCGCGGGCACGCACAACGGGCTGCGCTCGATCGTGGCCGAGCTCGAGACCCAGAAGTTCGCGCGCTTGCGCGTGGGGATCGGCGAGCCGTCACAGGACGCGAAGGATCACGTGCTGTCCCGGTTCGGCGAGGCCGAGCGTGGCGACCTGGACCGGATCCTCGACGCCGCGGCCGACGCGGTCGAGGACTGGGCCAAGGTGGGCCCGGCGCGCGCCTCGAATCGCTGGAACGGCTGGACGCTGCCCGCGTCCCCGGACGCGGCCGAGCTCAAGGGCACGGGTCAGACTGGCGCTGAGCCCGGCGGAACGGAGGGTGACGGAGCGAGGTCAGGGCCTGACGCCGAGGGGATCGTGAGGACGAAGACGGGCTGGCGCAAGCTGCTGCCGCCGACCCGGGAGACGACGCGATGACCGCGGTGGAGCCGCGCATCCGAGGCCGGCGGGGGCGCGAGCGGCGCATCGCCGACCAGGCCGCAGCGGCGACGGCCGCCGGTCGGGAGCAGGCCGGCTCGCGCCACAGGATCCCCGACCTCTCGGTGCTGCCGCAGCTGCTGGCCGAGCGCGGCGAGCTGACCGCGCTCGTGGAGCGCTACCGGCGTTCGACGGATGGCCGGTCGGGGCAGGCACTCCGTCACGTGACGTACGCGGCCGTGCCGCACGGCGCGAAGACGTACCTGGCTGCGGCTCTGGCGCTGGCGAGCGGGGAGCGGATCGTCTGGATCGCCCGTGACGCCGAGATCGCCGATCGCGTGGCCGAGGAGCTCGGCGCGTGGTTCGGCGACCCCAAGTCCGTCGTGACGCTGGAGCCGCGGTCGGCACTCGCCTACGAGCGCTCGGAGCTGGTGCGGGACGAGAGCGCGGCACGCGTCGCGGCCCTCGCCGCGTGGCGAGACCCCGCAGGTCCCGCGCGGGTCCTGGTGACGGGCGTCCAGGCGCTCTTCCAGCGGACGCTGCCGCCTGACGCGATCCCCGACGATCCGCTCCGTCTCCGCCGCGGGGCCCGGCTGTCCCAGGAGCGTGCCCTCCGGGCCCTGGTCGAGATGGGCTACGAGACGGTGCCCGAGGTCTCGGGCCGTGGCGAGTTCGCGCGGCGCGGCGGCATCGTCGACGTGTTCCCGGCGGGCCAGCCCCTGCCCGTCCGCGTGGAGTGGTTCGGCGACGAGATCGATTCCCTCCGCTCCTTCGATCCCGCGGATCAGCGGGGCATCGGCTCGCTCGAGGAGGCGACGCTGCTGCCCGCGAGCGAGTTCGTCGTCCCGCAGGATCTCCGCGAGCGTCTCGGTCGCGGAGCCGCGAACCTGCCCGACAGCCTGGCGACGGACCTCGCTCGACTCGAGACCGGCAATCTTGGCGACGCCGCCGAGATCTGGGCAGGCCACCTGGCGCCCGCGACCGCGCTCGACCACCTTGCCGACGCGATCTGGCTGATCGACGAGCCGGGAGACGTGACCGCGGCCTCGGCGTTCCTCCAGGCGCAGGCCGACGAGCGGCGGAACGAGCTCGAGCGCGCGAAGGAGCTGACCAAGGGCTGGCCGGGCGCGTATCCCGAGCCGCGGGACTGGAAGCGCCGCCTGCTCGAGGCTCGCACGTTGGAGCTGACCTGGGAGAGCGACGCCGACGGCGCGCCGCCGGGCGGCAACCCGTTCGGCTGGCACGAGCCCGTGATGCCGCTCGTGGCGATCGGGGACCTCGCGCCGGCCGTGACGCGCCTGCGAAGCCAGGGCTCCCGCGTCGTGCTGACCTCGGACCAGTCCGCGCGCCTGGCGGAGGTGCTCGCCGATGCGGACGTGCTGGCTGCGCCCGTGAGTCGCCTGGCAGAGGCGCCGGCCGAGGGCGGGCTCGCGCTGATCGATCGCAGCCTCAACACCGGCTTTGCCGGCGGCCCGGATGGGCTCGTGGTGGTCACCGATCGCGAGCTGTTCGGGTCCGTGCGGGTCCGGCGGCCACGCGCCCTCCGCCGGGTCGTGCCACGGGACCTGCTGGAGCGCCTGGAGCCGGGGGACGCCGTCGTCCACATCGACCACGGTGTCGCCCGGTACGCCGGCCTCATCCGGCGGCCGGCGGGCGGCGACGGCTCCGAGGAGCGCGACTTCCTGGAGCTGCACTTCAACGGCCGCGACCGGATCTGGGTCCCCGTGGAGCAGATCGACCGCGTGACGCGCTACGCGGGCGGTGAGGACCCGGTGCTGTCGCGACTCGGCGGCGGGGAGTGGCAGCGCGCGAAGTCCCGCGTCCGCCGCGCGGTCGGCGACCTCGCCAAGGAGCTGCTCAACCTCTACTCGGCACGCGCCAAGGCCCGCGGCCGTGCCTTTGGCGACGACACGCCCTGGCAGGCCGAGATGGAGGCCGCGTTTCCCTACGAGGAGACGCCCGACCAGCTGCGGGCGGCGATGGAGGTGAAGGCGGACCTGGAGCGCGAGATGCCCATGGACCGGATCGTCGTCGGCGACGTGGGCTACGGCAAGACCGAGGTGGCCCTGCGGGCGGCCTTCAAGGCGATCCAGGAGGGGACGCAGGTCGCCGTCCTGGTCCCAACCACGATCCTCGCCACCCAGCACCTCGTCACGTTCAGCCAGCGGTTCGCGGCGTACCCCGTGACGATCCGGATGCTCAGCCGGTTCGTGCCGGCGCACGAGCAGAAGGACACGTTGGCCGGGCTCGAGGCCGGGTCCGTGGATCTGGTCATCGGCACGCACCGGATGCTGAGCCGCGACGTCCGCTTCAAGGATCTCGGCCTCCTCGTCGTCGACGAGGAGCAGCGCTTCGGCGTCACGCACAAGGAGCGCCTCAAGCAGATCAAGACCGAGGTTCACGTCCTGACGCTGTCCGCGACGCCCATCCCGCGGACGCTCAACCTGGCGCTGGTCGGCGTGCGCGACATGAGCGTCATCGAGACGCCGCCCGAGGACCGGCTCCCGATCCAGACGCGGGTCGCCGAGGCCTCCGCCGGCCTGGTGCGGGATGCCGTCCTCCGCGAGCTCGATCGTGGCGGGCAGGTCTTCTTCGTCCACAACCGCGTCGAGACGATCGAGGCACAGGCCGAGCAGCTCCGCCGCCTCCTGCCGCAGGCCCGCATCGTGGTCGCGCACGGCCAGATGGGTGAGGGGCAGCTGGAGAAGGTGATGCTCGCCTTCGCGCGCGGAGAGTTCGACGTCCTCGTCTGTACGACCATCATCGAGTCGGGGTTGGACATCCCCAACGCCAACACGATCGTCATCGACCGGGCCGACACCCTGGGCCTTGCCCAGCTCTACCAGTTGCGCGGCCGGGTCGGGCGGTCGAGCCGGCGGGCCTACGCGTACCTGCTCTACCGGCGTCGGGAGCGGCTCACCGACATCGCGCGAAAGCGCCTCCAGGCGATCTTCAACGCGTCCGAGCTGGGTGCCGGGTTCCAGATCGCGCTGTCCGACCTCGAGATCCGCGGCGCCGGCAACATCCTCGGTGCGGAGCAGCACGGCTTCATGGCGGCCGTCGGGTTCGACCTCTATACGCGGATGCTCGCCGAAGCGGTGGAGGAGGAGAAGGCCGTCTTCGAGGAGCGGCCGCCGCGGTCGCAGCGCCAGCCCACGGTGATCGACCTGCCCGTCGACGCGTATCTGCCGGACGACTACGTGCCCGAGGAGCCGCAGAAGCTGGAGCTGTACCGGCGACTCGGACGCGTGGCCACGCAGCGGGAGCTGGACGCGATCCGCGACGAGATGCTGGACCGCTACGGGCCACTCCCCGGGTCCGCCTCCCGCCTGCTGGACGTGGCACGCGTCCGGTTGACGGCTGAGACATCCGGCATCACCTCGATCTCTCGCGAAGGCGGCCAGCTCGTCCTGCGCTTCGTCGAGGGTTGGTCGCGCTCGGCCGTGCTGCGGGCGCTGGCCCCCACCTCGACCAGCGACCGGATCCCGGGCGTGCCGATCGGCGGCGTCATCGGCGGCTCGAACCAGGTCCGGGTCGGGCTCCCGCAGGCCGGACCCGAGGCGTGGGCCACGACGCGGGCCGTGGTCGAGCGCCTCGCCGACCGCCTGCCGCGCCTGCTCGCCGGAGCGGCGTAGTCCCAGTCGCGCCGCCATCGTCGGCAGCGTGTCAAGAACGATCAATCCGGCGAGGCCCACCCGTCGTTGACTCAGGTAGGGACCGTACCTATGATCGGCCGACTCGGGTCGAGGGGTCGGGGGGCAGGAGGGTCGTGCGTCCGATGATTCCGCCGCAGTTCGACTACGTCCGCCCAGGCAGCCTCGAGGAGGTGCTCGCGATCCTCCGTGAGCGCGCGGGGGACGCGAAGGTTCTCTCCGGCGGGTTCAGCCTCTTGCCACTGCTGAAGCTGCGCCTGGCCCAGCCCGAGCTGCTGGTGGACCTGGGCAACGTACCCGGGCTCGAGACGATCACCGAGACGGACGGCGAGCTGCGCATCGGCGGGCGGGCCACGCATCGGAACATCCTGGAGAGCCCGGCCACGGTCAATCACTGGATGGTGCGTGAAGCCGCGGCCGGGATCGGCGATCCCCAGATCCGTAACTGGGGCACGATCGGCGGCTCTGTTGCGCACGCGGATCCGTCGGCGGACTGGCCGGCCGTGCTGCTGGCCACCCGGGCGACGATCGTCGTGCGCAGCGCCGACGGAGAGAGGACCCTCCCGGCGCGTGGCTTCTTCGTCGACGCGTTCGAGACGCAGATCGAGCCGGACGAGGTGCTGACGGAGATCCGCATCCCGCTCGCACCGCCCGGCAGTGCGGGGACTTACGAGAAGCTGGAGCGGCGCGCCGGCGACTTCTCCACGGTCGGCGTGGGCGTGCGCCTCACCGTTGCGGGTGGAACGATCGCGCGTGCGGGGATCGGGATCACCGCCGTCGCTCCCTGCGCGTTCGCGGCCGAGGAGGCCGAGGCCGCGCTCGTCGGTCGGGCTCCCACCGAGGCCGTGCTGCGCACCGCGGCGCAGGCCGCAGCGGCGCAGAGCCAGCCTGTCAGCGACAGCCACGGGCCCGCCGATTACAAGCGGGCCATGGTGTCCGAGATGACGATGCGCGCGCTTCGCCGGGCGGCGGAGCGGGCTGCCGCCAACGCCTGAGAGGAGGGCACGATGAGCGACAACCGCAAACACATCGTCGTCAAGGTCAACGGCGAGGACCGCGAGGCGGACGTCGAACCGCGACTGCTGCTGGTCCACCTGCTGCGCGACGTGTACGGGTTGACCGGCACGCACATCGGCTGTGACACGTCCAACTGCGGGGCCTGCACCGTCCACGTCGACGGCGAGTCCGCCAAGTCCTGCACGATGCTCGCGGTCCAGGCGGACGGGCGAGAGGTGAAGACGATCGAGGGGATGGCCGACGGCGCCGCGCTCCATCCGCTCCAGCAGGCCTTCTGGGACCAGCACGGCCTCCAATGCGGCTTCTGCACGCCCGGAATGATCATGCAGGCGGCCTGGCTGCTGGGCCGCAATGCGACGCCGACCGAAACCCAGATCCGTGAAGGGATCAGCGGCAACCTCTGCCGCTGCACGGGCTACGTGAACATCGTCAAGGCAATTCAGCAGGTCGCTGGAACGCTGCCGCACGCCGAGTCAGCGCCGGTCGAAGCCGCCGCGACGATCGTCGACTGAGCGAGGAGACCGCCATGGCCAGCGAGACGCAGGCGCCCAAGCTCCAGACCACGCCCGAGGTGGGCGGCATGGGGCATTCGGTCAAGCGCAAGGAGGACCCTCGCTTCATCCGCGGCGCGGGCACGTACATCGACGACCTCGTCCTGCCCGGCATGCTCTGGCTCGACATCGTTCGGAGCCCGTACGCTCACGCCACGATCAACGGCATCGACTCGACCGCCGCCCTCAAGGTGCCCGGCGTGGCCGCCGTCATCACGGGCGCCGACCTCGAGAAGGCCGGACTCCACTGGATGCCCACGCTGGCCGGCGACAAGCAGATGGTGCTGCCGACCCACACGGTCATGTACCAGTCGCAGGAGGTCGCCGCGGTCGTCGCGACGTCCCGCTACGCGGCCGCGGACGGCGTTGCCGCGGTCGAGGTCGACTACGACCCGCTGCCCGTGATCGTGGACCCGTTCAAGGCGCTCGAGCCGGATGCGTTCGTCCTCCGCCCGGACCGGGCCCCCGACAAGCAGACGAACCGCATCTGGCACTGGGAATCGGGAGACGAGGCTGCCGCGGACGCCGGCCTTGCTGCGGCCGAGCACCGCATCGAGGAGGACATCTACATCCCGCGCATCCACGTGGCGTCGATCGAGACGTGCGGGTGCATCGCGGACTGGGATGCCATCCGCGGGCAGATGACGCTCCACATGACGAGCCAGGCGCCGCACGCCATCCGCACGGTGCTCGCGCTCGTCTCGGGCCTGCCCGAGCAGAACATCCGCGTCATCACCCACGACATCGGCGGCGGGTTCGGCGGCAAGGTGCCCGTCTATCCCGGCTACGTCCTCGCCGTGGTCGCCTCGCTGACGACGGGCAAGCCGGTCAAGTGGATCGAGGATCGCTCGGAGAATTTGCAGGCGGATTCGTTCGCCCGCGACTACCACATCCACGCCGAGATGGGCGCGACGAAAGCCGGGAAGATCACGTCGCTGAAGGTCACCACGATCGCGGACCACGGCTACACCGACGCCGCGGCCGACCCGACGAAATTCCCGGCCGGCCTCTTCAACGTGATCACCGGCTCGTACGACTTCCCCAACGCGTTCGTGGAGGTCGACGGCGTCTACACCAACAAGCCGCCCGGCGGCGTCGCCTATCGCTGCTCGTTCCGCGTCACCGAGGCGGTGCACGCCATCGAGCGGATGGTCGACATCATGGCCCACGACCTGGACATCGATCCCGGCAAGCTGCGCATGGACAACTTCATCCAGCCCGAGCAGATGCCATACAAGACGCCGACCGGCTGGGAGTACGACTCGGGCGACTACCCGCGCGCGCTCAAGCTGGCCATGGAGATGATCGGCTACGACGACCTGCGCAAGGAGCAGCTCGAGAAGCGCGCCCGCGGCGAGCTGATGGGCATCGGCATCAGCTCCTTCACGGAGATCGTCGGCGCGGGCCCATCCCACGACTTCGACATCCTCGGCCTGAAGATGTTCGATTCCTGCGAGATCCGGGTGCACCCCACGGGCAAGGTGCTCGCTCGGATCGGCGTCCAGACCCAGGGCCAGGGACACGAGACGACGTTCGCGCAGATCATCGCCGAGGAGCTGGGCTTCCCGGTGGCGGACGTCAAGATCGAATACGGCGACACCGACACGGCTCCCTATGGCCTCGGGACGTACGCGTCACGTTCGACGCCCGTCGCCGGCGCCGCGACGGCCATGGCCGCGCGCAAGATCCGCGAGAAGGCGCGCCACATCGCGGCGCACCTGCTCGAGGCGAACGCGGACGACCTCGAGTGGACCAACGGCAAGTTCTCCGTGAAGGGCTCGCCCGAGCAGTCCAAGACGATCCAGGAGATCGCCTTCGCGGCCTACACCAACCACCCGCAGGGGATGGAGGCGGGCCTCGAGGCCGTCAACTACTACGACCCGCCGAACCTGACCTTCCCGTTCGGCTCGTACATCTGCGTCGTGGACATCGACAAGGGCACCGGCCAGGTCAAGATCCGGCGCTTCGTGGCGGTCGACGACTGCGGCAACATCATCAACCCGATGATCGTGGACGGCCAGATCCACGGCGGCCTGACGATGGGCTTCGCGCCGGCGCTGCTCGAATCGATGACGTACGACGAGAACGGCAACAACATGGCCGGCACGTTCATGGACTACCTGCTGCCCACGGCCGTCGAGACGCCGGCCTGGGAGCTTGGCAAGACCGTCACGCCGTCGCCGCATCACCCGATCGGTGCGAAGGGCGTCGGCGAATCGGCCACCGTCGGCGCTCCGCCGGCCATCAACAACGCGGTCGTCGACGCGCTGTGGCACCTCGGCGTGCGCAACATCGACATCCCGCTCACGCCCCAGAAGATCTGGGCGATCCTCCAGGAGAAAGGGGTGACCGCATAGCCGCACTCCGGCCGCTGCGGCGGCTCGAGGTCTACCGGCGGGCGTCGGAGCTCGTCGCGGCGGGCAAGCCCTTCGTGGTCGCCACCGTGGTGGCCGTGCGGCGCCCAACGTCGGCCAGGCCCGGGGCGCATGGGATCGTGCATCCCGACGGGACCATCGAGGGCTGGGTAGGCGGAAGCTGCGCGCAGCCCGTGGTGGTGCGCGAGGCCCTTCGCTCGCTCGCCGACGGCCGGAGCCGGCTGTTGCGAATCTCGAAGGAGCAGCCGTCGGATGCGCGGCGCGCCGACGGCGTCATCGAGCTGGTGATGACCTGCCACTCCGGGGGGACGCTGGAGATCAACGTGGAACCCGTGCTGCCGGCACCCCAACTCTGGGTCGTGGGGACGACGCCCATCTGTGGCGCACTGGTTGAAGTCGGCTCGGCGGCCGGCTTCGCGGTGACGCTCATCGATCCCGTCGCCGACGAGGATGCCTTCGCCACCGCCGATCGCGTGGTCTCGTCCAGCGACCTGTCGCGGATCGACGCCACGTCCGCTCCCTACGTGGTCGTCGCCACCCAGGGCCAATGGGACGAGGAGGCGCTGGCCGGAGCGCTCAACCGGGACGTGGCCTATGTCGGCCTGATCGCATCACCGACCAGGGCAGCGGTCGTGCGGGAATATCTGCTGGGGGAGGGCGTGCCGCCCGATCGCGTTGCTGCCATCCGGGCGCCGGCGGGCCTGGATCTCGGCGCTGAGACGGCCGAGGAGGTGGCGCTCTCCATCCTTGCCGAGCTGGTGCAGGTGCGGCGCGGCCGAGCCGCGTTCGTGGCCGCCCCGGGACCCGCGACGCTCGCCGGGGAGGGCGCGGCGGCGTCTGCGACGGGATGGGCGTCCGCGGCCGGATCCCCGGCGAGCGGCGTGACGCCGGTCGCCGGCGGCGGCATCGTGCTGCTCGACCCCGTCTGCGGCATGACCGTCGAGGCTGACGACATCCGGCACCTGGCCGAGCACGCAGGCGTGGTCTACGCGTTCTGCACGCTCGGCTGCCGCACCCGGTTCGTCAAGGATCCCGGCGCGTTCCTGCCTGCCGAATCGGCCCGCGGATCGGCTGCCTCCGGCCCGCCAACACAAGCCTGATTGAAGGAGCATCCATGCAGTTCTCCGGTAGCCAGCTCATCAAGGCGCCGCTGGAGGAGGTGTTCGCCTTCGTCATCGACCCCGACAAGGTCGGCTGGTGCGGACCGGGCGTGGAGTCGATCGAGATGATCGATGAGACGCACTTCAAGGCGCGCGCCAAGGTGGGCGTCGGTTTCATCAAAGCGCGCTTCGCCATCGACATGGAGCTCGCCGAGGTGACGCCGCCGAACCGAGCGGTGATCAAGGCCAAGGGCCAGGCACCTGGGAGCGCGGCGTACGGCACGGGCACCATGAACCTCGTGCCCGGCGACGAGCCGAACACCACGCTCCTGGTCTGGGCCGCGGACGTCGTGATGACGGGCCTGATCGCCACCGTCGGCCAGCGGCTCATCGAGGGCACCGCCAACAAGCTCGTTTCCCAGTCGTTCCAGTGCATCCGAGAGAAGCTCGAGGGCTGACGCCCAGCGTCTGAAGGGAGGGTCGACCCGTGACCGTTTCCGTAGCTCTGGTGGTCAATGGCGTCCCACGGACCGTGGAGGTCGAGCCGAGGCGGCTGCTGGTGCAGCTGCTCCGCGAGGACCTGGCGCTGACCGGCACACACGTCGGGTGCGAGACGAGCCAGTGCGGGGCGTGCACGGTCCTCATGGACGGGATGGCCGTGAAGTCGTGCACCGTGCTGGCCGTGCAGGCCGACGGAGCGGGCGTCACCACCATCGAGGGCCTCGCCCCCGAGACCGGCCTCCACCCGATCCAGCAGGCGTTCTGGGAGAAGCACGGACTCCAGTGCGGCTTCTGCACGCCGGGCATGATCATGACCGCCGCCGATCTCCTGGCCTCCGAGCCCGACCCCAGCGACGAGCGCATTCGCTACGCGCTGGAGGGCAACTTCTGCCGCTGCACCGGCTACCACAACATCGTGGCCGCGATCCGGGAAGCCGCGACCCAGATGCAGTCCGAAGGGGCCCCACGGTGACCACGGACATGCTCGGCGTGGCGGTCAAGCGGGTCGAGGACCCGCGCTTCATCACCGGCAAGGGCCGCTTCCTGGACGACATCAAGCTGCCCGGGATGACCTACCTCGCCATCCTGCGCAGTCCGTATGCGCACGCGAACATCCTCTCGATCGACACCTCGGCCGCCAGGCAGATGCCCGGCGTGGTCGCCGTCTTCACGGGCGCCGACATCCCGTACAACCCGTTGCCCATGGCGTGGCCGGCAGGGGGCGTGGCGGGAATCCAGAACAACGTCAACATGCCGCGCGTCCTTGCCACGGACGACGTCAAGTGGAGCGGTGAAGGGGTCGCCGCGGTCGTCGCCGAGACGCCTGAGCAGGCAGCGGATGCCCTCGAGGGGATCGCGGTCGAGTGGGACCCGCTGCCCACCGTGGTGGACGCAGAGAAGGCCACGCAGCCGGGCGCCCCACAGCTCCACGAGAACGCGCCGAACAACATCGTCTTCGAGTGGACCGTGGGGGACAAGGCCGGCACGGATGCCGCGATCGATGCCGCCGAGGTCGTGGTGCGGCAGCGCATCGTCAACCACCGGCTCATCCCCAATCCCATGGAGGTCCGTGGCGACATCGGCTTGTACAACCCTGGCACCGAGGAGTACACGGTCTGGATGTCCAGCCAGACGCCGCACATCCAGCGGCTGCTGCTGACCGCCTTTGTCACCGGTATCCCCGAGCACAAGGTCCGGGTCATCGCGCCGGATGTCGGCGGGGCATTCGGCACCAAGATTTTCTGCTACGCGGACATGGCCCTGGTCATGTTCGCCTCGAAAGCGATCGGCGGGCGCCCCGTCAAGTGGGTCGAGGGCCGCCGGGAGAGCTACCAGAGCACCATCCACGGCCGCGACCACATCACCTACCTGGAGATCGCCGGCTCCCGCGACGGCACTGTCAGCGGGATCCGGGTCAAGACCTTCGCCAACCTCGGCGGCCGCCTCTCGACGATCGGTCCAGGCATTCCCACCACGCTCTACGGCCGCGTCCTGTCCGGCTGCTACAAGATCCCGAACGTCTGGTGCGAGGTCACCGGCGTCTACACGAACACGACCTTCGTCGACGCGTACCGCGGTGCCGGCCGTCCCGAGGCGACCTACGTGGTGGAGCGGGCGATGGACCTCTTCGCCGCCGAGATCGGCATGGACCGCGCGGAGCTGCGCCGCCGCAACTTCATCCAGCCCGACCAGTTCCCGTACGACAACCCGTCCGGCCTGGGCACCGCCTCAGGCGGCGCGAAGATCTACATCGACTCGGGCGACTACGAGCCCGCCATGGACAAGGCACTGGCGGCCGTCGGCTACGACGGCCTCCCGGCGCTGAAGGCGGAGGCCGCGAGCCGCGGCAAGCTGCTCGGCCTGGGGCTGTCGACCTACATCGAGGTCTGCGGGGTCGCGCCGTCCAAGTGGATCGGTGCCGTCGGCGAGGGCTGGGGCGCCGCGATGTGGGAATCGGCCAACATCCGCGTCCACCTGACGGGCAAGACGGTCCTGACGGCGGGCACGTCGCCGCAAGGCCAGGGACACGAGACGACCTATGCCCAGGTCCTCTCGCACGAGCTGGGCATCCCCATGGACGACATCGTGGTCCAGCACTCCGACACCCAGGGGACGCCGTTCGGGTACGGGTCATATGGCTCGCGCACGTCGTCAGTGGGCATGACGGCGGCCATCAAGGCGGCCGGCAAGATCCGGGAGAAGGCCAGGCGATTCGCGGCTCACATGCTGGAGGCCTCCGTCGACGACATCGAGGTCGACGGCGCGGACTACTTCGTGCGGGGCTCGCCCGAGAAGAAGAAGACCATCCAGGAGATCGCGTTCGCGCTGGACCTTGGGTTCGACCCGCCGGAGGGCATGGAGCCCTACCTCGATGAGACGGCCTACTGGGACACGCCCAACTGCACGTGGCCGTTCGGGACACACGTCGCGATCGTGGAGGTGGATCGCGAGAGCGGCCACGTCGACCTGGTCCGCTACCTGGCGGTGGACGACGTCGGCAGGAAGATCAACCCGCTGATCGTCGATGGGCAGCTGCACGGCGGCATCGCCCAGGGCGTCGGCCAGGCGCTCTGGGAGCAGGCGGTCTACGACGATCACGGCCAGCTGCTCTCCGGCTCGATGATGGACTACGCCATCCCGAGAGCCTCGTGGTTCCCGCCCATCGAGCTCGACGAGACGATCACGCCGTCGCCGGTGAACCCGATCGGCGTCAAGGGCGTGGGCGAGGCGGGCGCCATCGCCAGCACGGCGGCGGTCGCCAACGCGGTCATCGATGCCCTGTCCGGCTTCGGCATCCGCCACCTCGACATGCCGTACACAGCACAGACCGTCTGGCGCGCCATGCAAGTCGCGGAGGTGCAGCCATGATCCCCGCTGCGTTCGAGTACGTGCGTCCAGAGTCCCTCGTGGAGGCCCTCGACCTGCTGGCGGCCGGCGATGAGGGCACCAAGGTCATTGCGGGCGGCCACAGCCTGCTGCCGCTGCTCAAGCTCCGGCTCGCCACGCCCGAGCGCCTGGTGGACATCGGCAGGCTGCGGGATCTGCGCGGCATCGGGGCCTGGGAGGATGGCCTGGCCATCGGTGGGGCCGCCACCTACGCCGAAGTCCTCGCATCCGACCTGGCGCGGGAGCGCTGCCCGCTCCTCGGCCGCGCGATCCACGACGTCGGTGACGTGCAGGTCCGCAACCGGGGCACGCTCGGCGGCTCGCTGGCCCACGCGGATCCGGCATCGGACATGCCTGCGGTGGCGCTGGCCCTTGACGCTCAGCTCGTGCTCCGTTCCGCGGCCGGCGAGCGCGTCGTGGACGCCGATGGATTCTTCCTGGAGCCGTTCGTGACCGCGCTGCGGCCGGACGAGCTGCTGGTGCAGATCCGCATCCCGGGACTCCCCGGGGCGGCAGGCACCACCTACCGGCAGCTGATGCAGCCGGCGTCCGGCTTTTCGGTCGTCGGTGTGGCGGTGGTTGTGGCCCGCGCCGGCGGAACGGTCAGCCACGTGCGCGTCGGCGTGACCGGCGTTGGCGACCATCCGTACCGCGCCACGGCCGTGGAAGCGGCACTCGCCGGAACGGACGGCGGGCCGTCGTCGATCGCTGCGGCCGCGGTCCATGCCGCGGACGGGCAGCAGGTCAACTCGGATATCCACGCGGACCGCGAATACCGGACCGCGATGGCCGCCGTCTACGTGCGGCGGGCACTCGAGGCGGCGCTGGCGGACGCGTGACGCCGGGCCACCGGCCCGCAGCCTGACGCTCTACGCTTCGGGCCTCGATGAGGCTCGAACGGATCCGGACAGGAACGCCCGTGGACCGCGCCCTGGCCGGCGCGGTGCTGACGCGCGACCTGGTCGTGGGCAGCGAGCGCTGGTCGAAGGGCCGGCGCCTCTCCGAGGATGACCTCGTCGCACTCGAGCACGAGCCGGCGATCGGACGCGGCCCCTGGGCGGAGCGCTCCGACGGCGCGCCGGCGCCGCTCGACGTGACGCTGCTCGTCCCGGATGCGGCGGAAGTCCACGAGGACGAGGCGGGCGTGCGGCTCGCCGCCGCGATCGTGGGTGCCGGCGTGTCGCTCCGCGGGCCGTCGGAGAGCCGCATCGACGTCCTCGCCGCGCACGACGGCGTGCTGCGCATCGACGTGACCGGCGTGGAGCTGCTCGACCGCATCGACCCCGTGTCGCTGTTCACCGCCTACGACGGCCAGGTGGTCTCGGAGGGTGCGGTGGTGGCGAGCGTCAAGGTGGGGCCGCACCTCGTCCCGGAGTCCGTCCTGGAGCGAGCCGAGGCGGTGTTGCGGCGGCGGCCGCGCTCCCTGGTCGATGTGCGGCCGTTCGGGCGCCGCCGCGTGGCCGCGCTGGTCCGCGAGACGCTCGGCGCAGCCGCCCGCGAGCGCTTCGAGAGCAGCGTCCGGACCCGCGTGGAGCGGCTGGGCTCGAAGCTCATCGAGATCAGCTACGTGCCGGACGACCCGGCCGAGGTGGCCGCCCGGATGCGGCGCCTCACCGCCGGCAGCCCCGCAGTCGACATCCTGCTCACGGCGGGCGCGGGCTCCACGGACCCGCACGATCCGGTGTTCGTGGCGCTCGACGAGCTCGGTGGGCGGGTGGTGAGTCACGGCGTGCCCGCGCACCCCGGCTCGATGCTCTGGCTGGGCAAGCTCCACCGGACCGCGATCATCGGCCTGCCCACGTGCGGCGCCTACTCCAAGGCCACGGCGGTCGATCTGCTGTTGCCATGGCTCCTCGCCGGAGACCCGCCGACCCGCTCCACGGTTGCGCGCCTTGGGTATGGGGGGCTGCTGACGCGGGACATGCGGTTCCGCATGCCGTCCTATGCGCGGGAGCTGGAAGCCCCGGACGGGTAGGGGCGCCGAATACCGTGTGCTAGGCTCGCACACGATGCTTCACACTGACCGCGGAACCCGCTGATGGCCTTGGCACGAACGAACGTGACGCTCCCCGAGGAGCTGCTGCGCCAAGTGGACGAGTTGGCGGGCCCACGCGGCCGGAGCGCATTCGTCGCCGACGCCGTGGCTGCGAAGGTGAAGCGCGAGCGGCTCCGAAAGGCGCTTGACGACCTGCGCGGCGTCACAATCGGAACGCCGTCCTACATGACCCCGGATGAGGCATACCGGTGGGTTCGCAGGATGCGCGAGGACGACGAGGACGCCCGGTGAGGTACCTCCTCGATTCGACCGTCCTCATCGACTACAGCCACGACCACCCTTGGGGCCGAGAGATCATGGAGCGCCTGTTCGCCGAGAGCAGCGAGCTGTACACCTGCGCCGTGGTCGCCTGCGAGACCCTGTCGGGCGGCAGCCCTGAGCAGCGGGAGGCGATCCGGTCGGCGCTCGGGGCATTGGAGTACGTTGCCGTGAATCCGGAGGGTGCCGCCTGGGCAGGCGATCGGAGGAGAGAGCGCATCGAGGCCGGCCACCGGAAGCCGAGCCTCGGGGACGCCCTGATCGCCGGTGTTGCGTGGACCCTGGACGCCACGATCGTCACGCGGAACGCGCGCGACTTCGAGGCATTCGGGATCCCGGTCCTGGGCTACGGCCCGCAACTCTCGTAGCCGAGCGGGGG
>JAXDKU010000136.1:0-10065 GCA_034667005.1 Chloroflexota bacterium
ACGTCGCTCAGCGGCATCCCTGCCGCGTAGTGCAACGCGATCAACGTCCGATGGTCCAGCGACAGCCGGGCAAGCCCGGGCGCGATCAGCGCGCGCGCCTCGGCACCCGGTCGGAGGTCGAAGGAGCGCGGCGTGGACGTCACGCCGAGTGCCTCCACGGGGATCTCGCGGAGGCCGCGGCGCTTCCGAAGCTCGGAGCGGCAGCGGTTGACGCAGATACGCTGGAGCCACGGAGCGAAGCGCGCGGGATCACGAAGGCGGGGAAGCTCGCGCCACGCGGCAAGGAAGACTTCCTGGACCACGTCGGGCGCGTTGGCCTCGCCCACGATCGCGCGAGCGACGCGGTAGACGGCCGGCGTGTGCTCGATGACCAGCGACTCGAACGCATCAAGGTCTCCGTTGCGGGCTTGCACGACGGTGTGCAGGCTCGTCACCTCCCTCGAATCACCTGACGCCGCCGAGACCTGAAGTGTTCGGCCGATCTCCGGAGCGCGGCCGGGCGCCGGCCTACGCTTCCCGCGGCGCGCCCTCGTCCCCGTTCCGACCGTCCGCGTCCACGCCGTCTCTCTCTCAGCTCCGCTTGCGCTTGCGGTCCACGTAGTCGACCAGCACGTACTGGCCGAGGTGCTCGGGGCTCGCGTAGAAGGCGCGACCGCGATTCAGCCGCGTCATCCGATCCACGAATTCCGCGAGCGCCCGCGACCGTTCGAGCATGAACGTGTTGATCGTCACGCCCTCGCGCGTGCAGCGCACGACCTCGCGCAGCGTCTCGGCGATGGTCCGGCGGGTCGGCGGGTAGCTGAACTCCACCTGACCGTCCTCGAAGTGCGCCGTGGGCTCACCGTCCGTGATCACCACGATCTGCTTGTTGGCGCTGTGGTCGCGCGCCAGAAGCCGGCGGCCGAGCATCAGCCCGTGCTGGAGGTTGGTGCCGTACTCGTAGCCCTGCCAGGACAGCCCGGCCAGCGCCTGCGGCCGAATCTCCCTCGCGTAGTAGGCGAACCCGACGACATGCAGGCGATCCCGCGGGAACTGCGTGCGGATGAGAGTGTCCAACGCCACGGCCACCTTCTTCGCCGCCAGGAAGCAGCCGCGCAGCAGCATCGAGCGGCTCATGTCCACCAGCAGCACCGTCGCCGCGTCCGACAGCTCCTCGGTCTGGAAGACCGCGAAGTCCGACGGGTCGAGCAGGAGCCGCTCGCCCTCGCGACCGGACCGCGCATCGACGCTGTTGTCCGCACGCGTCAGCGCGTTCGCCAGCGTGCGCTGCAGGTCGAGGTGGAATGGACGGCCGAACTCCCAGGCCGTCGACTCGTCCGTGCGCTCCCCGCCTGAACCGGCACGGGCAATCGAATGCCCGCCGAACGCGTCCTTGCGGAGCTTGGCGAAGAGCTGGTCGAGCACGCGCTGACCGAGGCGGCGGCTGCCGCGGGGCGTGAGCTCCAGATGGTCCCCTGTCCGCTCGGCGTAGCCTGCCTCTTCGAGCGCCCGTGCAAGCTCCTGGAGCGCGCGCACGTCCTGCGCGGACTCGTCGCCCATCAGCTCGGCGACCTCCGCTGGATCGAGGTCGCCGATGGCGGCGCCGTCGCCCGCATCCAGGAGCTGATCCGCGAGCCGGTCCATGCGCTGGAGCTGTCCCATCTGCGCGAGGGCACCCTCCAGCGAGAGGGGCTCATCCCCGCGGAAGCGCATCCGCTCGCCGAGCCCGTCCGGCAACAGCCGGTCCAGCGTGGCCGCCAGCTGTGCCAGGTCCCAGCGGAGACGGTCGTCGCGGAGAAGCGAATCCATCATCGACTGGAGCTCCTCCCGCTGCTGCGGACTCATGGAGGCGAGCAGCGACTGCATCGCGGCCATGCGCTCGCCGAGCTGCTCGACGATGTCGTCCAGCGTCTGCGCGCCGGGGAAGAACCGGCCATGCTGCGCGAGGAAGTCGTCCACCCGGCTCTGGGACGGCTCCTCCCCTGCAAGCCGCTCGCTCAGCAGGTGGTTCAGGTCCTTGATCATGTCCCGGTTCGCGGCCAGCTGGTCCGGCGTGACGTTCTGGATGGCCTCGGACAGCCCTTCGAACAGGGAGTCGAGGACCTGGTGGCGCAGGCGGTCGAGCAGCGCCTCGAACCGCTCGCGCGCCGCCGGCTCCATGAAGTCGTACTCCTGGAGGCCCTTGATGCGGCCGCCGGGATCCTGGGGCAGCGCCTCCAACTGGTCCTGCCGGCGCCTCGCCATCTCGCTGGCCATGCGGCGGAGGTCCTCGTCCATGGCCGCGTCGGGTGCAAGCCGGCGCTCGATCCCACGGCGCTCCGTCTCGATGACTGCGTCCAGCTCCTCGCGGACATCGGAGAGGACGTCGCCGAGCTGGTACCGATCGAGCAGCTCCTGCCGGCGCTCGCGCAGCCGGTCGAGCAGGTCGCGGAGCCCCGGGAGGTCGTCCGCGTTGGACCCAGGCGGCCGCCGCATGCCGCGGTCGAGCAGCCGGCGCAATGCCTCCCCGAGGTCCGCCTCAGCCAGCAGGTCGTCGGAGATCTCGTCCAGCAGCTCATCCGCGGTGAAGTCAGGGAGCCGCTGCGACCCGTCCCACCGCCGGTAGCGGCTGAGCCCGTTGAACGTGCCGAGGATCGTTCGCTCGGGACCGGGGTCGGACGGCAGGAGGCTCATGCGGGCCACTTCGGGGAGTGACCGGTCCGACGGGACCTCCGCGCCGGTTGGGAGTGGCCCGCCTGCCCGGACCCGCCCGGCCAGGCGACGCGGGTTGCCACCTTGCCCCGGGCGAACGTATCGACCGTGGCGCCGGGTCTCGCGGTCCCCACTCGGGCGCGTTCTTGCGCCAAGCGCAAGGATCGGCCGGGTCGGGGCATTGGGACGGCAATGCCTTGCGCCGAGAGCAAGAACGCGCTTGAGGCCCTCGGAAGGCCGGTGGTTACTTGCCCCTGGGGCAAGCCAAGCAAGCCGCGGAGGCTCATCGCCGGTAGACGCCTCCGCCGCCGGGGAGCCCGCGCTCCTTGTTGAGCCGTCTGTGGAGGTGGAGGCCCTCGAGCAGGAACTCCACGGCCGAGGCGACGCCCGCCGGAGATTCGCCCACTCCAAGGCGGCTGACAGCCTCGGGAAGGCCGGGCGTCTCGCGGACCCAGCGCACGTACTCGCGGGAGGGCACGAGCTCGCCGGTCTCCATGACCAGCCCCGACTCGAACGCCTCGACCACCTCGTCGAGATCGTCCAGGTCCACCCGGCGGGCGAAGACCGTGTGCAGCGCGCGGGAGAGCAGCCGGTCGACCACGCGCTCCTCGGGCGCCTCATCGCTCATGGACTCGAGCTCGATCTTGCCGGTGGTCGACGGGATCAGCGCCGCGAGGTCGCTGACTCGCGGCGCGGCTGATGTCTCCCCCAGGCGGATTGCCCGCTTGGTCGCGCTCGCGACGAGCGTCTCCAGGTTGGCGATGGACACGCGGACGCTGACGCCGGAGCGTTGGCTGATCTCGGGGGCGCGCCGTGCCAGGTGGGACAGCTCGGCCACGAGCTGGAGCATGAAGTCGGGCTCCTCGATCTCGGGCCCGTCCTCGGCGGCGAAGCGCGTCCGCTCCTGGAGCATGATCTGGATCTCGTGCTCGATCGTGCGCGGGTAGTGCGTCCGGATCTGCGAGCCAAGACGGTCCTTCAGCGGCGTGATGATGCGGCCGCGGCTCGTGTAGTCCTCCGGGTTCGCGCTCGCAACGACGAACAGGTCGAGCGGCAGGCGCAGTGTGTAGCCGCGGACCTGGACGTCGCGCTCCTCCAGGATGTTCAGGAGCCCCACCTGGATTCGCTCGGCGAGGTCGGGCAGCTCGTTGATCGTGAAGATGCCGCGGTTGGAGCGCGGGATGAGGCCGAAGTGGATCGTCGACTCGTCGGCCAGGTAACGGCCCTCGGCCACCTTGATTGGATCGACCTCGCCGATGAGGTCGGCGATCGTGATGTCCGGTGTGGCCAGCTTCTCCCCGTAGCGGCGATCGCGCGGGACCCACTCGATGGGGGTGGCGTCGGCCTCCAGCGCCACCCGGGCGCGGATGGCCGGGGTGATCGGGGCGAGGGGATCCTCCCGGAGGTCGCTCCCCTCCACTGCGGGGATCGCCTCGTCCAGCAACCCCACGAGGAGCCGCGCGAGGCGCGTCTTGGCCTGGCCGCGCTCACCGAGGAACACGATGTCCTGACCCGCCAGGATCGCGTTCTCGAGCGCCGGGATGACGCTGTCCTCGAACCCGACGATGCCGGGGAACACCGGCTCCTCGGCGGCGAGGCGGGACATCAGGTTGGCCCGCAGCTCCTGCTTGACGCTGCGCGGCCGGTAGTCGGAGGCCCTCAGCTCACCGAGCGTGGCGGGTCGCGCGGGCGAAGCCGCGGCGCGGCGGCCGGACGATGACCGAGAGGCGGATGCGGAGGAAGCGGCGGAATCGGACGCAGACACGAGTCACCCCCGGACGGGACGAGCGGGAACGGGAACACGAGCGGCGAGCGTAGGAGCCTCCCCCCGAACCGTCAAACGCCGGTGAACGACGCCTGCCGGCGGGCCTGCTCCTCCTCGAGGTCGGCCTGGGTTCGGCCGACGCGGACGGCCAGCTCCGGGGTGACGGCCCAGGCGAAATGCTCGAATGCCGCGCGCTCCGGATCCCAGGTCGCGAGCACGGCCGGCGGGCGCCGCTGGAGGTGGCCCTCCTTGTCCCGCTCCACCGGCCGGACGTAGTGGACGGCCGTGGCGCGGCCCCCTTCCAGCACGACCACGATGCCAAGGGCTCGCAGCTCATCGTCGGACAGGTTGAAGGGCTCGGCCTGGAGAATCTCGAAGGCCTCCCGGAGTGAGGATGCCCGCAGCGTCGTCCCCGGCCTTCGGCCGGGCCGCGCATCGCCGTTGGCGCCACCGCTCCCGGACTTGAGAGCCGGCGAGGCCGGCGAACGTGGCGGAGACGGCGAATGTGGCGAGGCAGGCGAATTTAGCGAGGCCGGCGTCCGGAGCTCCAGCAGGGCGTTGAGCGTCCCCGTCAGGTCCGGCTCGGAAGCAGGGCCGCAGACGAGGATCGGAAGCCCGCCCTCCAGGAGCAGCCAGACCAGCGCGGCCACCTCGGCATCCAGAACGCCGGCGCGAACGAGCGCCCGGATTCCCGGCGGTGGGACGAGGGGGACGGCGCCGGGGCTAGCCACGGTCCGCGCGGGTGGCGAATTGATTCATCAGCGGGGATGATGACGCGCGAGCCCGCCAACCATTGGAGACGACCCACCGCCGATGTCAGAGAGCCGCGCGAGCCTGCCCGATCGGACCTGGTGGCGCAGCGCCGTGCTGTACCAGATCTACCCACGCTCGTTTGCCGACTCGGACGGCGACGGCATCGGCGATCTGGCGGGGATTGCCGCGCACCTGGACCACCTCCGTGGCGCGCCGGACGCCCTGAACGTCGATGGGATCTGGCTATCCCCGATCTACCCGTCGCCGCAGAAGGACTTTGGCTACGACATCAGCGACTACTGCGCGATCGATCCGGCCTACGGGAACCTGCGCACCTTCGACCTCCTGGTCGCCGAGGCACACCGCCGCGGCCTCAAGGTCCTCCTCGACCTGGTCCCGGGCCACACCTCCGACCAGCATCCGTGGTTCCAGGCCGCGCGCCGGTCGCGGGATGATCCGCACCGCGAGCTCTACATCTGGGCGGACCCCGCGCCGGACGGCGGCGCGCCGAACAACTGGACGGCGGCCTTCGGCGGCTCGGCCTGGCAGCTCGAGGAGCGGACGGGCCAGTACTACCTGCACTCCTTTTACCCGGAGCAGCCCGACCTGAACTGGCGCACGCCGCAGACGCACGAGCGCATGGCCGACGTCGTGCGGTTCTGGCTGGCGCGCGGCGTGGACGGGTTTCGGGTCGATGCCATCGACCGATCCATGAAGGACGCGCTGCTGCGCGAGAACCCGCCTGCGGTGCCCGGCTACCTGACGCCGTTCATGGCCAGCGGCGACCAGCTCCATGTCTGGAACAAGAACCGGCCGGAAACCGTTGACGTCGTCCGCTCGATCCGGGCCGCCGCGACCGCCGCGCGAGCGGACGTGATGCTGCTCGGGGAGGCCTACCTGCCGGTCGAGATACTCGGCCGATACCTGGGCACGCCCGAGCAGCCGGTATTCGACCTAGCGTTCGACTTCACGTTCATTGCGACGCCCTGGGACGCGGACGAGATGCGCGTGACGATCGAGGGCCCCGAGGCCCACCTGCCCGCCCACGGCTGGCCATGCCGCGCGCTCTCGAACCACGACAACCCCCGGCACGGGACGAGGTTCGGGGCACGCGCCCTGCGGCCCGCCGCCGTGCTGCTGCTCACGTTGCGCGGCACGCCCGTGCTGTACATGGGCGAGGAGATCGGCATGCTGGACGTGCCTCCTCCGGCAGGGATCCGGTTCGACCGATTCGGCCGGGACGCCTGCCGCACTCCGATGCAGTGGTCCTCGGAGGCGGGCGGCGGCTTCACGGGCGCCTCGCCGTGGCTGCCGCTCGGCGACATCGCGACGGTCAACGCGCAGGACCAGCGGCCCGACCCGCGCTCTCTGCTGAGCCTGTACCGGGAGCTGCTGCGACTGCGGCACGCGAGCGCGGCGCTCTCCACCGGAACCTTCAGGAGCATCGACCTTCCCGCGGGTTCGGGCGCCGTCGCCTACCTCCGGGAGGCGGACGGTGAACGTCTCGTGGTGATCGTGAGCTTCCGCTCGGAGCCCGTTCAGGTCGACCTGCGACGTGCAGCGAGAGGACGCTTGGGCGCGTCCGGCGCGGTGGTGCTTTCGACCGTGCCCGAGCGCGGGGCGGGCGATCCGGTGGACCTCGCGGCCGTCAGCCTGGCCCCGGACGAGGCGTTGATCGTCGAGCTCCAGGCCCGGTGACCGTCGGATGTCCCTCGCCGGCCCCGCGGGCCGTTGCCTCCCCTACGGCGACTGCAAGAGATGCAGGTGGATCTGTCCCTGGGCCGCGCCCGTGCCGTTCTGGTTGTAGCCGTCCACTGCGATCCGGTACGTGGTCCCGGCGACCGCGTTGAAGCTGATTGTGCTCTGGACGACCAGGTTCGGCTCGCTGTCGTCGTTCTCGGCGACCAGGTCGAGCGCGCTCACGAAGTCTCCGGTGTACGCCGCGAGGATCGTGTCGACGGCACTGCCGGTCGTGTCGATCGTCACCGTGCCGTCATCGCTCGCGAACCAGCTGTACCAGATGGACGCGCCGCCCTCGTTTGCCGCGTGCTCGGGCTCCTCGACCTCCTTGGTGGCGCCGACGTTCGACTCGCTTTCCAGCGACGCGTTCGGCCCCGTGATCACCGAAGCCAGGGCGAACTGGTCGTTCGGGGCTCCAGTGGTCGGAACGTCGACGTGCAGTGTCGCGGCTGAGCCGTCACACGGCGCATCGATATTCCGAACGGCGACGCCGCTGGCCGTCCCGTTGTACAGCTTGCTGTTCGGGTTCGAATTGTTCGTGAACGCCACCTTGTTGGCCGCGCCGGGATACGGATCGCCGTCGTCGCCGAAGTTTCCGGCGACCCCGTATTCCTCGTTGAGGTCGCCGTGACCATCGGCCTCCTCGAGGTCCACGAGGCGCCTGCTGTCGAGGTGGTTGTCGAACCTGGTCTCATCGATGTGCCAGATGAGCACTCCGCAGCCCGGCAGCCCCGCGTCGTATCCGATCCGCTGGCGATTCTCGACCAGGAAATACTGACCCCGGCCGGTCTGCTGGAAGCTCCAATCGACGCCGCCCGGGTTGGACAGGAGCTGTATCACCTGCGGGTTCGTCTCCACGTCGGAAAGCTCCAGGTCGCCATCGGCACGCACCGGAGTGACCCATCCCTCGGCCCATTTGGACCAGGCATCCAGCATGGCCGGCGACGATCCCATCGGCTTGTTGCCGACCGTGTTCCACGTACCGAGTGACATGAGGCTCCACTCGCCGACGCCATAGGACGAGTAGTCGACGTCGTACAGGTCCGGGAGACCGAGGTCGTGCCCGAACTCGTGGGTCATGATGCCGATGGTCGCCAGGTGCGTCCGCTTGGTGCCGTTGATCTTCTGGCAGTGCTGTTCACCGAATTCCGTGTAGCCGCCGTCGACCTGCGCCGCTCCGATGATCACGCCGTCGGCCGTGGCGGCCTGGCTCGCGGAGCCGAACGAGCTCTGGTGCGCCCACACGGCATTCCCGCAGTTGGACGCGTAGGCCGCCTCGTAGCCGGCCAGGATCACGGTCACGTGAAGCTCGGCGGACGACAGGAAGCCGTCGGTGTTCGTGTCGTAGGACGCATAGTCGACGTACGGACTTGCGGCTCGCACGGCCTTCCGGACGACCTTCTCGTTGGCGGGGGCACCCACGTTGCCCTTGGAGTTGGGGTGTTTGAAGGCCAGCGGGAGCCAACCCACCACGCCGTCGTCGGCCGTGCCAGAGGTCTCTTCCGCGGGATCGAGATCGAAGGTGCCGTAGGAATTGTCCGCATAGAAGTCGCGAGCGCTGTTGCTGGCGCCGAAGAACTTGCGGTTCCACGCGGCCGCGGTCGAGCTGGGCGCCGGAGCCTGGTTGGTGAACCGAACCAGCAGGACCAGGTTCCGCTGCGAACCGACATGCGGCGAGACGCTCGGAACGACCGATTGGCCGGCGGGCGCCGTCGCGGCGGGCGCCGCGGCCGGCCTCAGGTGGGGGCGCGTCGCGAAGGGCGCCGTCGCGTCAGCTCTCGTTCGGCTCGGCGCGATCGTGCCGCCGGCGCCCAGTCGGGCGTACCGCCAGACGCCTCGGGCATCCTGGAGGATCGTGTGTCCGCCGGCCGTTTCGAAGCCATTCGCCCGCTCATCGCCGTACTGCCGCGCCGGGAAGACCGTGCCGTCCGGCTGTGAGAGCTCGATGGTGATCGGCGCCGCGGGTGCGGCGCTCGCGACCGCAGCGCATGCGAGCAGCGCGAGCAGGGCCAGCACTGCGGCTGACGCCCCAATGCGAGACAGGGCAGAACGCAGCGCTGCCAGCTCCCGCAGCACCGCCCCTCGCGGGGCGTGCCCGATCGGTGTCGTCTCGTTCACGGCCGCACCCTCCCCCTCCTGCGCGGGGTGGACTGGGCCACCGATCCGAGCGCACCGGGATCGTGTCACCCTCAACGTGGACCGTCAATCGCCGGCGGCGGCACACCGCCCTCTCGGCGATCGTCTCAGCCATCGAGGACCGAGCGAGCCACGCGGAATCGAGCCCCAAGGAGGTGACGTGAGGACGTTCATCCGTCCGAGGCCGCTTCGGGCCACGTCCTGGCGCCCGGTGGCGATCGCCACCGCGATCGCGATGGCCGCTGTCGCCTCGCTGTCTGCCGCCCCCACGCTCGCCTGCAGCCTTGGCACAACGCCCATCGGCCATGTCGTGCGCTCCAGCCCGACGATCGTGATCGCGTCCGTGGGCACGGCCAATTGGGATCAGCGGCAGGGCGTCGAGCACTACGAGCTGGCCGTGGAGCGGGTGGTCCGCGGCAACGCGGGATCGGACCTGGCCTTCGCCGCGAATCACCTCTCCGACTGCAACATGACGGAGATGCGCCAGGGGGACCGGGCCCTGATCGCGATCGGGAAGCCGATGCGCTCGCAACAGCACGTCCCGATGCAATGGGTCACCTACTGGCGCATTGCCGCGGACGGGACGGTCGCGAACGGCTACGACGACGTCTCACTGTTCTCCCCGCGCGTCCACACGCTGGACGAGCTGCTCGCCGCGATCCGCGAGGCGCTCCCTGCGACAGACGCCACGCCTGGGCAGCCGGCGGCGGCCGGCGCCGCGCACGAACCCGCGCCACTCCTCGCCTCGCTGTGGCTGGGCGTCCTGCTCGCCTCCGCGGCGTGGCTCGGCCGGTACTGGCGACGACGCATCGGGACCTGACGTACGTCATCTGTCTCTTTCGTGACCGGGGCAGATGTCCCGTTGACAGGTCGAAGAACCGGCCGTATCCTCCGGCAGCGCTGTGACCCCGCCAGTCTTTGCCCAGCGCAGCAGAAGTCTCTACAGGAGTCGTTGAAGCCAGATGACAGACGTCCGCCTGACCAGCGCCGCAGCCAACGTG